>CAZNMF010000197.1:0-5675 GCA_964573795.1 uncultured Solibacteraceae bacterium
CGCAGGATTCTGCAGGCCGACGATGACGTTCACGCGCTGCTCCTCGACGCCGAGCGCGGAGACCTTGAGGAAGCCGAATGGCTCCACGCGTGTGACGCGACCGTGGAGCGCGTCGTTGCCGCCCCAGCGATCCAGCAGCGCTGGCATGCCAGCGCGAATCCTGACGGCGTCGGCTGACAGATAGTCGGCGACGACCTCCAGGTCGGCCGGATCCGCGATGTCCGCCAGCGGCTCGCCCGCGCCGACGACTGCCGCGCTCTCGTGGAACCGGCGGAGCACGACGCCGGTGACGGGCGCGCGGAGGACGAGCGTGGCCGGCGCCG
This sequence comes from uncultured Solibacteraceae bacterium, assembly GCA_964573795.1. Taxonomy (GTDB): domain Bacteria; phylum Acidobacteriota; class Vicinamibacteria; order Vicinamibacterales; family SCN-69-37; genus CAZNMF01. The sequence continues at coordinate 324 of CAZNMF010000197.1, forward strand.
CGGCGGGGCCGGCTGGCATCAGCGCGGCGCGTGCGACGTCGAGCTGATGTTCGGCGACGGTGACCGCCGCGCGCGACGCACGCGTGGCCTCGGCTGCCGTTTGCGCGGCCGTGATCGCCTGATCGCGTTCCGCGCGCGAGATGGCTGCGCCCTCGAACAGGCGATCCGCCCGCGCGCGCTCGGTCTCCGCCAGTGCGCGCTGGGCGTCGTTCTGGGCGAGCGTCGCGCGTGCCTGTGCGACGGCGGCCTCGGCCGCGCGCACCTGCGCTTCGGCTTCGGCGCGCGCCCGCGCGTCCAGCAGCGGCGGCGGCGCCGGCGCGAACGTGGCGACGACGGTGCGTCCCGCCACGACGGCATCCCCGGGCTCCAGCTCGATGCGCTCGACGCGTCCGGCCACGGGCGCCGAGACCGTGTAGCGATCGCGAACGCGCGTCTGACCTTCGTGATCGACGGTCACCTGCAGCGCGCGTCTCGCGACCTCGGCCGTATCGACGTCCACCGCGCGTGGGCGAAACGCCGCGACGAGCAGCGCGGCGATCGCGACGCCGCCGATCGTCCATCCCACGAGCCGACGCGTGTGTCTGATCGAAATCGTCATGGGCGTGCTTCGCTCCTACTCCCGTGTCTTCAACGCGCCGATCAAATCCATCCGCTGCAGACTGCGTCCGACGATCGCCGCCGACACGGCGGCCGCGGCAATCGTCGTGGCGATCGCCAGCGCGTAGGTCCGCGGCGTGACGATCAGCGGCAGGCGATAGACGTCCGTGTCGAACGCGATCACCGTCGCGGCGGCGAACGCATAGCCGAAGAGCGCGCCGATCGGCAGGGCCGCCGATGTCACGAGCGCCAGCTCGCCGAGCAGCACGTAGGCGATCTCGCCGCGCGTGAGCCCGATGACCCTGAGCGTCGCCAGCTCCCATCCGCGTTCCGACAACGCCACGCGCGCCGTGTTGTAGACGACGCCGAACGCGATGATTGCCGCAAAGAGCACCGTGATCGTGCGCGTGAGCCCCACGCTCTCCGCCAGCGTGTCGTTGAAGCTGTCGATGGCGGTACGCCGCAGGCTCACGCCTGCGACGCGCGGCGTCTGTTTGAGGCGCCGATACAGCTCGTCGAGGCGGCTCGAGTCGACGGCGAGGTACGCGCCGGAGACGCTGCCGCCCTCCTGCACCAGCGCGTGGAGCGCCGCGAGGTTCATGTAGGCATTGGTGCCGAGGTAGTCGTCCGTGAGCCGTTCGACCGGCACGCGCACGCTCGGCCGCCGCCCTTCGAGGACGTCGACAGTCACCGTGTCACCGGCAGAGACGCCGAGCAGCGCCGCGAGCTTGCGCGACAGCACCAGACCCTGCGACGGCAGCGTCACGATCCGGTCAGCCCCGCTGACGACGCGGTTGAGCGTGGCGTCGGGCGCGAGTCCGGTGATCGCGACCGATCGCGACCGCGGTCCTGCACGAAGGCGTGCGGGCACCGCGCGAAACGGCTCGGCGCGCAGCACGCCCGGCAGGCGATCGAGATCGTCCATCGCTGCGGTCGACGCCGGCTCGGTGACGGTGACCATGGCGTCGTAGCGCTGCGCGACGTCGAACTGCGTGTCGATCATCTGCTGCATCGCGTCGGTCGTGAACGTGCCGACGATGAGCATCGCCGTGCCGAGCGCGATGCCGGCGGCCGAGCACGTCGTCCGCCACGGATGCCGTTGGATGTTGCGAAGGACGATACGCGTCGGCGGCGAGAGCCAGTGCCGCGCGCCGGCGCGCTCGAGCCATGTCACCCGATACGACGCGGGTGGCGCCGGACGCATCGCCTCGGCCGGCGGCAGCCGGACGACCCGCCGCGTCGCGCCGAGCGCCCCGATCACCGCCGCCAGCATAGCCACCGCGGCACCACCGATCGCGACGGGCATGGGCAGCACGTAGTGCAGGTCGGGAAAGTTGAAGAAGTCGGTGTAGAGCGCCGTCAGGCCGCGGCCCATCGCGGCGCCCGCGGCCGTACCGATCGCGACGCCGCCAATTGCCACGGCGAGCGCCCATTTGACGTACCACCAGCCGATCTCCGCGCTCGAGTAGCCCAGCGCTTTGAGCGCGCCGATCTGCTGCCGCTCCACGGCCACCAGCCGCGTCAGCACGACGTTCAGCAGAAAGGCTGCGACCGACAGGAAGATCGCCGGCACGATGCGGCCCATGCCGCGCAGCGAATCGATCTCGCCCTGCAGGAAGAAGTTCGAGAGCTGCTGGCTGCGCGGGATCGCGCCAAGGCCGCCGTACGGATCGAGCAGACGATCGAGCCGGGCGATGACCTCGGGGGCGCTCACGCCGTGCGCCAGTTGCAGCGACACGTCGTTGAACGCGTCGTCCATCTGGAAGGCGGTACCCAGCGCCTTGCGGCTCATCCAGAGGATGCCGAAGTGCGCGACGTCGACGAGCAGCTCGCCGGGGCGGATGGCGTAGACGTACTCGGGCGAGAGCGCCAGACCGACGATGCGCAGGTTGCGGCGGCGTCCGTTGATGAGCGCGCCGAGCGCATCGCCGACGTGGAGATGATTGGCCGCCGCGAAGGGCTCGCTGGCGATCGCTTCGTCGTCGGCGTACGGCTCGATCCAGCGGCCGGCGCGCAGGACGAGGTTGTTCAGCGCGGGCCGGCCTGCATCCGGCACGGACACGAGGCGCCCGGCGATCGGCATCGCCTCGCCGGGCACGTCGAGCGTCACGTCGACGACGACGCGCGTGTCGCTCGCGGCCACGCCGGGGATGTGCGCGATGTCGTCGGCCAGCGAGATCGGCGCGCGCTTCAGCGACGCGAACACGTCGGCGAGCCGCTGCCGCGCGTAGTAGTCGGATTTCGTCAGGTCGAGCGACGTGAACGCGCTCAGCGTCAGCACGAACATCGCGACGCCCGCAGCGACCACGAGCGCAATCGCGGCGGCCTGGCTGCGCGCGCGCCAGAGATCGCGAACGAGCTTGCGGTCGAGGGTCAGCACGCGCGCCTCACCAGGCGATCTCCGATACCGGCACGCGCGTCTGGTTGCGCACCTCGCGGACGATGCGGCCGTCCGCCAGCGAGACGACGCGATCGGCCATGCCTGCGATCGCGGCGTTGTGCGTGATGATGACGACGGTCGTGCGGAGCGTGACGTTGGCGTGGGCGATCGCGTCGAGCACGACGGCGCCGGTCTTGATGTCGAGGGCGCCGGTCGGCTCGTCGCACAGGAGCACGTCCGGCCGCTTCGCCAGCGCCCGCGCGATCGCGACGCGCTGCTGCTCGCCGCCCGAGAGCTGGGCAGGGAAGTGATCCGCGCGCGTCTCCAGTCCCACCAGGCGCAGCGCGTCGTCAGGCGTCAGCGGATTGGCCGCAATCTCCGTCACGAGCGCGACGTTCTCGCGTGCGGTGAGGCTCGGGATCAGGTTGTAGAACTGGAAGACGAAGCCGACGGCGGTCCGTCTGAACGACGTCAGCTCCGCGTCGGATGCGGCGGTCAGATCGCGATCGCGATAGCGGACGGTGCCGGCGCTCGGCGAGTCAAGCCCGCCGAGGATGTTGAGGAGCGTCGACTTGCCGCTGCCGGACGGTCCGAGCAGCACGAGCACTTCGCCGGCGACGACGTCGAGATCGACTCCGCGAAGCGCCTGCACGTCGACTTCGCCGGCGCGGTACACCTTGGTCACGCCGCGCACGTCGAAGAGGCGATCGGCGTCGGCCGTCACCGGCGCGCCTTCCGATCCGGCGGCGCGACGAACCGCTCGATCATGTCGAAGAGCGTGTTCCCCAGCCGGTCCATGCCTTCGGGGCCGAGCTCCAGTGCATGCTCGACCGACCAGCGATCGGCGGCCTCGAGGGCGGCGCCGACGACGGCCACGAGCAGCGGCGCGGGCACGTCGGCTCGAATCGCACCGACGCGCTGGCCCTGGCGAATCACGTCGCTGACGTAGGCCATCACGCGCCGGAACTCGTCGGCGACGATCTGTCCGAGCGCGGCCGACGGGGCCGGTCCGTAGAAGAGCTTGCCGACAGCGACGAGCCACGGCTCCTGGCCGGCGGTGTCCATCATCTGTCGATAGTGCCGGCGGAGCGTCGGCCAGAACGTCGTGCGATCGAGCGCGGCGACGTCGAGCGCTTCGGCCGGCAGCACGATCTTCCAGCCTTCCGTGAGGACCGTGGCGTACAGATCGGCCTTGTCGTCGAAGTAGTAGTACGCCGCGCCTTTGGAGATGCCGGCGGTGCCAATGATGCGATTGAGCGAGGCGCCCTTGAATCCGTGCTCGGCGAACTCGTAGGCGGCGGCTTCCAGGATGCGCCGGCGTTTGTCGGCGGGCAGATTGTCGAAACGAGGCCGAGGCATGCGTAAGACCGTCAGGTTAGACCGATCAGTCTAAATGATAGCGCGGGGAGCGCGCGTGGACAAGACAAGGAAACCATCTGCGGTGTTGGCGTTGTGGCGGCGCTCAGCCGAAGCGTGCCCAGATCAGCACGAGCGCGATGCCCAGTGGCACGAGCGCGACGACGACCGCGGCCAGACCGCCTTTCTCGCTCATCTCCACATGCTTGGCCTGACTCGTGGTCGTGAGGATGAGCGGCTGCTTGCCGGAGCCGTGCGAGATCGTCGTGCGCGAGATTTTGTGGGCCGCGGCGAACAGCGCGTCCTCGCGCGCGGATATCACGTCGTCATCCGTGAGAGGGCCGTCGGCGATCGTCTGAGCCGCCGCTCCGTCCACGTCCTCATCCTCGTCGGGCGCGTCGAACGTGTGCGTGCGAAATTCGCCGAGAGCCAGCAGCGGATCGCCAGCGTAGATGCGCTCTTCGGTGTAGCGGTAGTCGCCGGTCGACGCGACCTCGAGCATCGGCTGGACGGATTCGGTCGGACCGACCTTGGGCGGATTGCGATCGACAGGCTGTTCGGTCTTGCCGTACCAGCGGCTCTTGTCCGTCGGCGTGACCTCCGCGCGCGCCGGATCGACGGTGCAGATGCCCGTCGCATCGCGCAGCAGCATCGGCGCGCCGCTCGTCCATTCATGAATCGTGACCCACGAGCTCGGCGAATCCGAATGGCGTTGTTGAAGGCGCTCGACCGTCGCGTGATACCAGGCGCACGGCCAGCCGGTGAGCGGCGCCGTCACAGCAGGTCCGGAAACGGCCTCGATCGTGCCTTCGAGCTCGCGATAGCCGTCGGTCGTGAGACCGATCGGCGAGGTCGGTGTCGCCTTGACGAGCGCAGCGCGTTTGCGCGCGGTGACGCCCGCGACGATCGCGAGCGCGGACATGGCCACGAAGAACAGCACGATCACGATGAACACGCCGAGCGGCAGGGCGGCGATCATGGGCGGCGAGTATAGCAGTCCGTCATTGCCAGGGGCACGA
>CAZNMF010000198.1:0-2870 GCA_964573795.1 uncultured Solibacteraceae bacterium
GACCGACGAGATGGACGTGATCGAGTCGCCGGACATCGACGCGGTGGCGATCGTCACGCCCGTCTGGACGCACTTCGAGCTGGCAAAGCGCGCGCTCGAGAACGGCAAGCACGTGTTCGTCGAGAAGCCGTTCACGTCGACATCCGCGCAGGCACAGGAGCTCATCGAGCTGGCGGCCCGTAAGAACCTGCGGATCATGGTCGACCACACGTTCCTGTTCAGCGGCGCGGTGAGGAAGATCCGCGAGCTGGTCGACAACGGCACGCTCGGCGAGCTGTACTACTTCGATTCCACACGGGTCAATCTCGGGCTGTTCCAGCACGAGGTGAACGTCGTGTGGGACCTGGCGCCCCATGATCTGTCGATCATGGACTACCTCATCGAGGAGCGGCCCGAGGCGGTGGTGGCCACTGGCGGCGCGCATTTCAATGCGCTCGCCGACATGGCCTTCATCACCGTGTTCTTCCCGAGCAACATCACGGCGCACATCAACGTGAACTGGCTGTCGCCGGTGAAGGTGCGGACGACGCTGATCGGTGGGCGCGAGAAGATGCTGGTCTGGAACGATCTGGAGCCGGACGAGAAAATTCGCGTCTACGACAAGGGCGTCGAGATCACGAACGGCCAGAGCGTGTACGACCTGCTGGTCAGCTATCGATCGGGCGACGTGTGGTCGCCGAAGGTCAACAACACGGAAGCGCTCGCCGTGGAGTTACGGTACTTCGTCGAGTGCGTACGCAACGGCCGGACGCCGTCGAACGACGGCGAGGCGGGCCTGCGGATCGTGCGCCTGCTCGAGGCCGCCGAACAATCGCTCAAGGAACGCGGGCGCCTCGTGGCGCTGTAGGCACGTGTTTCGGGACGGCCAAGTGCATCATCGAGAGCGCCACGTCAAGTTCGAAGTTCGAAGTTCAAAGTTCGAAGTTTCGAGATCGTCTGGAAGCGATCGATCTCGATGAACGCGTTCCTGGAGTACTTCCGCTGTTCGGACGCTGGAAACGTGCTCGTCGCGCAAGCCCCGCTTTCCTCACGCGAAGGCTATTTTCGCTTCGGCGGCGCCGTGGCGTACGGCCGCGTGGCCGGCAGCACGCCGGCGACGTACGCGACGGACTCGCTGGCCGACGTCTCCGTCGCCGCGGCCGCGCGCGACGGCCGTGCCTCGCTCCCCTTCGATTTGTCCGCCGTCGCGACGAACATGCGCCAGGAGCGATACCGCCAGAACGGCGACAACTGGCTGCTGCACACGCCGGCCGGTGATGTCGCCCGGCGGATCTATTACGCCGTGCGTCCGTGGATGGGCGTCGGTCTTCGGAAGCATCTGCAGAAAGCCCACCTCAGCCGCTGGGATCGGATCGCATTTCCGCACTGGCCCGTCGATCTCACCGTCGAACGGCTGATGGAAGCGTCGATGACGCTGGCGATCGAAGCGTCGGGCGAGGAGCGGCTGCCGTTCATCTGGTTCTGGCCGGACGGCGCGTCGGCCTGCGGACTGATGACCCACGACATCGAGGGCCAGACCGGGTTGAACTTCTGTGACGAGCTGATGGACATCGACGAAGGGCACGCCATCAGGTCAGCGTTCCAGTTGATCCCTGAAGGACGCGAAGAGGCGTGGGAGCGGACCGCGGCGCGGCTGCGCGCGCGCGGCTTCGAGGTCAATCTGCACGACCTCAATCACGACGGCCGGCTGTTTACCGATCGCGAGGAGTTCCTGGCGCGGGCGCGCCGCATCAACGGCTATGCGCGCCGCTTCAACTGCGACGGCTTCCGGTCTGGCGCGATGTATCGCGAGCAGGGCTGGTTCGGCGCGTTCGAGTTCGCGTACGACATGTCCGTCCCGAACGCCGCGCACCTCGAGCCGCAGCGTGGCGGCTGCTGCACCGTCATGCCGTATTTCGTCGGCGACGTGCTCGAGCTGCCGTTGACGACGACGCAGGACTACACCCTGTTCCACATCCTGAACGACTACTCGATCGATCTGTGGCGCGAGCAGATCGAGCTGATTGCCGGACGGCACGGGCTGATCAGCATCATCACGCACCCGGACTACCTGGTCGGCCAGCGCGAGCGGGACGTCTATCTGAAGCTGCTCGGCCATCTCGTCGAGCGGCGCGAGCGGGACGGCGTGTGGCTCGCGCTGCCGGGCGAGGTGAATCGCTGGTGGCGCAATCGCCGCGCGATGCGGCTCGTGCGAGACGGCGACGCGTGGCGGATCGACGGGCCTGACTCGGAGCGAGCGGCGGTGGCGTACGCCTCGCTGCGGGATGGACGCCTGGTCTACGACGTGGACGCGGCTGGGTCCGTGCGCCGGCACTGCGTTCCCGTTCAGTAACAGCGCGCCGCATGGTGCTGTCACGTTCGCCCCTCGACAAGCTCGGGGCGACGTTCCTCGACAGTTCAGCGCAAGCAGCCGAACGTCGAAGTTCAAAGTTCGAAGTTTGCCAGGTGCTTTCCACTCCCATCCACGTCCTCGATGACCCGATTCGAGACCCGCGCTGGGCGGATCTGATCGAGCGTCACCCGTCGTCGTCGATCTTTCACACGCCCGCGTGGCTCGAGGCGTTGCGGCGGACGTACGGATACGAGCCGTTCGTCGCGACGGCATCGTCAGGGCCGCGTCTCGAGAACGGCCTCGCGGTGTGTCGCGTGAAGGGGTGGACGTCGCGGCGGCTGGTGTCGCTGCCCTTTTCGGATCATTGCGAGCCGCTGGCATCCGATCCCCACGACGTGACCGACATCGTCGCAGGCCTGATCGAGATGGGCGGGCCCTGGCGCCGCAGGGTGGAGTTACGGCCGGTGTCGGCGTCGCCGGCGGCCGATGCGGCGTTGACGGACGGAGGGCTGCATGCGGGGCGGACGTACTGTCTGCA
>CAZNMF010000199.1:0-19088 GCA_964573795.1 uncultured Solibacteraceae bacterium
CTCGATCGAGTCGGCGATCAGATCGCGCGACGGCAGCGAGAAGCTCATGCCGTCGGTGCCCATCGAGATGCCGTCGCTCACGCCGATCGTGTTGAACCGGAATCCCACCATGCCGGCCGCCTCGACGCCGGCTTTGACGTGTCCGGCGAGATCCAGCAGGTGCATGTTGCACGGGTTGCCCTCGAACCACATGCTCGCGATGCCGACCTGCGGCTTGTCGGCGTCGGCGGGCTTCAGGCCCGCGGCGTGGAGCATCGCCATCGACGCGCCCTGTGACTTCTGCTGCGTGAGCTTCGAGCTGTACTTGTTCAACTGTGCCATCGTCGGTGTCCGCTGTCGGCGTCGCGTCCTCGCGTGTCGCCGCAGGCCAATAAAAAAACTCCTGCCGCAGAGCCGGCAGGAGTCATCAGCCGCGCTCGTCGGGCGGCGGTTGTGGTCGGGTGAACTCCATCACCCGTCGCGCCGCGTCAGCATAACAGATGCAGGCGCGCGTCGGCGGCGCGCGTGCATCATGCTTTGAGCGTCAAGAGCGCTCCGGCCACGATCAGCGCGGCGCCGAGGGCGAGGCGCCATGAGAGAGGCTCGCGAAGGAGCACGGCGGCGAGCACGATCGTGAACGCCAGACTCAGCTTGTCGATTGGCGCGACACGTGACGCCGGAGCGAGTTGCAGCGCTCTGAAGTACGCCAGCCATGACAATCCCGTCGCGAGGCCGGACAGCACGAGGAAGGTCCACGACCGCCACCCCAGCCCCCTGATGGCGGCCTGCTCGCCGCGTGCGAGCACAATCAGCCACGCGAAGACGAGCACCACGCCCGTGCGAATGGCCGTCGCGAGATTCGAGGGCACGTGCTCGACGGCGACCTTGGCGAGAATGGCCGTCGCGGCCGCCGCGACGGCCGACGCGATCGCGAAGACCCACCACGTCATCGGGACATCTCCGGTGCGAATGTAGCACGCTCGCGATCCACCCTCTGCGCTATACTGACCGCGAAGTCGGTGAAGGAGTTCACCGTATAACCGCCGCCTGAAACGCGGCTGATGACTCCTGCGGTTGGATCACGCGGGAGACTCGGTCGCGGCCTCGCCTCGACGTTTCGCGCGTCCTCCGCACCATTCATCGAACGGAGCATCGACATGACGTGGGTGTGTCTGCGTCGACGCGCGCGGAGCGTCTCATGAGCAGGAAGCCCTCCGCGATTGCGACGACGATCGCCGCGGTGCACGGCCGCGAGATCCTCGATTCCCGCGGAACGCCGACGGTCGAGGCCGAGGTCACGCTCGCCGACGGCAGCGTCGGACGCGCTGCGGTGCCATCCGGCGCGTCGACGGGACGTCACGAGGCGGTGGAGCTGCGCGATCGCCGCTCCGCGCGCTTCGCCGGACGAGGAGTGCTGCAGGCGGTCGCGAACGTGACCGGCGAGATTGCGCGCGGCGTCGCGGGACTCGACGCGAGCGGCCAGCGCGACGTCGACGAACGGCTCATCGAGATCGATGGATCGCCCGACAAATCTCGGCTGGGCGCGAACGCCATCCTGAGCGTCCCGATGGCGATCGCCTGCGCTGCGGCGCACAGCCGCCGACAGCCGTTGTACGAATATCTCGCCATGGACGGCATCAGCCCTCGTTTGCCCGTCCCGATGATCAACGTCATCAATGGCGGCGCGCATGCCGCCAACCCCCTGGACTTCGAGGATTTCATGCTGGTGCCGCACGGCGCGCCGTCGTTCCGTGAAGCGGTGCGCTGGAGCGCGGAAGTCTTCTACACGCTGCAGGACACGCTGCGGCGTGTCGGACACGTCACCGCCGTCGGCGACGAAGGCGGATACGCCGCCGAGTTCTGGACGCCGGAGGAAGCGCTGGCCACGATGGTCGCGGCGATCGAGAGCGCCGGATATCAGCCGGGCAAGGACATCTCGCTGGCGATCGACGTCGCTGGCAGCAATCTCCGCGCGCGCCGGCTGTACGAGTTTCACAAGAGCGACCGCGCGGCGGCGACGACCGACGAGATGATCGCGATGCTCGCGCACCTCGCCGCTCGATTTCCGATTCTCTCGATCGAGGACGGCCTGGCCGACGACGACTGGGCGGGATGGAAGGCGCTGACGGCGCGACTTGGAGACACGGTCATCCTCGTCGGCGACGATCTGTTCGCCACGCACGCGGATGCGATTCAACGCGGCATCGACGAGCGCGTGGCCAACGCGACGTTGATCAAACTGAATCAGGTCGGAACGGTCTCGGAAACGCTCGACGCCATCGACGCGTCGCATGCGGGCGGCTATCGCACGGTCATCTCGCACCGATCGGGCGACACCGAAGACACGTTCATCGCGGACCTGGCGGTGGCCACGGGATCGGCGCTCATCAAGACGGGCTCGCTCGCGCGATCCGAACGCGTGGCGAAATACAACCGCCTGCTGCGGATCGAAGAGCGGCTCGGCTCGTCCGCAACCTATGGTCTGTCGTAGCTCAACGCGGAGGCTGGACGATGCGTGCGCTCGTGCTCTCTGATATTCACGGCAACATCGACGCACTCCTGGCGATCGAGGCCGAAGTGCTTCGAGGTCAGCACCACATCGACGAGATCTGGGTGCTGGGCGATCTCGTCGACTACGGTCCGGCGCCGCAGGACGTCATCGCCTGGGCTCGCCGCTCCGCCACGCGCGTCGTTCGCGGCAACCACGATCACGCGATGGGCACGGGCGAGGACTGCCGCAGCTCGCCGCTCTACCGCGATCTGTCCGTGGCGACGCGGTCGCACTTCCGCGACCGGCTGCCGCCGGAGGACATCGCCTACCTCGCCGGTCTGCCGCTCCTGTCGTCCGTCACGTGGCGGCCCGATCGGGACGTGCTGCTCGTGCACGCGACGCCCCGCGATCCGCTCTTCGAGTACATCCCGATCGACAGCCCCATCGCGACCTGGCGCGCCGCGCTCGAGCCCGTCGGCTTGCCGGAGCACGTCATGGTCGGCCACACGCACGATCAGTTCATGCGGCAGGTTGGACTGACGACGGTCGTCAATCCCGGCAGCGTCGGCTTGCCGAAAGACGGCGATCCCCGCGCGGCATTCGCGATCTTCGACAACGGCCGGATCGAGTTGTGGCGCGTGGCCTACGACACCGGCGCGGCGGCCGCGCGAATTGCCGCGCTGCCGCTCTCGCCCGAGCATCGCCATCAACTGACGTACCTGATCCGTCACGCGCGGCTGCCGGAACGGACCGCATGAGATAGCCTACGCGCAGCGCGTGTTCGAGGCGCACGACGAGAACCGGCAGAGCTGAGCACGCGAGGAGACCGTTGTGGACACGTATTTGACAGTGACCGCGGTGCTCGCGGGGCTGTTCTTCGGATGGACGATCGGCGCGCATTACACGGGCGCGACGATGGGCATGGCCTATGGGGCCGGCGTCATCAAGAAGCCGTCGACGGCGCTCCTGCTCATCGCGTGCTTCGTCATCGTGGGCGCGACGTTCGAGAGCCACAACGTCGTGACGACCGTCGGGACGGGCATCATCCCCGGTGACGCCATGACGCCGCTCGGCGCGTCGGTGATGATGCTGACGGCCGCGCTGGTCACCGCCGCCAACACGTGGATGAAATGGCCGGTGTCCACCTCGCAGCTCGCCTGCTTTTCCGTCGTCGGCGCGGCATTGGGAATGGACGCGCCCATTCAGTGGCACACGACGATTCTGTGGCTGTTCGTCACGTGGATCGGCACGCCGATCGTGAGCGCCTTGCTGGGGTTTCTGCTGACACGCCTGATCGACGCGCTGACGAAGGGACGCTCGGGGTCCAAGAGTCATGTCTTGCGCTGGATCCTGCTGGCGGCGTGCTGCTACGCCGCGTACACCCTCGGCGCCAACAACACGGGAAACGCGGTCGGCGTGTTCTATGGACTGAAGCTCGTCGCCCCGATGAAAGCCGGATTCGTCGGCGGCATCGTGATGGCCATTGGCGCGCTCACGTGGGGCCGCGGCATCCTCGAAAAGGTGGGCAAGGGCATCGTCGACGTGGATCTGAGCGTCGGTCTCGGCGCCAAGCTCGCGCAGAGCATCACGGCGCACACCAGCGCGGCGTTCGGATATCCCACGTCGATGAATCAGGCCCTCATCGGCGGGATGGCTGGAGCCAGCGGCGCCAGAGGATTGAAGACGCTGAATCGCAAGGCCATGGGCGAGATCGTCCTGTCCTGGTTCTTCACGCCGTTTCTGGCCGGCGTCGTGTCCTTCGGACTGTATCTGTCGTTGTCGTCGCTGCTCGACGTCCGGTGACGAACGTCTCTGCGCACTGAGCCGAGCTCACCGCAACGGACGCGCGTGTCCGCACCCGTTCAGCAGCGCGGTGACGTCCGCGTGGACGTGCCACGGCGCATCCGGCTCGAGCCGTTCCAGACGCTGGCGGGCGTGCACGCGGTCGTCTTCCGGGCCGTCTGCCAGGGCGATCGCACACGCGTCGACGGCCAGCTCGGGATCCGGCGAGTCGATGAGCGGCGCGAGCGCGTGCGCGGCGGACATCGGCAGGCGATGGCTCCTCAGCACCGCCAACAGCGCGCGGCGCCGACGCAGGCTCGCGCGGGTTTCGTGGACGCCATCGGGACGTGCGTCGAGCGCGGATCGAATCAGCACGTCTCCGTCACGATCGACGTGCGCCTCGAGCGCGGTTGCCGCCCACGGCCGGCAGAAGTCGTCTTCGAGCGCGCGCAGGAAGATCGGCACAGTCTCGCGCCGGTCGAACCGGGCGAGCGCTTCGATCACGCCCGGAATCAATTGACGATTGGCCGCGCGCATCAGGACCGGGAAGACGTCGGGCGTGTCCCACGACGTGAGCGCCAGCGCCGCCTCGCGCTGCACGGCTTCCTCCGCAAGACGAACGACGGGATCGCGCGCCGGCTCCTGCTCGAGATAGGCGATCAGCACGTCCTTGGCGCCGAGGCCCGAGAGCGCGCGGACGGCCCAGCATCGCGGCTGCGGCACGCCGCTCGGTCGCCCGTGCACCAGAAAGCTCTGCAGCGGCGGGATCGCGCGCGGGCCGCACGCCGCCAGCTTCGCCGACGCGGACTCGCCGTCGATCAGCGAATCGAGCTGACGCATCAGCGCGGGAATCGGATCGTGCGCGTGCGATGTGAGGTCCCGATCCACGAGACGTGCCTCGTCGCGGTGTACGCGGGCGCGGATCACTCGGCCATGGCTCTGGCGATTCGATGGTCGATGATCGCCAGCCCTGGCGACGCGATTCGCCCGCGCGTCGCCCATTCGTCGAGCGCCGCACGGGCGATCGCGACGGCGTAGCCCGGCCGGCCGTCGGCGGCCTCGATCGCCTCCGTCCACCAGCGCGCCGGCACCTGGCGCAGCAGGCGCTCGTCGTCGATCAGCACATCCCGCAGCACGAGCCGGATGGCGACGGCCGGCAGCGGGCGAACCGTGAGAATGCGGAATCGCCAGAGGATCCGTCGCACCGCGCCGATGGCCCTCGCCGATGACGTCCGCGACGTCGCGAGCACGACGGCGCCGCGATCGAGGCTCAGCCGCAACTGGGACGCGTCCTTGCGCGTGACAGACGCGAGCGGATCGCGGCGCGTGACGCCCGGCACCGTGACCGCGGACGCGATCGCGCTCTTGCCGATGTCATCGGGGCCCACGAGCAGGATGCTGCGGCCGTTCATCAGGTGATGCGTCACCGCCTCCAGCTCGGCGAATCGTCCGCGCAGCGGCAGCCCTGACGGCGCACACGTCGTGAGCAGCGCCGATGGATCATCGAGATGCATCGCCGCCTCCTGCTTCGCCGTACATGTACGTCCGCGTGAGATGGCGTCGCTGCTGCGGCGATCGCTTGGCCAGCAGCACCTGGTAGATGTCGCACACGCCGTGCTCGAACATCGCAGACGAGGCCGCGAGATAGAGCAGCCAGGTGCGATAGGTCTCGACGTCGACGGTGGCGAGGCATTGATCGCGATTCGATCGAAGGCGCTCGACCCATGCGCGGCACGTGAGCGCGTAGTGCGGCCGGAGGTTCTCGACGTCGAGCACTTCGAGCCCCGCGCGCTCGGCGGCGACGATCGTGTCCTTCAGCGACGGCAGCTCCGCGCCCGGGAACACGCGCTGCTGGAGGAAGTGCGTCGATGCATCGGGCCGGCTCGTGCTCGGGCGCATGATGCCGTGATTGAGCACGAGCCCCGACGGCGTCGTCAGCGCCGCGAGCGTCTTGAAATAGCCGCCGAGGCGCCGGCGTCCGACGTGCTCGACCATGCCGACCGACGCGATCTTGTCGAATCGCCCGGACACGTCGCGGTAGTCGGACAGCACGACGCGCGCGCGGCGTTCGAGCCCGTGCGTCGCAATCGCCGCTTCGGCGGCGTCGTGCTGACGCTGGCTCAGCGTGCAGCCCAGCGCGTGCGCGCCGTATAGCGACGCGGCGTGCACGATGAGCGCGCCCCATCCGCAGCCGATGTCGAGGAACGTCTCGCCGGCGTGGAGATCGAGCTTGCGGCAGACGTGATTCAGCTTGCCGAGCTGCGCGTCGTCGAGCGACTGGCGCGCGTCGGAGAAATACGCGCAGGAGTACACGAGCCGCTGATCGAGGAAGCTGCGATAGAACGCATCGGATCGGTCGTAGTGGAACGTGATGTTCCGCCGCGCCGTGCGCCGCGATTGGCGCCAGTGTTCGACACGAAGATACGGCCGCAGCGAATGCCACACGTAGGCGGCGCCGAGCGCCCGCGCGCGCTCGAGCCAGAGCGCGATGGCGGCAACCAGATCGCCCTCGATATCGAACTCGCCGCGAATGAACGCGAGGCCGGCGCGATAGGGATCCAGCCGCCACAGCCGGCGCCAGTACGCCTCGTGCGGCACGCGGACGAGAAACGCGGGCATGCCGCGGCCCATCACGACTTCCGCGCCGGCGGCTGTCCGTATGAGGTATGTGGTCGATGCGGCCGCGGGGTGCGACGCCGAGGAGACGAAGGAGGAAGATGGCAGCAAGGGGCCTCCTGCAAACGGCCCAGTGCTGGAGAGCAAAGGAAAAACTCCTGCCTGGGCTCGAACCCGGGTCAGGAGTCATCGGTCTCGGTATGCCAAGACGGTACGCGGACTCCACCGCGACACTCGTCATCTTACACGTTCATGGGTGCCAAGGCCAGTCGATCCGAAGATTTCCGCGTACACGTCCTCGCCGTAGCTCGTCTCCTCCGGCGGCGCCTCGTGCAGCCGGAACGTGCGCGTGCCGTCGGCGAGGCGTTCCGGCTGGAGGAAGCGCACGTCGGACCGGTGCGCGTCGAACCAGCCGCGCGCGAACGGGTAGAGATGCGTCACGAACACGACCGTGACGTCCGCGTCCAGGAATGCCCGGACGATCTGCGTGCCGATCTCCGATCCCTCACGCGCGTCCGTCGACGCGAACGACTCGTTGAACAGCGCGAGCGCATGCGGGGCGATCGCGTCGGCGATCGTGCTGACGCGCGCCAGCTCTTCGTCGAACTTGCCGTGCCGCAGGCCGGTGTCCTCTTCGCGCCGGTAGTGCGTGAAATAGCCGCTGTGATGATCGGCGTGAACGCTGTCGGCGCCGGCGAACAGTCCCGCCGACGCCATGACGTGCGCCAGGCCGACGCTCCGCAGGAACGTCGACTTGCCGCCCTGGTTCGCGCCGGTGACGACGATCAGCCGCGTGCCGTCGGCGTCGAGGTCGTTTGTCACCGGCCGCTGCTTGCGCGTCAGCGCCAGCGCAACGTCGTAGAGCTGACGACACGACAGCCGATGCGCGCCCGGCGGCTCGACGACGGGCACGCACGTGGGCGCGCCCATCGCTGCCAGCGCGTCGGCGAGATTGAGCGCGCCGACATAGAACGCCAGCTCCGCGCGCAGGTGCTCGAAGAACGACACGACGTGATCGGTCGCCTGCGCGATGGCGTTGGCGGCGACGTTGATGCCGCGGTTGCGCAGATCGTCGAGGATCCGCGCGCCCGCTTCGTCGCGGTCGGCCACGCGGACCGTCAGGCCGCCGCCATTGCCGAAGACGCGCGCGAGCCAGCGCGGCCCGTCGTGCGGCGGCTCGTGCAGCGATTCGACGATCGACTCGTTGCCCGTCCCGAGCCGGGCGCTGATCAACACGCCGCGGCGGAACTTCAGGTCGTCGAGATGACGCCGCATGCGCGCCACGTAGTCGGGATTGAGCTCGGTGACCAGCGTCCGGCAGAGCGACGACAGGCCGAGAGACGTGACGCGGCCGTCGTGCGCCTCCGCGAGGCCGCGAACGTCCTCGAGCAGCCGGATCAGCGACGTCAGCAGCTCGATCGCGCCGTAGAGGATCGACGAGGGCAGCCGATGGCTGAATCCGAAGAAGCTCTTGCGCTTGGCCTCGAGCGCGTCGCCGGCCAGCCGGTACCACGTGCGCAGGAGATCGGGATGCGCACGCGCGTCCTGCAGAATCGCCTGACGAAAGCGGATCGTCTCGAGATCGACGGGCGCGGCGGGGACCAGCGCGCGACGCGCGATCTCGTCGACGAGCGCGTCCTCTCCGGCCATCGTGGCGATGACGACGTCCAGGCCGAGATCGGCGATCAGATCGGCCGCGTGTGCCGGCAGCGCCTGATGTCGATCGAAATCACGATCGGGATGCAGCAGATGAACGTTCATGGGTGAGCCGGCGTTCGAGCCAGTCGTAGGTGACGTGGTGCTTTTCGGCGAGCGCCATCGCGTATGCGAGGCCGTCGGCCGGCCGGCGCTCGACGCGGAACGTGCGAATGGTCGGATCGGCCGGATCGATCGTGCTGACCACGCTCACGGTCTTCTCGTTGAACGTCGCGAGCTCGTACAGGAACGTGACGCAGACGCCGAGCGCGTCGAGTGCCGACAGACGCTCGAAGACGTGCCGGCTGAGGAAGATCGCGTCGTGCACGGTCGTCGACGAGAAGATCTCGTTGAAGATCAGAAGACTGTCGGGCGTCGCGCGCTCGAGCATCGCCTTGACGCGCGTGAGATCGTCCTGGAGCTTGCCGCGCAGACTGACGACCGTCTCCTCGCGCTCGAAGTGCGTCAGCACCTGATCGCAGAGGAACACGCGCGCACTCCTGCCGGGCACCGGACATCCGAGCGCGGTCAGGTAGTGGATCTGCCCGATCGTGCGCGCGAACGTCGTCTTGCCGCCCTGATTCGGGCCGCTGACGACGGCGATGCGCTCGACGCCCTCCAGATGGACGTCGTTCAGGACGACCGTCTGGCGCCGATCGACGAGCGCGCGCGCGAGCGCCAGATCGAACGTGTCGCGGACGTCGATCGCCTTCGAGGCCGAGACGACTGGATAGCAGAAGGGGAGTCCCGCGGCACGCAGCGGGGCGAGATACGAGAGGTAGGCGAGATAGAACCGGACGTCGCGGACGAATTGATCGACGATCGGATCGACGAAGCCGCCATGATCCGCCGCGAAGCGCTCGAGATCGGCGAACGGCTCAGGGGAGAGCGTCGCGACGCGCTCGACGATCTGCGCGCCGACGTGGTTGAGGCCGTCCGACGCCGGGAACCGCACACGGTAGTCGTGCGAGGCTTCGCGTGAGAAGCGATCGAACGTCGTGTCGATGACGGTCGAGTAGTCCTCCGCGCCGCTGGCGGGACGCACGGTCACCGTCAAGCCGTCGATCAGCAGCTCGTAGCGGATGGCGTCGAGCGCCGCCGTGACCCGGCGGGCATCGGCCGCGAGCGTGCGGAACGGATCGGCCTGCCGGTACGCCGCAAGAAACGCGGCAAATGCCGTCAGGCCTCGCGAGGCCGGGCGAAAGGCGCTCAGGTGCTGGGCGAGCTGCTCGACGGCGTCGACGTATGAGACCGCCGCACGCAACGACCAGCGCGCGCCCTCGTATCGATATGAGCTGTGGGCCGCGCGCTCGAGATCGCGCCGGACTGCCCGGATCGCTTCCACGAACGTCTCGATGGGGCCGCGCAGCCGCGGCTCTTCGAGATCCCGCATGATCGCCTGCCGGTAGTCGATGGCATCGAGGTCGTGTAGTGGGGCGTGGAACACGCGCGCCACGTCCGGATCGTGCGTCGTGGCGGCGTCGACGATCTGATCGAGCCGGAGATCGGCGAAGCAGGGCGGCGCCTCGGCGGGCAGCGGGAGATCGCGGCGTGTCGGGTGGAGCAGGCTGCGAAACGTCATCGGTGCACCGGGTGACAAAAAAACTCCTGGCAGGCTCGAGCCTGTCAGGAGTCATTGGTCCCGGCGGCGGGACGAGATCGGACTCCACCGTTGAACGTGGCTTGATCGTAGGACGCGGCTTCGACTACTGTCAACGCGCCGCGGACGATCGCCGGGCGCGGCCATTCCCACGCACGCGGGTGATGGGGTTCACGCGAATCGACGCCGCGGTCGCGGCTGATGACTCCTGCCGAGGCCATGAGCCCGAGGAGCGTCACCGTGTCCACGACCGCGTTCGAGTCGCGACGCGCCCTTCGCTTCGTGCTGCTGATCGGCGTCGTCAGTCTGTTCGCCGATCTGACGTATGAAGGCGCGCGCAGCATCACCGGTCCGTTTCTCGCCAGCCTCGGCGCCAGCGGCTTTCTCGTGGCGGTGGTGGCGGGAGCGGGCGAGCTGCTTGGCTATGGGCTGCGCATCGTGTCCGGACGTCTGAGCGAGCGGACGCACGAGTTCTGGCCGATCACGCTCGCGGGCTATCTCGTGCAGATGGCGGCCGTGCCGGCGCTGGCGCTCACGCAGTCGTGGCCGGCGGCGTCGGTGTGCATCCTGCTGGAGCGCACGGGCAAGGCGATTCGCAACCCGCCGCGCGACGTGATGCTGTCGCACGCCGCGCGTCACATCGGCTACGGCTGGGCGTTCGGCGTGCACGAGGCCCTGGATCAGATGGGCGCGCTGCTGGGTCCGCTCACGGTTGCCGTGATCGTCGCGCGGCGCGGAAGTTATCAGACGGCGTTCGCGATCCTGGTCGTGCCTGCGATCCTGACCTACGCCGTGCTCCTTACCGCGCGCCGGCTCTATCCACGCACGGAGGAGCTCGAGGCCCGCGCGCCTCGCCTCGAGCCGGCCGGGTTGCCGCCGATCTACTGGATCTATCTCGCCGGCGCGGCAATCGTCGCGGCGGGCTTCGCGGACTTCCAGCTGATCGCCTATCACGCCGGCCGGGACCGTGCGCTCGATCCGCTGTGGATCCCGCTCGCGTATGCGATCGCCATGGGCGTGAGCGGGCTCGGATCGCTCGTCTGCGGGCGCCTCTTCGATCGCGTCGGCCTGGTCGTGCTGATTCCGCTGACGATCGTCTCCGCCGTCTTCGCGCCGCTCGTGTTCCTCGGCGGGTTCTGGTCCGTCCTGATCGGCTGCGCGCTGTGGGGACTCGGCATGGGCGTGCACGAGTCGATCGTGCCCGCCGCCGTCGCGTTGATGGTACGGCCCGAACGGCGTCCGTCCGCGTACGGTGTGTTCACCGGCGTCTACGGGCTCGCGTGGTTCGCAGGCAGCGCCGTGATGGGCGCCATCTACGATCGATCATCGGGGTCGTCATCTTCTGCGTCGTGCTGCAGCTCATCGCCGTGCCCGTGTTGTGGCGCGTGCGGCGGCAGATGCGGGCGATGGCGCAGGTGTAACCGGAGGGCCGAACCTTCAGGTTTCGGCCGCAACGGGCGGACCCAAAGGTCCGCCCCTCCGAAAGCGGGATCACCGAACAACGGGCAGATTACGATCGCGGCGTATCCGCCGGCGCGCCGATGTTCTCGATCTCGCGCAGCGCTGCCGCGGCCGCGTCGTCAGAGCTCCGGCCGGCGGCGCCGGAGAGCTGCGCGCGATAGATCTGCGCCTGCGCGTCGAACTGCTGCCGCAGGTGCGTGAAGACGCGCGTGCCCCAGCTCCGCAAGAGACGGGAGTGCGTGTCGAGTGCGGCGCGGAGCGCGACGTCCGCCTGCTCCTCGATCGCACGGCGCACGCGCATGTGAGCGGCGCGGCGGCCGAACGCGCCGAGCAGCGGCAGCGTGAACGACGCGTGAATCGCGCCCGGATCGATCTGCGGCAGCTCGCGCATCAGCGACGCCCATTCGTCGCCGGTCGTCGGCTCGGGCAGCGCGAGCACCTTGGCCGCGTTCGTCAACGCGAGCCGGACCGTGCTCGCGAGCGTCGTGAGCGCCGAGGCGACGGCGTCGGCCCGTTGCCGCGCGGCCCGCACGAGCCCATCGGTCACCAGCGTCGCCGCGTCGGCTGTCGTGCCGGCGAGCAGCGCGTCCGTGACGTGATCGACGATCACGGCGAGCGCGTCCTCGAAGCGCTGCTCGGAGACGAATCCTTCCTGATCGATCGTGCGTCTGGCCGTGTCGAAGGCCCCCGACGCGGCGCGAAGCTCCTGCTCGACGCGCGCGGTGTCGCTCGCGCCAGACGGCGCCGCAGGCTCGCCTCGGCGTGACGCGCGCGTGCGCAACGCCGCTTCGATGCCTGCGCGCAGCGCGCCGATCTTCCGTTGCAGCGAGGCGCGCGCGAGCTCGCGGTGCTGCGCCAGCAGCGGCCGCAGGTGATCGCCGATCCACGTGTCGAGCAGCGGCTCGTATCCCGGCGCGGTGCTCACGGCCTGGACGTCGATCGTCTGGCCCAGTGCGTTCGACAACTGCGTCCGCGCGTACTCGACGGCACGCTGCCGGTCGTGCTCGCTCAGCAGGTCGGCCTTGCTCAGCACCACCATCGCCGGGATGCCGGCCTGCTGCAGCAAATGGATCGTCTGCACGTCCTCGTGCGTCAACGTCGACGCCGCGTCGATCAGCACGACGCCGAAATCGCACCGCGGCAGATAGGCGAGCGTCTCGGCCGCGCCCGACGTCGCGAGCGATCCGAGGCCCGGCGTGTCGACGAAGACGATGCCGTCGCTCAGTCGCGCTGCGGGCACACGCACGATGAGCCGCGTCACGTGCTTCGCGTTGGCAGGATTCTGTGCCTCTGTCACGTAGTCGCGCAGCGCCTCGAGCGGCTTCGACTCCGGCTTGCGATCCACGAAGTGGACCTCGATGCCGGGCGTCTCGCCGTACATCACGCGCGTGGGCACCGCGGTGATCGGATTCACGCCGACCGGCAGGATCTCGCCGTCGAGCAGATGGTTCAACAGCGAGGACTTGCCCGCGCTGACGCGGCCGAAGATCGCGATCTCGAAATGCTGGTCCTCGAGGCGGCTCAACGCGATGTCGAGGGCCGGCCGGAACTCGACCAGGCCGTGCTCGGCGACGATGCGCTCGAGCCGGGTCAGCACGGACACGTCGGCGCCGGCGGCTTCGAGTTGCGCGAGGCGCCGTTGCACGTCGCCCGTCTGTCCGGCGCTCAGCGCGGCGTCCAGTGCGCGGACGATGCTCTGCAGCTCTTCGACGAAGCCGTTGATCTCCGGCACCAGCGCGTCGGGCACCGCGCCGTAGCCGCGGATGTACTCGGGCTTCAGCTCTTCGATCGAGATGTCGACGAAGCCGAGCGTCGTACGCAGGGCGTACGCCGCGGAGATGCGGTCGCTCGGCGGCAGCGCGTCGTGGCGCTCCAGAATGCGCAGCATCTCCTGCCGCAGCTTCCGGAAGTAGTCGCGGACCAGCGTCTTCAGCGCGGGCGAGAGATCGTTGACGTAGCGCGCGAACGGCGACGCGGTATCCGTGGCCGCGACGATGTTGTCCGCGTCGGACAGCAGCCGATCGATGTACTGGCAGCTCGCCAGCAGGTGCCGGCGATGGTTCTCGTTCAGCGACGCCTGCCCGGGCGCGTCATCGCGCGCCGGCATGGGCGCGGCCCTCCGCGTAGCGAATCACGTCGACGTCGGAGATCGCGATGAGCCCCTCGGACACCATGCGCTCGATCGTCGGCATGAACGCGTCGATCTTCGCCACGTCGTCGATGATGCAGACCATGATCGGCAGGTCCGACGAGGTCAGCAGGTGCGACCGGTGGATGCGGCTGCTGGCGCCGTAGCCCTCGACGCCGCGATACACCGTCGCGCCGGCGAGATCCTGCCGGTGCGCTTCTTCGACGATGGCCTGATACAACGGCATGCCGTTCCAGCGATCGTCTTCGCCGAAATGGATGCGAATCATGCGGGCGGGACCGGACGTCATGCGTGTGCCTCCGAGGTCGGTGATGCGGGCAGCCGGTGGGTGTACTTGACGACGTCGACGGTCGACAGCACCACGAGCCCGTCGCCGAGCATCGAGTCCAGCAGCGGCAGGAACGCGCGGATCTTCGCGTCGTCGTCGATGACCGACAACTGGATGGGCCGATCGTGCGAGCGCGACAGGCGCTTGTCCTGGCGCATTTGACGGTGCGCGCCGTAGCCCATGATGCCGCGATAGACCGTCACGCCCGCGATGTCGTTGGCGCGAAGGCTCTCGACGAGCGCTTCGTGCAGCGGTTTGCCGCGCCAGCGATCGTCCTCGCCGATCAGGATGCGCATCAGCGTCGCGCGGCCCGTGAGCGTCTCGCGCGGCAGCGCCGGCGCGGCCGAGACGCCGACCTTCGTCGCTTTCAGGACGGTCGTGTCCTGGATCTCGACGAGCCCTTCGCCGACCATCTCGAGCAGCTTCGGCAGCAGCTCGTCGACCTTGGCGGGCGTCTCGATGAACTCGATCTTCGTCGGCAGGTTCTCGGCGAGCTCGAGGATGCGCACGGTGTGCATGTGGTGATCGGCGCCGAAGCCGGCCACGCCGCGCGTGACCGTCGCTCCGGAGACGCCGTGGTAGAAGAGGTAGTTCAACAGGACGAGGTACAGCGGCTCTCCGTGATGGCGCACGTCCTGGCCGACGTACACGGTCACCTTCCTGGCGAGACCTGGTTGCAGCATGGCAGTCTCCTCCGCGTCAGACGAGGCGCGCCAGGGCCACACCGGCCCACAGCGCGAGATAGCCGGCGATGACGCTGCCGACGAGATACACGCCGGCGACGAGAAACGCGCCTTCGGAATTCGCGCGGAACGCGTCGAGCTCGAACGTCGAGAACGTCGAATAGGCGCCGATGAACCCGATCGGGATGAGGAAGCGCCACGCCGGGTTTGGCACGAGACGGTCGGTGATGAGCGTGTTCGCGATGCCCATGATCAGACAGGCGGACAAGTTGACGACGAACGTGCCCCACGGGAATCCCGTCGGCACGTGCGTCTGGACCACGAGCGCCACCTGATAGCGCGCAAGCGAACCGAGCGCGCCGCCAATGGCAATCATCACGTAACGCATCACGCAGGCCTCCTCATGTTGATCCTCGACCGGAACGTCGATCGTCCCAGCGTGTTGGGTACCGACACCGGCAGAATGGCGATGAGTGCGAGACCGACGGGGGAGAAAGACAGGTCTCCCGCAGCCGTAGCTCGCAGGAGTCATCTTCCCTCGGTCAATCAGGAGGGCGGTTAGGGTGGAACTCCAACACCCTTGTGTTGCTCACATCATAACGTGCAATCCCGCGGCGCGACAGCCGGCTGCGCTATACTGGCCGCACGGCGGTGGAGTTCGCCGGAACCGCCTCGCACACGCGCGGGGCCAATGACTCCTACTGAGGGCGGAAGCCCTCGGTAGGAGTTTTGTGTTTTTGGGACGTGCACAAATCTCCATGCGTTGGGCGCCGTCGGTCAGGGAACCAGTGAGGACGCCTGCATCATGCCCAATGCCACACAGCCGACACACGCGCGGATCGATCTCGTCGAGGCTCGCGAGATCCTCGACTCGCGAGGCAATCCCACGATTGAAGTCGACGTCGCGCTCAGCGACGGCGCGCGCGGCCGGGCGAGCGTGCCGTCCGGCGCGTCGACCGGCAGCCGTGAAGCGCTCGAGCGCCGCGACGGCGATCTGCGCCGCTACGGCGGCAAGGGCGTGCAGCAGGCCGTCGGCGCGGTCAATCAGGAGATCGCGTCCGCATTGCGCGGCGCGCACGTCGAGAGCCAGGCGATCGTCGATCGGCGGTTGATCGATCTCGACGGCACGCCGAACAAGTCCCGCCTCGGCGCCAATGCGATTCTCGGCGTGTCGATGGCGGTCGCGCGCGCCACGGCGGCGAGCGCGGGCGTGCCGCTCTACCGTCATCTGCCGTCGAGCCCCACGGCGCTGCGGTTGCCGATGCCGATGGTCAACGTCATCAACGGCGGCGTCCACGCGGCCAACGCGCTCGACTTCCAGGAGTTCATGATCGTGCCGGTCGGCGCGTCGACGATGACCGAGCGCGTGCGGTGGTGCGCGGAGGTGTTTCATGCGCTCAAGCGCGAGCTGCGCGCGGCCGGGCAGTCGACGTCGGTCGGCGACGAAGGCGGATACGCGCCGAACCTGCGGAAGCCCGACGAGGCGCTGGACGTGATCATGCGCAGCATCGCCAGCGCCGGCTTCGAGCCGGGACGCGACGTCGCGCTCGCGCTGGATCCGGCGGCGAGCGAGCTCTGGGATCACGACGGCTACCGCTTCGCGAAATCCGGCCTCGACCGGCTGTCGCCGGACGGGCTGATTGCCGAGTACGAGCGCCTCGTCTCGCGCTATCCGCTGATCTCCATCGAAGACGGCCTCGGCGAGCAGGACTGGCCGGGATGGAAGACGATGACGCAGCGTCTGGGATCGCGGATTCAGATCGTCGGCGACGACATCTTCGTCACCAATCCCGACATCATCCGTCAGGGCATCGAGCAGGGCATCGCGAACGCGGTGCTGATCAAGCTCAATCAGATCGGCACGGTCACCGAGACGCTCGAGGCGATCGCGACGGCGCGCGCGGCGAGGTACGCGATCGTCGTCTCGCACCGCTCGGGCGAGACCGAGGATGCGTTCATCGCGGATCTCGCGGTGGCGGTGGGCGCCGAGTACATTAAGACGGGCTCGATGTCGCGCTCCGAGCGGCTCGCGAAGTACAACCAGTTGCTGCGCATCGAGACCGATCTGCGTCGGGCCTCGCCGGCCTCGACGCCGGCGTGACGGGCGGCCGCTGTCATGGCGCCGGTGCCGGACGTGGCTGCGGACGCAGAGGCGCTGCGTGAGCTGACGGACGTCGCGTCCGCGCTCGACGAGCACGAGATCGCGCAGGCGCTGGCCGCGCTGGGCGATCGGCGCGCGGCCGGCCAGGTGTACGTCGCGTGCGTCGGCCAGTTCAAGCGCGGCAAGTCGACGCTGATCAACGCCCTGCTCGGCGAGCCCGTGCTGCCGACGGGCGTGGCGCCGGTCACGTCGGCCGTCACCGTCATTCGCCACGGCGAGACGCGCGCGGTCCAGGTGCACGTCCACGGTCGCGCGCCGGAGACGATCGCGATCGACGCCATCGCGGCCTACGCGACGGAAGTCCAGAACCCGGGCAACGTGAAGCGCGTGTCCGTGATCGATCTCGTCGATCCGAATCCCGTGCTCGCCGGCGGCCTCGTCCTCGTCGACACGCCCGGCGTAGGGTCGTCATCGCCGCTGGCCGCCGAGACGACGAAGGCGTTCGTGCCGCGCATCGACGTCGCGCTGGTGGTCCTTGGCGCGGATCCACCCGTCACCGGCGAGGAGCTGCAACTGCTCGACGCGATCGGCGTCGAGACGCGCGAGTGGATCTTCGTCCTGAACAAGGCCGACAAGATGGCCGACGCGGACATGGCGGAGGCGTACGTGTTCACGCAGCGCGTGCTCGCCGATCGCCTCGGCGTCGTCCCCGACGCGCTGTTCATCGTGAGCGCGATCGAGCGGCTGCGCTCGGGCGCATCCACCCGTGATTGGGACCGGCTGGAACAGGCGCTTCGCCGGCTCGGCGGCGAGCGCAAGGACGCCGTGCTGCGCGATCGCGTGTGTCAGCGGACGCGCCGCATCGCGGCGCAGCTCCGCCACACGATCGCCTCGCTCGACGAGGCGCTGACGAAGACGGCGGCAGACAACGATCGCCGTGTCGCCGCCATCGAGGACTGGGTCGTCCAGGCGACGCAGGCGCTGAACGATCTCGACGCCTTGCTGACCGCCGATCAGACGTCGGCCTCGCGCACGCTGCGTGAGCGCGCGGCGACGCATCTCGGGCCCGCGCGTGAGCGTGCGATGGCCGCGCTCGACGAGGCGCTGGCGTCGCTGGCGGCACAACGGCGTCTGTCGTGGCGCGGCGCGTGGCCGCTGGCACAGCAGTTCGCGCGACGGGAGCTGCAGGAGACGCTGTCGGTCATCGAGCACGACGCCTCGGAGATCTACGCGCGGCTGGCCGGCCGTTTCGTCGAGATGGCCAACGCGCTGCTGCACGATCTCGCGCGCGTCGAATCGGCGCTCGCCGCTTTGCCGCCGTTGTCGGCGCCGACCGCGCTCGAGGGGCGACGGCGGTTCTACTTCACCGAGATGATGACGCTGACGGCGACGAGCCCCTGGCGATCCGCGATGGAGGCCGTGCTGCCGCCCGGCGCCCGTCGCGACGCGATTCGGGAGCGCGTCGAGCGGTATCTCGAACGGCTGCTCGACACGAACACGAGCCGCGTGATTGGCGATCTGGACGAGCGGCTGACCGAGAGCCGCCAGGAGCTGGCGAGGGAGATCCGATCGCGCATCGACACGCTCGTCACGTCGACGCACCGGGCCACGCAGCGTGCGCAGGCGCTTCGGGCCGAAGGGCAGACGTCGATCGAGCGGGAGCGCATCCGGCTGCAGACGCTGCGCGCGCGGCTCGATCGGATTGCGACAGACGCCAATGAGCCCGGGCAGCGCGGCGAACGGCGCCGATGATCGGCGCGGCACGTCCATGCCGACGTCGGCGCCGTCGCGCCGTCGCGCGTGGCTCGTGGTCATCCGCAGCTTCGCGATGGCCATCGTCGCGGGCGAAGGCGTGATTCACGTCACGTCTCCGCCGCTCTCCGATCTGCTGACCGTCCTCGTCGCGTGGATCTGTTTCTATCCCGTCGCGCGTCTGAACCCGCACCGGCCGTGGTGGGTCCATTGGCTGCGCGGCGTCATCGTGATCGCCGCGTTCGCCCTGTTCATCTGGTGGCGGTGGTAGGGCTGACGGCCTCACGCCGGGTCTAAAGACCCGGCCTACATCTGTACGAGCCCGTTCATCCGTAGGCCGCATCTTCTTCAGACCCGGCGAAAGCGTTGGTCGACAGCGTGTCGCCCGCAGCCCGTAGCCGACGCTAGCTCTTCTCTCGATAGTACCGTCGATACATCCCTCTCCTGAACA
>CAZNMF010000200.1:0-8718 GCA_964573795.1 uncultured Solibacteraceae bacterium
GCGTTGCGGAGCTTGATGACCATCGGGTGATCGGGCGGGAGCGGCGCCGGCGATTTCTCGGGGTTGCAGATCGCGAAGTCGAGCCCGACGTCCATGCCGAGCGTCAGGTACGCGTTCTCGAGCTGCTCGCGCACGCCGGCCGGCGTGCCCCACGCGAAGTTCGAGAGGCCGACGGTGAAGTGCACGCCGGCGAGATCGGGATCGTCGTGGATGAGGCGCATCGCGTCGAGGCCGATGTTGACGAGCCCGTACGTGTCGGCGCCGACCGGCGCGAGGCCGGGATCGACGAGGACTTGATCGAGCCGGCGGCCGGCCTTCGTGACGAGCCGCTCGACGAGCTCCTTCGCGGCCGCGTGCGAGTCCTCGGGCCGGAGGCACTGCGCCGTGCCGCCCGGCACGAAGTGCTCCGACGCCATGACGACGACGAGCGTGTCGTGCTCGGCGATGAGATCGATCATCTCGTCGAGCCGTTCGCGCGACGCGGCGATCGAGTTCAGGATCGGCGCGCCGCTTCGCGCGCGATCGTAATGACGCAGCGCGACGCGATGGTAGTCCAGCGACGGATGGTCGAAGCAGATCGGCGCGGACGTCGCCTCCTGGATGGCGGGGATGACGTCGGGCAGGAAGTCCAGCATCTCCTGCAGCTTCACCTGAATCTTCTGCGTGCCGTCGAGGTTCAGCTCGAGGTACGTCGCGCCTTGCGCGACTTGCGACACGGCCAGCGCCTGATAGGCCGCGAGATCTCTGCTGCGGAACGCCGCACGCGGGCGGGCGTACGCGTTGTTGATCAGCTCTCCGATAATCGTGAACGTCTGTCTGGTCATTTCGTCGCCGGCGTCGGCTGTCTCCCTTCGGCTGCGAGCGGCGGCGCCGCGGGCGGCTCGGACGCGGCCGCCGGCTCGGCCGCACGGCTCGTGTGATCGCGGCCCAGCCAGTGATTCGCCCACGCGGAGGTGCCGCGCAGCCCCTGATCCTGCACGACGGGCGCGTGATCGAGCAGCCGATCGGCCTCGCCGTCGCCCGCGCGCCGCTCGTACGCGCGCAGCCAGATGCAGTCGCCGAAGCCGTCGACCTCGCAGCGGCCGTCGCGCGTCCCGCCGCACGGGCCGTTGCGCTGGTTCTTCGCGCACTGCGACTCAGGGCAGAGATACGCAATCTCGGGCAGTGAGCAGTCGCCGCAGTCGCGGCAATCGAAAAGCGCGGCCTTGCTCGCGCGCTCGACGAGACGCAGCACCGGCGGTCCCTGCCGCGGATCGGCGGCCCGCCCGCTGACCGACGCGCCCCAGCGGCTGATCGCGTGCCCCGGCTCGAACATGTGCGCGTGGCTCCACTTCGACAGGCGATAGACGATGCCCGCGCGCGTCGTCGCACGCGGCGACACGCGATCGCGCGTGCCCGGCGCGGCCAGGCCGGTCGCCGGATCCTTGCCGTAGTAGAAGAACTCGTCGTCGCGTGAGAATGCGATCTCGCGAGCGAACTGCCGCCAGTCGTCGGGCGCGAAGCTCCGCTCGATCGCGAGAATGCGCTCGATCGCGTCGAAGCCGTGCACGCCGCCCAGATACGCGCCGCGGTAACCGAGGCCCTTGAAGATCGCGATCTGCTTCGCGGCGAATTCGAGGAAGAAGGCCTTGCCGCGATCGGGCGACGCGCCTTGCGCCTCGGCGAGCTGCAGCAGCGTGGGCGAGACGACGATCCCGGGAATGCGTGCGTCGTGGAAGAGCCTGGCGGCGACGGGATTGAGCACGTAGACGTTGCCGACGAGCGGCGTGCCGCGCATCGCGTGGTCGTCCATGTAGAGCCGCAGCTCGTGCGCCTTGCGCGCGTCGTACCCGACTTGATTGATGATGAACCGCGCGCCGGCCGCGACTTTCTTTTCCAGCTTGCGGTACTGCGGCACGACCTCGCCTTCGTGCCGCTTGTAGTTCGTCGTGACGGCGCCGATGAAGAACGACGTCGGCGCGAGGCGCTCCGGTCGCCGGCCCGCGCGCGTCTCGCGCGGCTGGAAGCCGTCGTTCATCGCCGACAGCATCGAGATGAGCCCGACCGAGTCGATGTCGAACACGGGTTTGGCCGTGCCGCCGGTGCCGGTGAGCGGGTAGTCGCCGGTCATCGCGAGCACGGTGTGAAAGCCTTCGCTGTTCAGCAGCCAGGCTTCGCTCTCGAGGCCGTTGCGGTTGAGGTCCTTGCACGTCAGGTGGATGACGACCTCTTTGCCGGCGTAGAGCATCGGCTTGCCCAGCGCCTGCGGCGCGAGCTGCGGATTGCCGCCGGCGTTGTCGGTGATCGAGATCCAGTCGACGTCGGGGCAGGCGACGAGCTCGTTGGCGAAGTCGCGGACTTTGATCGCGCCGCGCGCGGTCATCGATCCGCGCACCGAGACGAGCTCGCAGCCGACGACGAAGCGCGAGGACTGCTCGAGCTTTTCGCGCAGCGTGTGCACGCCCCCTACTTCACCCCGCCGGCGAGCGCGAGCTTTGCGAACTGCCCGGACGCGTTCAACTGAAAGTTCGTCCAGTTGCTCAGGAGCGACGGCCCCCATTCCGGATCGAAGCACCACAGCGTCCAGCTGATGTTCCGGCTCTCGAGATATTTGATGATCGACGGGCCGTATTCGGGATCGGGGCCAAAGCCGCCGCGGCCGCGCCCTCGGCCCGCCGGTGCCGGGGCGGGGGTGGGCGCACCCGGCACCGCCGGCGCGGCGAAGCCGCCGAACTCCGTCGCCATCAGCGGATACTTCGCGGCAGCGAAGCCGAAATCTTCCTCCCACTTCGGCTCCCACGGCTTGCTGCGCTTGTTCGAGTACGGATGGATCGTGTAGCCGATGCCGTCGACGGGAATCGGATCGAGCTTGAGCGGCGTCAGATCGTACGCCCAGTCGAACCCGGCGACGAGCGGCACGACCTGTGGATCGTACGCGCGAATGATCCCGATCTCTTCCCGCACGATGGTGGACCACTGGGACCAGGAGATCGATCCAAGCTGGCCGTTGTACGTCGTCGGCTCGTTGAACAGCTCGAAAAACGCGACCGTGTGATGGCCGGCGTAGTGCCGCGCCATCGTGCGCCAGAAGCTGTACGTCTCCTGGCGCGATGTGTCGTACATCGGATCCTGGAACAGACCCGTCTGCAGGTTGCCGATCGTGTGCCAGTCGATGATGACGTGCATCCCGAGCTCGGTGGACCACGCCACGGCCTGATCGAGCAGCGCGAGGTACGCGCCCGGCGTACGCGTGCGCCAGGCGATCGGATGGACCGGAATGCGGACGAGGGTCGCGCCGAGGTCCTTCACGGCCGCGAAGAGATCGCGATTCCAGTGTCCCTGCGACTCGAGCTTGTCGGGATCGGAGATGTCGATGCCGCGAAAGAGGATCGGCGTGCCGTCAGGGCCGACGAACCGGTTGCCCTTGACGGAGATGAGCGGCAGCTTCTCCGCATCCACGCGATACGGCCGCGCGCCGGGCGCCGCCGTGCGCCACCAGGGTTGTGCGGGCGGCGCGGCCGGTGACGACGCGGCCGGCGGCGCAGCGGCGGGCGAGGTTTGCGCCGAGAGGCGCTCGATCGCCCCGCTCATCGCGATCGCCGCGCACGCCGCGGCTGCCGAAAGCGTCGTCACGAGTCTCGTCCCTGCCCCCATCGCGATCTCCTTGTCGAGCCGGCCGCTCGACGGTACCTGTCTGACACGCGCGTGCATCATATCGCGTCCGAATCGGCGACGAGCCCGCCGCGTGCGCCGCCGCGTCGTGCTCGAGCGCCGTACGCCTACAATAGGCCCCGAGGACGCTCGTGACGCCATTCGCTCGTCGGTGCCTGTTCGCCTCGGCTGCCGCGGCCGTCGTCGTCGCGGCGTCCATTGCCGTTCACGTACAGACCATGACGCTCACGTATCCCGCCACACGCAAGGCCGACGTCGTCGACGACTACTTCGGAACGAGAGTCCCGGACCCGTACCGGTGGATGGAGGATCTCGACGCGCCGGAGCTCGCGGCCTGGCGCGACGCGCAGAACGCGTTGACGTTCTCGTATCTCGGCCGCCTGCCGCTCCGCGATCGGCTGCGCGAGCGGATCACGACGCTCTGGGACTACCCGAAGACCGGCATCCCGGTGCGCGAAGGCGGACGCTACTTCTATGTGAAGAACAGCGGTCTTCAGCGGCAGGCGCCGATCTACGTCCGCGACGCGCTCGACGCGGCGCCGGCCATCGTCATCGATCCGAACGTGCTCTCGCCGGACGGCTCCGTCTCGCTCGCGCAATGGTCGCCGTCGCCGGACGGACGGCTGCTCGCGTACGGCCTGTCGCAGGGCGGCGCGGACTGGCAGACGATTCACGTACGCGATCTCTCGACGGGCCGCGATCTGGACGATGCCGTCGAGTGGATGCGCTTTTCGGATCTGTCGTGGACGAAGGACAATCGCGGCTTCTTCTACTCGCGCTATCCGGAGCCGCCGAAGGGACAGGTGCTCGAAGCGGCGCTCGCCGGGCACACGGTCTACTACCACCGCGTCGGCACGCCGCAAGCCGACGACGTCCTCATCTACGAGCGCAAGGATCAGCCGACGTGGTTCATCGGCGGCAGCGTGACCGAGGACGGGCGCTATCTGCTCATCACGACGGCGCGAGGATCGGACAACAATAATCGCCTGTACGCGGCCGACCTCGGCGATCCACTGCACCCGAACGTGCGAGCCGCGATCCGGCCGATCGTCGAGCGTGACGATGCGGAGTTCGCGCCGATCGGCAACCGCGGATCGATGGTGTTCGTGCGATCGGATCTCGACGCGCCGAACCGGAAGATCATCGCGATTGATCTCGCGCGTCCGGAGCCGGCCGCGTGGAAGACGATCGTTCCCGAAGCGCCGCAGGCGATTGAACAGGCGGCAGTCATCGGCGGACGGATCGTCTGCGGCTATCTCGTCGACGTCGAAAGCCGGTTGTCGCTCTTCGACGCGGACGGCCGGTCCGAAGGCACGATCGACCTGCCCGCGGCGGGCACGGTCTCTGCCGTGAGCGGCCGCGAGGACACGTCGGAGGTCTTCTACACGTTCACGTCGCCGCTCTATCCCGCCACGGTGTTTCGCTACGACCTCGCCGCGAAGACGTCCGCGTCCTTCGAGGCGGCGCCGGCGCCGGTCGACGTCACTCAGTACGAGACGCGCCGGATGTTCGCGACGTCGAAGGACGGCACGAAGGTGCCGTTCTTCCTCACCGCGCGCAAGGGCCTCGCGCGCGACGGCAGCCATCCGACGATGATGTACGGCTACGGCGGCTTCTCGATCACGCTCAGCCCGACCTATCGTCCCGACGTGCCCGCGTGGCTCGAGCTCGGCGGCGTCTGGGTGAGCGTCAACATGCGCGGTGGCGCCGAGTACGGCGAGGCGTGGCACAAGGCCGGCATGTTCGAAAAGAAGCAGAACGTGTTCGACGACTTCATCGCCGTGGCCGAGGCGCTCGTCAAAGACGGCTATACGTCGCCGTCGAAGCTCGGAATGATGGGCGGATCGAACGGCGGGCTGCTCGTGGGCGCGGTCGAGGAGCAGCGGCCGGATCTGTTTGCCGTGGCGCTGCCGGCCGTCGGCGTGATGGACATGCTGCGCTACGACAAGTTCACCGGCGGACGCGCGTGGGTCACCGAATACGGCTCGTCATCCGATCCCGAGCAGTTCAAGGCCCTCATCACGTACTCGCCGCTGCAGAACGCGAAGCCGGGCGTCTGCTATCCGGCGACGCTGGTGACGACGGCGGATCACGACGATCGCGTCGTGCCGAGCCACTCGTTCAAGTTCACGGCGGCGATGCAGGCCGCGCAGGGCTGCGACAAGCCGATCCTCATCCGTATCGAGACCGAGGCGTCGCACAACTACCGGCCGACGGACAAGCGCATCGCCGAGCTCGCCGACGAGTGGGCGTTCGCCGCGGCGAACATGGGCGTGACGGCGCGATAGCGGGCTACTCGGATCTGAGCACGCGCGCGGGATCGATCCTGGCAACGCGCCACGCCGGCACGGCGCCGGCGACGAGCGCGATCGTCACGACGCCGATCAGCGCGCCACCCAGAGACGACGGATCGGTGGTCGTCACGCCGAACAGCATCCCTTGGTGTTGGCCCGGCACGAGATAGAGCGCGTCGCCCAGCGAGATGGCGACGACCAGTGCGCCCGCGACACCGACGATGCCGCCGATGAGGCCGAGCCGCGCCGCGTGCCACAGCATGCGCCCGAGCAGCGCGCGCGGCGTCGCGCCGAGCGCCAGGCGCACACCGAACTCGCGCCATCGTGCCGTCGCCGCATAAGCGAGCGCGCCGTAGATGCCAATGGCCGCGATGAGGACGGCGGCGATCGCAAAGCCGGCGACGAGGATCAGATTGAAGCGCTCGGTCTGCGTCGCCACGGCCACGCGCCGCGAGAGCGGCGCAACGCTCGTCACCGGAATGGTCGCGTCAACGGCGGCCACAGCCGATCGCAGCGCCGCTGCCATCGACGCGTCGTCGCCATGGCCGCGCACGAGCAGCTCGATATCGGCCGCCGGCCGCTGGGCGTACGGCACGTAGAGATCCGGAAAGGCGACTTCGTTGAGGCCAACCTCTTTGATGTCTGCAGCCACGCCGACGATCGTGAGGCGGCCCTTTCGTATCGGCGCGCCGCGGCTGCCGACGAGATCGATCGACTGGCCGATGGGATCCTCGTCTGGAAAGAGGCGCCGCGCGAGCTGTTCGTTGATCACCGCCACGTCCGGAGCTCCGGCGATGTCGGTGGCGGCGAGCGCGCGTCCACGCACGAGCGGCGTGCCGATCGTGCGGAAGTAGTCGGCGCTCACCGCGCGATAGACCGAGCGTGCGCCGGCGACGGCCTCGTTCGCGGACGGTGGGTGACGGGCATCCGAGACTGTCACGAGCCAGCCGCTCGCCAGCGGTGAGCTCGTCGCGATCGCCGCGTCGCGCGCGCCAGGAATGGCGAGCGCGCGTTCCGTCAATGCGGCGACATACGCGCGGCGTTGGTCGTCGTCGGCGTATCGTGGCCCACCAAGCGTGACGCGCGCGGACCATCCGGATGCCGGGTCGAAGCCCAGCGGGACGTGCAGCAGTCCGACGAAGCTCTTCAGAAAGATCCCGGCGCCGGCGAGCAGGATCACCGTGAGCGCGATCTGCGACACGAGCAGCACCGCCCGCAGGCGACTCGCCGACGGCAGCGCGCCGGTCCGTGTGCCGGATCCGATCGCGCCCGCGCCCGCCCGGCGCGCGAGACGAAGCGGAATCAGCGCCAAACCGGCGAGCGTGACGAGCGCCACGGCGCCGCAGAACGCGAAGACGCGCAGATCGACGGCGATGCGCGTGCCGCGCAGCAGGAAGTCGCTGGGGACGACACGTCCCACCATGGCGAGAGCCTCGATGGCGAGCCAGAGTCCCAGCAGACAGCCGGGCAACACGATCAATGCGGCTTCCACGACGAGCTGCATGGCAATCGCCGGGGTACCGCCACCCAGCGCGCCACGGAGTGCGAACTCCGGCGCGCGGCGCAGCGCACGCGACATCAGGAGACCGGCCGTGTTCGTGACCGCCAGCAGCAGCACGAGTAGCGACGCGCCGAGGAAGAAGTAGAGCTGCCGGTAGTTGGCCGGCGCGTTGAAATCGCTGAGGTCCTCGACAACGGCCGTGTGCCCACGCCGGCCGGCGTCCTCGGCGGCACGACGCGTGATGGCGGCCTGAATCTGATCGCGAACGGCTTCGGCCGTCGCGCCAGCGGCCAGACGGCCTGTCGCGCCGAACACGGTCACCGTCGATCTTTCGTCGATCGGGACATACATCTCCGGTCCCGGTCCAAGCGCGTCATCGTCGGAGACGACGCCGACGATGGTCTTCGCCGCGCCGTCGAGCATGACGATGCGTCCGACGGCCTCGGGATTCGCGTCGAAGAGCCGCGTCCATCCACGTTCCGTCAGGAGCACCGCTCCCGAACCGCGCGCATCATCGTCGTTGAGCACGCGTCCGAGGCGCGCGGTCCGGCCGAGCGTGAGGAAGTAGTTCGCCGTGACTTCGTCGGTGACGATGGATTCGGCGCGATCGAGCTGCAAGGTCCGTCGGCGGTATCGACCCTCGGCCGCGAGATGCTCGAATCCGGGCGCGCGCCGCCAGTCGGCGAGCTCGTCGATCGCGATCGCGTCGATGTCCGTGCGTGGCGCAAGACCGCGCGAGTACACCCTGACGAGGCGGTGTGGATCGGGGTAGGGAAGAGGGCGCCAGATTTCGGCGTCGACGACGCTGAATACGGTGATCGTGGCGGCGGTACCGAGGCCGAGCGTCAGCATTGCGGTCAGGGCGAACCCCGGCTCGTGCCTCAGACCGCGCAGGCCCTGCCGCACATGACGGCGCGTGCTATCGAGCCACCAGATTGCCCAGACGTCGCGCGCATCTTCTCGAGCGAGCGTCACATTGCCCAGCCGGCGCCGGCTTTCGACGGCGGCCTCGACCGGCGACAGCCCGGCGCGGCGAAGCTCGTCTTCGATCAGCGCGCGATGCGTGTCGAGCTCCTCGACGAGCGCAGCGTCATGACGACGGGGTCTGCTGAAGATGCGTCGAAGCCAGCTCATGAGGCCTCCTCGCTTCCTGATTGATGGAGGGGCGGACCTTTAGGTCCGCCCGCCGCGGGCGCCCCCAACCGTGGGGCCCCCCCCCCGGGGCTGTGAGGCATCCCCCCCCAACGAACCAAGGGGGCGGGCTCTATCACC
>CAZNMF010000201.1:0-28743 GCA_964573795.1 uncultured Solibacteraceae bacterium
GACGATTTCTCGCGGCCGTCATCGCTGGCCGAGACGCTGGAGATTCTCGAGACGAATCCCGGCGCGAAGATCGTCGCCGGCGCGACCGACGTCGGCGTCGAGTCGAACTTGCGTCATCGCCGCTGGCCGCATCTGGTGAGCCTCGACGCGATCGAGGAGCTGCGTACGTGCGGCGAGAGCGGCGACGAGGTCCGGATCGGCGCGGCATTGCCGCTGTCGGACATCCCGTCGCGCTGGCCCGGCGCGCCGGCCGTCGTGCACGAGTGGCTGGCGTTGTTCGCGTCGCCGCTGATCCGCAATCGCGCGACGCTCGGCGGGAATCTGGCGACCGCCTCGCCGATCGGCGACTCGGCACCGCTGTTGCTCGCGCTCGACGCGCGCGTCGAGATCGCCGGCCGCCAGGGATCGCGCGTCGTGCCGCTCGATCGCTTTTTCACAGGCTATCGTCAGACCGCCTTGCAGCCGGCGGAAGCGATCGCGGCGATTCGGATTCCCAAGCCGTGGCCGTCGCGTCTGGCGTTCTACAAAGTGGCCAAGCGCCAACTCGATGACATCAGCACCGTCGCAGCGGCCATGGCGCTCGACTGCGACGCGCGCGGCCGCGTGACGCGCGCGCGATTTGCCTTTGGCGGCGTCGCGGCCACCCCGCTTCTCGTCGCCGCGGCGGAGGACGCGATCCTCGGCGAAATCTGGAACGAGCGCGCCGCGGCGCGCGTGGGCGACGTGCTCGATCGCACGCTCGCGCCGCTCAGCGATCATCGTGGGACGAGCGCGTACCGCCGCGCCGTCTCGCGCTCGCTGGTCGAGAAGTTCTGGTGGGAGCATCGATCATGACGCGCGTCGGCGATGCCGTTCCGCACGAGTCTGCGCGCGGTCACGTCACAGGCGCTGCGCTCTACACCGATGACCTCTCGCCACGCTTCGTCGGGTTGCTCCACGCGTGGCCCGTGCTGGCGCCGCATGCGCATGCGCGCGTTGTCTCGCTCGATGTCTCCGCCGCGTCCGCTGAGCCCGGCGTCGTCACCGTCCTGACGAGCGACGATGTGCCCGGAGAGGGCGATTCAGGCGCGACGAGACACGACGAGCCGTTGTTCCCTCGCGAGGTGCTGTTCCATCGCCAGCCCGTCGCGTGGGTGCTCGGCGAGACGCCAGAAGCGGCACGGCGCGGCGCGGATCGCGTGAGCGCGACGTACGAGCCCCTGCCGGCGATTCTGACAATCGAACACGCGATCGACGCCGGCAGCTATCTGACGGAGGAGCTGCGCCTCGCGCGCGGTGATGTCGACGACGCGCTGTCGCAGAGTGCGCTTCGCCTCGAAGGCGAGCTCGCGATCGGCGGGCAGGAGCACTTCTACCTCGAGACGCAGGCCGCGATCGCGTGGCTCGACGAGAGCGGCGGCGTCACCGTCCAGTCGTCGACGCAGCATCCGTCCGAGACGCAGGACGTCGTCGCCCGCCTCCTCGGCCTGCCGCGTCATCGCGTCGTCGTCGAGTGCCTGCGCATGGGCGGCGCGTTCGGCGGCAAGGAAGTGCAGGCGAACGCGTACGCGGGGATTGCCGCGCTCGGTGCGTGGAAGACGCGCCGGCCCGTGCGCGTGCGGCTGCCGCGCGAGCTGGACATCGCGCTCACGGGCAAACGTCATCCGTACCTCGCGCGGTACGTCGCCGGCTTCAGTGCTGACGGCCGGATCCAGGCGCTGCGGCTGCGGCTCTGGTCCGACGGCGGCTGGAGCCTCGACCTGTCGGAGCCGGTGATGTGGCGGTCGCTCTTCCATTGCGACAACGCGTATCATCTGCCGGCTGTCGAAGCGATCGGCCGCGTCTGCCGCACGCACAAGACGTCGCAGACGGCGTTCCGCGGCTTCGGCGGCCCGCAGGCGATGGTCGTGATCGAGGAGATCCTGTCGCGCGCGGCCGCGCGGTTGTCGATCGCGCCAGACGTCATTCGCGAGCGGAACTTCTATTGCGACGGCGACACGACGCACTACGGCCAACGCGTCGACGAGGCCGATCGCCTCCAGACGATCTGGTCGAGCGTGAAGGCCAGCAGCGCGTTCGAGACTCGACGCGCGGAGGTCGATCGCTTCAACGCGGCACATCCGCACGCGCGGCGCGGACTGGCGATCACGCCCGTGAAGTTCGGGATCTCGTTCACCGCCACGTTCTACAACCAGGCCGGCGCGCTCGTGCTCGTCTATCGCGACGGCAGCGTCCAGGTGAATCACGGCGGCACCGAGATGGGGCAGGGCCTGTTCACCAAGATCCAGCAGATCGCCGCCGACGCCTTGGGCGTGCCGCTCGATCGCGTGCGGTTGATGGCCACGCGCACGGACAAGGTGCCGAATACGTCGGCAACGGCTGCCTCGGCGGGCACGGATTTGAACGGCGCCGCCGTGCTCGACGCGTGCCGGCAGATTCGCGATCGTCTGATGCCCGTGGCCGCGGCGATGCTCGGCTGCAACGCGAGCGACGTGACGTTCGACGAGGGCGGCGTGAACGGAGGCGGCAAGGCGACGACGTTTGCGGCCGTCTGCGAAGCCGCGTACATGCAGCGGATTCCGCTCTTCGCGCAGGGCTACTACCGGACGCCAGACATCTACTTCGATCGCGCGACGGGCCGCGGCAAGCCGTTTCACTACTTCGCGTACGGCGCCGCAGTGGCGGAGGTCGAAATCGACGCGTTCACCGGCGCGTACCGCCTGCTGCGCACAGACATCCTCCAGGACGTCGGCGACTCCTCGTCGCCGACGATCGATCGCGGTCAGGTCGAAGGCGGGTTCGTGCAGGGCGTCGGCTGGCTCACGCTCGAGGAGCTGCTGTGGGACGAGCACGGCCGCGTCGCGACGGGTGGCGCGTCGACCTACAAGCTGCCGTCGTGGTCCGACGTGCCCGAGGTCTTTCGCGTCGATTTCCTCCCGCGCGCCACGCAGGCCAACGTCGTCGCCGGCAGCAAGGCCGTCGGCGAGCCGCCGTTGATGCTGGCAATCGCCGTGCGTGAAGCGCTGCGCGACGCGATTCGGGCGTTCGGCGACGGCGCGGATCCGCCTCTATCGAGCCCGCTGACGCCCGAGCGCGTCTTCTTCGCCGTACAGCACGCGCGGGCGGGACATCCGGTCCGCGCATGACGGGCGCCGAGCTGATCCGATCGACGATCTTCCACACGACCGGCGACCCGCGGTACGACGCCGGCGCGTTCGTCGCGATCGACGACGGCGGCCTGCTGGTGCGGGACGGCCACATCGTGGCGTGCGCCGAGTTCGCGGCGATCCGCGCGGCGCACGCGGACGTGCCGGTGACCGACTGGCGCGGCGGCTACGTCCTGCCCGGGCTCGTCGACACGCACGTCCACTTTCCGCAGTTGTGCGTGATCGGCCGGCTCGGCGACACGCTGCTCGACTGGCTCGAGCGCACGGCGCTGCCGGAGGAAGCGCGCATGGCGGACGTCGCGTATGCGCGCGAGACCGCGCGGCGATTCGTGCGGGCGCTCGTGTCGCATGGGACGACGACGGCGTCGGTCTTCGGCGCGCATTTCGCGCCGGCCGTCGCGGAACTGTTCGAGGCGGCTGACGCCGCCGGCATTCGAATCGCGACGGGCCTGGTCCTGTCGGATCGCCGCCTGCGGCCCGAGCTGCATACGACGGCCGACGCGGCCTATCGCGAATCGACGGCCCTGATTCGCCGCTATCACGGGCACGGGCGTGCGCTGTACTCGGTGACGCCGCGCTTCGCGCTGTCGGCATCGGAGGCGCTGCTCGAGGTCTGCCAGACGCTGATGCGCGAGCAGCCGTCGATCCGCTGTCAGAGCCACATCAACGAGCAGCGCGACGAGATCGCGGCCGTCGACGCCCTGTTCCCCTGGGCGGAGGACTACCTGGCCGTGTACGAGCGCTTCGGTCTTGCCGGCGATCGCGCGATCCTCGCGCACGACGTGCACGCCACGCCGCCGGAGATCGATCGTCTCGCCGAGACCGGAGTGACGATCGCGCATTGTCCCGCGAGCAACGCCGCGCTCGGCAGCGGCATCTTCCCGCTGCGTCGGCATCTCGACGCCGGCGTCCGCTGCGCGCTCGGCACCGATGTCGGCGGCGGGATCGGGTTCGGCGTGCTGAAAGAGGCGCTGCAGGCGTATCTGATGCAGCGCGTGGCGCCGGAGCCGATCGTGCTGACGCCGCCCCATCTGCTGTATCTGGCGACGCGCGCAGGCGCCGAGGCGCTCGGGCTCGCGGACGTCACGGGAGACTTCACCGCGGGCAAGGCGGCGGATCTGGTGTGCATTCGTCCGTCCGAGCACTCGGTGCTGGCGGACGTGGTGCGCGGCGCGCGCGATCTGGAGCACGTGCTGTCGTCGCTGATCACGCTGGCCGGGGCGGAGTCGATTCGCGAGGTGCGCGTCGACGGCGACGTCGTCCATCGATCGGAGGCCGCATGACGATCGACGAGATCAACGCGCTCGATCGCCTCGCCTTCGTGGATGCGCTCGGCGGCGTCTTCGAGCACTCGCCGTGGATCGCCGAACGCGCGTGGGATCGCCGGCCGTTCGCGAGCGCCAGCGAGCTGCACGACGTGATGGTCGACGAGGTCGCGCACGCGTCGCGCGCCGAGCAGCTCGATCTGCTTCGGGCGCATCCGGATCTGGGCACGCGCGCCCGCATGAGCGCCGCCTCGTCTGGCGAACAGGCTGGCGCGGGGCTCGATCGCCTGCCGCCGGCGCTCTACGAGCGACTCCTGCGGCTCAATGGGACATATCGATCGCGCTTCGGCTTTCCGTTCATTCTCGCGGTCAGGGGCGCGACGACGGACGAGGTCCTGTCGGCGATCGCGCGTCGCGTCGACGCGTCGCCTGAGGACGAACGGACCGAGGCGCTGGCGCAGGTCGCGCGGATCGCACGCAACCGGTTGAACGACATCGTGCAGTGACTTTCAGGGTGAGGTCGACGTGCAGCACTTCGTGAGCGGATCGAAGCGGCATTACTACGGCAAAGCCGACGTCGTCGTCTATCGCCTGCGTCGCGACGGCCGGACGCCGGCGGAGCAAAGCCCGGTGCTCGGCGCGAACGTGACGATGCTGGTCTACGGCGACGCGTTCTGGCCGACGTACGAGCGAGGCGACAACACCGGCTTGATCGCCACCGACTCGATGAAGAACTTCATCCAGCGGGAGACGATGGCTTACGCCGGCGGCGACCTCGAGGGCCTCTGCCGATTTCTCGGCGAGAAATTCCTGAGCCGCTATGCACAGGTCGAAGGGCTCCAGCTCTCGGCGGACGAGATTCCGTACGCGCGTCTCGGCGAGAGCGTCGCGTTCGTGCCCGCGGGCCCCGAGCGCGCAACGACGCGGATCGAGTTCGCGCGCGGACCGATCGTCGAGGCGACGTCCGGCCTGAAGGGCTTCAAGGCCGTGCGGCTCGGCGGCAGCGCGTTCTACGGCTTCGTGCGCGACGAGTACACGACGCTGCCGGACTTGCGCGATCGGCCGCTGCACATGTGGCTCGATCTCGAGTGGCGCTACGTCACGCCCGATCTCGCGTTCAACGACGGGCGCGTGACGAGGCAGGTGCGGGCGATCGTCCACGACGTGCTGCAGACGTTCGAGTCCGGCAGCATCCAGCAGGTCATCTACCGGATCGGCACGCGTGTGCTGGCGGACGTGCCGTCGATCGGCGAGGTCGATCTCGAAGCCAACAATCGCACGTGGGATACGCTCGCCGAGCGCGGCGCGGAGCTGGGCGTCTACACCGACGCACGCCCGCCGTTCGGATGTCTGGGACTGAGACTGACGCGGGAGTGACGCCGACCCGCCCATCGCGTGTAGCCCGTAGCCTGTAGTCTGTAGCCCGACATGGCCCGAGTCACCACTCACGTCCTCGACACCGCCCATGGCGTGCCCGCCGCGGGCGTCGCGATCGACGTTCACGTCGTCGACGGCGATGCGCGGCGGCTGGTGGCGACGGCGATGACCAGCGCGGACGGCCGGACGGCCGCGCCGCTCCTGACCGGCGACACGATCGACACCGGCGTCTACGAGCTGACCTTCCACGTGGCGGACTATTTCCGCCGCGCGGGCGTGGCGTTGACCTCGCCGCCATTTCTCGGCGACGTCGTCGTGCGCATCGGTATCGCCGATGCGCACGGACACTACCACGTGCCGCTGTTGATCTCGCCGTACGGCTACAGCACGTATCGAGGCACCTAGTGTTCGAGGTCGAGGCGCGTCGCGTGATCGACTGGTGCCGCGCGCTGGCGGCGCACTCCGAATCGCCTGCGAGCATCACGCGCGTCTGCCTCTCCGATCCGATGCGGCTCGTGCATCGCGATCTCGCTGCGTGGATGACGCGTCTCGGCATGGCGACGTCGATCGACGCGGCCGGCAACCTCCGCGGCGTCCGTCGCGCCATCCCTTCGTCCCCTGGTCCCCTGGTCCCCTCGTCCCCCGGTCCCTTCTATCTCGCCTCCCATCTCGATACCGTCCCCGACGCGGGCGCATTCGACGGCGTGCTCGGCGTGGTCTGGGCGCTGGCGGTCGTCGAGAGTCTGCGCGACGCGACGCTCCCGTTCGATGTCGAAGTCATCGGCTTTTCGGACGAAGAAGGCGTCCGGTTCCACACGCCGTTCATCGGCAGCCGCGCGCTCGCGGGCACGCTCGACGACGATCTGCTGGCGTGCCGCGACGAGACCGGCGTGTCCCTTCGCGAGGCGCTCGAGCGATTTGGCGCGGATCCCGATGCGCGCGATCGAGCGATCGCCCCG
This sequence comes from uncultured Solibacteraceae bacterium, assembly GCA_964573795.1. Classification (GTDB taxonomy): domain Bacteria; phylum Acidobacteriota; class Vicinamibacteria; order Vicinamibacterales; family SCN-69-37; genus CAZNMF01. The sequence continues at coordinate 6,748 of CAZNMF010000201.1, forward strand.
CCGAACGCGATCGGTTATCTCGAGTGTCACATCGAGCAGGGCCCGGTCCTCGAGCATCTCGATCGACCGCTCGCCGTCGTCGATCGGATCGCGGGCCAGACGCGCGCGGAGGTGACGTTCGCCGGCGCCGCGCGTCATGCCGGCACGACGCCGATGTCGCTGCGCGCCGACGCGGTGGCCGCAGCAGCGGCATGGATCCTCGCCGTCGAGTCCGAGGCTGCGCGCGTGTCCGGCGCCGTCGCGACGTGCGGCCGCGTCGACGCGTCACCCGGGGCCGTGAATGTGATTGCCGGGTTGTGCCGTGTATCGCTCGACGTGCGTCACGCGAATGACGACATCCGCGCCGCACTGGTCGAGACGTTGCGGTCGCGCGCGCACGCGATCGCCGGCCGGCGCGGCGTGGGCATCGAGTGGGCGACCCGCATGGATCAGCCGGCCGTCGCGATGGACGCGTCGCTGACCGCGGAGCTCGCGCAGGCCGCCGGCCGTTGCGGCTACGTCGCGACGCCCATGACGAGCGGCGCCGGGCACGACGCGATGATCGTCGCGGCGCGTCTACCGGCCGCGATGCTGCTCGTGCGCAGTCCTGGCGGCGTGAGCCATCATCCCGACGAACGCGTCATCGACAGCGACATCGCCGCGGCGATCGCCGTCGGCCGCGAGCTTCTGTTCGGCCTGGCGCGGAGGCTCGTGTGAGCACCTGCGCCATCCGCAGCGGGCTCGTCGTCGAGCCGACAGGCGCTCGCCTCGCCGACGTTCGGATCGACGGCGAGCAGATCGTCGAAGTCGGGGACGAGTCGTCTGGAGCCGATACCGACATCGACGCGCGCGGACTCGTCGTGATGCCGGGCATCGTCGACGTGCACGTCCACTTCAATGAGCCCGGCCGGACGGCGTGGGAAGGCGGCGCGACGGGCAGCCATGCGCTGGCCGCGGGCGGCGGCACGACGTTCGTCGACATGCCGCTGAACTCGACGCCGTGCGTCGTCACGGCCGCCGAGGTCGATCGCAAACGCCTGGCGCTCGAGGCCGTCTCGATCGCAGACTTTGCCATCTGGGGCGGGCTGGTGCCCGGGCACGTCGACGATCTGCCGGCGATGGCGCAGCGGGGCGTCATCGGTTTCAAAGCGTTCATGTGCGATTCGGGACTGCCCGAGTTTCCGTGCGCCGACGACGAGACGCTGCGTGCCGGGATGATTGCGGCCCGCGCGCTCGGGCTGCCGATCGCCGTACATGCCGAAAGCGAGGCGCTGACGCGCGCGGCGGCGGCGCTCGCGGACGGCGAGGACGCGGCCGCGTTTCTGGCATCGCGTCCGCTGGCGGCGGAGCTCGAGGCGATCGCGCGGGCGTTGGCGCTGGCTGAAGAGACGGGCGTCGCGCTGCACATCGTGCACGTGAGCTCCGGGCAGGGCGTCGCGCTCGCGGCGGAGGCACGCCGTCGCGGCGTCGACGTGTCGATCGAGACCTGTCCGCACTATCTGACGTTCACCACGGACGATCTCGATCGTCTCGGCGTGATCGCGAAGTGCGCGCCGCCGTTTCGTGACGCGGCCGAGCGAGAGGCCCTGTGGAGGGCGCTGGCCGACGGCACCATTGACCTCGTCGCGTCGGATCATTCGCCCGCGCCGCCATCGCTGAAGCTGGCCGGACAATTTCGTCGCTCGTGGGGCGGGATCGCAGGCGTGCAGTCGACGCTCGCGGTGTTGCTCGACGAGGGCTTCCACCGGCGCGGCGTGCCGCTCCATCGGATTGCCGCGCTCGTCGCCGCGACGCCGGCCGGACGGTTTAGAATCGGGCGCAAGGGTGCGATCGCGCCCGGCCGCGACGCCGACCTCGTGCTGGTCGACCTGGCGGAGACGCACATTCTGCGATCCGAGGATCTCCGCCAGCGGCATCCGTCGAGTCCCTATGTCGGTCAGACGTTTCGCGGAGTCGTGCGCCGCACGATTCGACGGGGAGAGACTATTTTCGCGGACGGCGACGTGACGGTGACGCGCGGTGGCCGATTCTTGCGGCCGGACGGGAACGGAGCTTGCTGAATTTCGACGTTCGACTTCGCTCACGTCGCCCCGAGCCGGTCGAGGGGCGAACTTCGAACTTCGAAAGTGGGAGCCTTCAGTGTCTGACGTGATCATCACTGCGGGCGGATTGCGCTTCGCGGCGCGATTCGAAGAGACGACGGCGCCGCTGACGTGCGCGGCCCTGCGGCGATTGCTCCCGTTCGTGTCGCAGATCGTCCACGTGCGATGGAGCGGCGAGGCCGTGTGGGTGCCGATGGGCGACCTGGATCTCGGCCTGACGTGCGAGCAGCCGACGTCGTATCCAAGCCCCGGACAAATCCTGCTCTATCCCGGCGGCGTGAGTGAGACGGAGATCCTCATTCCTTACGGCGCGACGCACTTCGCGAGCAAGGCCGGCACGCTGGCCGGCAATCACGTGCTGACGATCACCGAGGGGCTCGAGCAGCTGCGGCCGCTCGGCGAGCGGACATTGTGGCAAGGCGCGCAGCCGCTGCGCATCGAGCTGGCCTGATCGTCATTTTCATCGTGGGAGGACTGGTGGACATCGACACCCAGCTCGAAGCCGCGCTCGACGGCCTGCCTCGCGAGCGTCTGCCCGCACTGCTTCGCGCGATGCCGAAGGCGGAGCTGCACATCCACATCGAAGGCTCGCTCGAGCCGGAGCTGATCTTTGCGCTCGCGGCGCGGCACGGTCTGCCGATACCCGCGCCGACAGTCGACGCGCTGCGCGCCAGATACGCGTTCACCGATCTCCAGAGCTTCCTCGACATCTACTACGCGGGCGCGAGCGTCCTCCTCACCGAAGACGACTTCTGCGATCTCGCGTCCGCGTACTTCGCGCGCGCGGCTGCCGATCGCGTCGTGCGCGCCGAAGTCTTCTTCGATCCGCAGACGCACACGACGCGCGGCGTGCCGTTCGACGTCGTGATGCGCGGCCTCGAGCGGGCCGCGGCCGACGCCGAGCGCCGGCACGGCATGAGCGTGGCCTACATCATGTGCTTCCTGCGGCATCTGAGCGAGCAGGACGCGTTCGACGTGCTCGACGAGGCCGAGCCGCACCTGGCGAGCTGGCCGCGGATGATCGGATTCGGCCTCGACAGCAGCGAGCGCGGCCATCCGCCGGAGCAGTTCGCGCGCGTGTTCGCGCGCGGCCGCGCGCTCGGCCGGCACGTCGTTGCGCACGCGGGCGAAGAAGGACCGCCGGCGTACATCCACGCGGCGCTCGACGTGCTTCGCGTCGAACGCGTCGACCATGGCGTGCGCTGCCTCGAGGACCCGGCGCTCGTCGAGCGGCTGGTACGGGAGCGCATCCCGCTGACCGTCTGTCCGCTGTCGAACTATCGACTGCGCGTCTTCGATCGGCTGTCCGATCACAACCTCGACGCGCTGCTGCGGGCCGGCCTGTGCGCGACCGTGCACTCGGACGACCCGGCCTATTTCGGCGGCTACATCACCGAGAACTTCGTGCAGACCTTCGCCGCCAAGCCCACGCTGACGGCGCGCGACGCGTTTCGCCTCGCGCGGAACGCCTTCGCCGCCAGCTTCGCCAGCCCGGCGCAGAAAGACGCCTGGATCGCGGCCGTGCGCGCGGCGGTCGCGGAAGCGGCGGAATGAAGGCGATGTAACATCCGTGTGACGAATCGGTCCTCGTCACCGGCCCATGCTCATCGTCCTTGCCAATCTGGCCTACGTCCTGACGCTCGTCGCATTCGTGACCCGCGACGTCCTGCACCTGCGCTCGCTGCTCGTGGCCGCGCAGATCATCGTCGTCACCTACACCTGGTACAACGGCGTCCACCTGATCTCGGCGTGGAACGCGTTGTTCGTCGTGATCAACTCGTACATGGTCGTGCAGATTCTGCGGGAGCGGCGGGCGGTCGAGCTGCCGGACGACCTGCGGCCGCTGCACGAGCGCCACTTCGCCGCGCTGTCGCCGCAGGAGTTCCTGCGGTTGTGGCGGCAGGGCCGGCGGGAGACGCTGCGAGCCGGCGACCGGCTCGCGCGCGCGGGCCAGCGGCCGGACTCGCTGTACTTCATCCTCAGCGGTCAGGTGCGCGTCAGCCGGAATCACGCGAACGTGTTCGAGCTGCCGGCGGGATACTTCGTCGCCGAGATGAGCCTGCTGACCGGAGAGATGGCCAACGCCGACGTCGACGCGGTCGGCGACGTCGAGGTCATGCGCTGGCCGACGCTGGACCTGCGCGACGTGCGGCAGCGCAATCCGTCGCTCTGGACGAAGATTCAGTCGGTCATCGGCCACGATCTCGTCGAGAAGATCCAGCGCACGGAGCGGCATGAAGCCGCGTCGTGAGGCTGACGACCGCGGTCAGCGCACGTCCACGTACGTGCGGGCCGATCGGCCGGCCGTGTCTCGAACGACGATGACGTGACGTCCGCGCGCGAGGGGCCAGTGCAAGCGGCCGTCGCGCGCATCGCGGCCGACGAGCACGTCGTCGACGAACCAGTCGAGTGGCCCGGGCGCGCCGCCGCGCGCCGACAGCGCGAGCGTCTGGAACTCCGGCCGCAGCGTGGGATCGAGCAGGAACAGCGCGCCGCCGAGCGGGCGCGTGATCGTGAGGGCCTCGTCTCGCGTGGCGGAGGCCAGCGTGACGCGCGCCGCGCTGGCGGGCCGCGCGTCGATGGCCGCCGCAACCGGCGCGCGCGCGAGCAGGCCCTGATCGCGCGCCCACTCGCGATACACGTCGGGAAACACGGTGACCAGGCCTTCGTCGCTGGCGTGATGCCACGTGCAGGACGGGCCCGTGGCGTCGCCCGACAGCCACTCGGTCGCGCGCGTGGGACACGCGTCGGTGGCGCGCATGCCCGACATCGCGCAGATCTCGACGCGGTGCAGATCGGCGGGCGGCCCGACGATCGGCTGGACGTCGCCGATCGGCAGCGATCCGCGCGCGCGCTCGACGGCCGCCAGCATCACGGCGTGGAAGATCGGTCCCGCGCCGGTCACGCCCGACGAGCCGCGCAGCGGACGCCGATCGAAGTTGCCCACCCAGACGCCGACGGTGACGTCGCGCGTGTACCCGATCGTCCAGTTGTCGAAGTACGACTGCGACGTCCCCGTCTTCGCGGCAACGGGGAAGGGGAACTCGAGGCTGCCGCCTCGGCCGAAGACGTACGATCGCGCGTCGGCATCGCTGAGGACGTCGGTGATCCAGAACGCCGTGCGATCCGAGATCACGCGCTCGACTGCGCCTGGCGCGTCGACCGGCCGTCCGTTCACACGCCGGATCAGGCGTGGCGCGATCGTCTCGCCGCCGCGCGCGAGCATCGCGTACGCGGCGACGAGCTCGTCCAGCCGCACTTCCGCGTTGCCGAGCGTGAGCCCGACGCCGTAGTGATCCGCGTTGCGATCGAGCGTCGACAGTCCGGCCCGCCGGAGCAGCCGCGCGATCGTCGACACGCCGATCTTCGAGGCCAGCGCGACGGCCGGCACGTTCTCCGAACCCGCCAGCGCGGCGCGCGCCAGCAGCGGGCCGCGGAAGCGGCCGTCATAGTTGCGCGGGCTGTAGAGGATGCCGGCCTTCGCCGTCTCGAACTGCGACGGGACGTCCGGCAGCGCCAGCGCGGGCGTGACGCCGCGCTCGAACGCGGCGGCGTAGGTGAACGGTTTCAGCGCCGAGCCGGGCTGCCGCGGCGCGACCACGCCGTCGATCGTGCCGCCGTGCGCGGCATCGAAGTAGTCGCCGGAGCCTTCCCAGGCGAGCCATTCGCCGGTGTGGTTGTCGAGCACGGCGACGGCGACGTTCGCCGCCTGATGCTGCACGAGATCGTCACGCTGCGCATCGATGATGCCTTCGACCGTCCGCTGCAGACCGGCGTCGAGCGTCGTCTCGACGATCGATGGATGGAGCGGCCGCGCCTCCTCCAGCGCGCGCGCGACGAAGTGCGGCGCGAGCCACGCCGCGCGCTCGCGCGTGAGCGTCAGGTGCTCGGCCGTCGCCGTGGCATAGTCCTGCGGCGCCAGCCAGCCGCGTGTCCGCATCACTGCGAGAATGCGCTGCTGCCGCGCCCGCGCGCCGTCCGGCGAACGCCACGGGTTGAAGCGGCTCGGCTTCTGTGGCAACGCCGCCAGAAACGCGGCTTCCGCCGGCGTCAGCGTGCGCGCGTCGCGTCCGAAGTACGCGCGCGACGCGCGGCCCGCGCCCTGCACCTGATTGCCGTACGGCGCGAGGTTCAGATAGAGGGCGAGGATGGCGTCCTTCGAGAGCCGATGCTCGAGCCGCAGGGCGACGACGGCCTCGCGGACCTTCGCGCGCCAGCCGTGTGCCGCGACGCCCCCATGGCGTCGCGCCAACAGCAGCTTCGCGACCTGCTGCGTGATCGTCGATCCGCCTTCGACGATGGTCCGCGCGCGAAGATCGCGGATCGCCGCGCGAGCCATCGCAATCGGATCGACACCAGGATGCCAGCGGAAACGGACGTCCTCGGCGGCCAGCGTTGCGTGCGCGAGCACGGGCGGGACCACGGCCGCGTCGATGGCTTCGGTCCGCACGCCGCTTGTGGATCGCGCCTCGTACAGCCGCTCGCCGTGGCGATCGACGACGACCGTCGACGGCTGCGTCTCCGCGTCGAGCAGTCCCGGAGGGAGCGGGCCGCAGCGGAGCCAGAGGAGGCCGGTGAGAAGAAGTAGCCCGCCGCCGAGCAGTTGTTTTCGGATCGGCGGCCTGGCCTTTCGGAGGGCCGAACCTTCAGGTTCGGCCTCCGCGGGCGGACCTGAAGGTCCGCCCCTCCGAAAAAGCGCCTCGAGACGAGCCTTGAGCCTCATCGGATCTCGATCGACGTCGCGTCCGTCCGGCCATGGACTTCGGGCGCGTACATCTGTTCGGCCGTCGTGCCAGCCGCGCGGAACGTGCCGTTCGTCGTCGCGCGCACGAGATACGAGAACGTGTGACGCCCGGCGCTGAGCCGTGTGGCGAAGAGCTCGACGCGGTCGTCGTACTTGTCGACGTGATCGAAGCCGTCGCGCTCGAACCACCAGCGTGTGCCGCTGCCGGGACCCGTCGACACGGACGCGTCGCGCGCGAGATCGGCGGCCGTCGTGCGAAAGAAGCCGTCGACGGCTTCGACGCCGCCCGGCAGCGGATCCGCGATGGCGACGTACCGCCGCTCCTGCGGCAGCGTGATCGTCAGCGTCACGCGAATCAGATCGCCCGCATTGAACGTCGTCGCGGCCGGGCTGTCGCCGTTCTCGACGAAGCGTTCGTAACGGCGCTCGATGTGGAAGCCCTCATCGGCCTGCGCGAGCGGTTCGGTCGGCGAGTACTGCAGCCTGGCGGTGTAGAACAGCCGCCCGGTCCCGGTGCGCGACAGCGCGAGCTCGCGCTCGGCGCCGGCCGGCACGCGACGCAGCAGATCCGGCATCGCCAGCCGCACATCCTGCGTGGTCGTCGACCGGCCGCGGAAGGTCGCGGTGCCGACCGTGCGCGAGCCGATCGCCACCGTCGCGGTCATGTTCGGCTCGTCGCGCTCGAACGCGCGATAGTAGGCGACAAGCGACTCGAGCGCTGACGCGTTCTCCTGTGTATTGCCCCAGCGGCCGTTCGTGCGCGCCGCGAGCAGCCAGCGGACGAGGCCGGGGACGAGCGCGGGATCGTCGCCGCGCCGCACGAGGCCGTCGAGCACGAGCGCCGTCGATCGCGCGTTCGTGCTCCAGATCCAGACGAGCGTGTCCGGATCGATCTCCTCGACGTGCGCCTGGTCGCCTTCGACCCGCAGCGCGTTCGTCAGCCGGCGCACGATGTCGTCGTAGCGCGCGTTGCGTTGATTCGACGCGGCCATCGCGTCGGCGAGATACGACAGCGCGAAGACCGGCAGGCGATCGGCCATGCCGGCGAGGCGCGTGATGTTCGAGTCCTGGTTGCGTCCGTACTCGGCGAGCACCTTGACGGAGAAGGCCTGACCCGCGCTCCAGAGCGGCAGCCACCGCACCTGCTGCGGCGGCGTCGTCTGCTTCAGCTCGGCCTCGAGATAGTCGAGCGCGCGATCGACGACGCCGCGATCGCTCGTCAGCCCGAGGCCATCGGCGGTCTTCATCACGTGCAGCACGTAGCTCGTCAGGTAGACGCTCGTGCTGACGCAGCTTCCGGCCCAATACGCGAACCCGCCGTCGGGGCATTGATAGCGCGGCAGATCGGCCAGCAGCGACGTCGCGCGCGCACGATAGTCGGCGGGCGCGATGCGGCCCATGGCGAACGTGCCGCCGAGATCGGACGCGAGCGCGAGCGCCAGCGCGGCCGAGGCTTTCTGCTCCGCGCAGCCGAATGGATAGTCGACGAGATAGCGTGCGCCTTCGCCGAGGCCGACGAGCGCCGTCGACGAGAGTTGGACGTTCAACCCGCCGAGGCTCGGCACGATCCCGGCCGGCAGCGCCAGTCGCTCCGTCGCGCGATCGATCGTGTCGCCGAATGCGGCACGCGTTTCGATGGGCGCCGGCGCGGTCACCGGCAACGTCGTCTCGAAGGCGTCCGTTTCATCGCCGAGCTTGACGGTCACGCGCACGCGCGCGGTGCCGATCCCGCGCGCCGTCGCGTCGAATCGCACGGGCTCGGTGCCGTTCGCAGCGAGCGCGATGGTCTGCGACGAGCGGCCCTGGAACTGGAGGACCGACGGATCGAGGCTGCGAATGGTCACCGACGCGTTGCCGCCCGTGGGCAGCGTGTTCGTGACGACGGCGCCGAACGACGCGCGATCGTTCAGCGTGAGGAAGCGCGGAAAAGCCGGCAGCAGCGCGAGCGGCTTGCTGACCGTGATCTCCGAATCGGCGAGGCCGAAGCGCGACGACGAGTCCGCGGCCACCGCCATGATGCGATACGTCGTCAGCGATTCCGGCAGCGTGACGTCACGCGTCGCCGCGCCGGACGCGTCGGTCTCGACCGAGCCGAGCCAGAATGCGAGCGGCCGGAAGTCCTGCCGCGCGTCGGTCACGCCGCTCTCCGCGCCGCCACCGCCGCCCGGGCTTTCGCCCTTCGGCGTCAGCACGCGGCGGCTGACGATGCGCTGGCGGCTGTCCTCGTTCATGACCTGCAACGACTTGTGTTGATAGACGGAGCCGAGGACGTCCGGCGCGTGGTAGCCGGTGAGCGACAGCACGCCGTAGTCGACTGCCCAGAGCGTGACTTCGCTCGACGCCGGACGACTCGCGGCGTCCGTCACGGCAACGGACACGTGCGCGGTGTTCGCGGGGCGATAGCTCTTGCGATCGGCATTAACGGCGACGGCGAGCCGTTTCGTCGCGTCCTCGACGGCCAACTCCGCATAGCCGAGCCGGAACGCGGGCTTGCCGGGATCGTCGCCGTCGGCGCCAACGTCGTTCGACGTGCGGCCGCGAATCAGCAGCACGGACACGAAGACGTTGGGGATGTCGTCCTCGGTGATCGGCACCTCGACGGTCTGCTGCGTCGACGTGAGCGCGAACCGTTGATGGCGGCGGATGCCTTCGCGCTCGACGGTGAGGAGCGCGGTCGCGGATTCCCACGGCGACTGGATCATCACGCGCGCGGTCTCGCCCGGCTTCCACGTCTTCTTCTCCGGCTCGAGTGTGATGCGGTTGTGGTCGTACCGCTGCCACGCCGTGTAGCCCTTGCCGAGCGCATAGAACGACGTCTCCGTCTTCGTGGCGTGGCCGGCCTCGTCGCGTGCCGTGGCGGTGAGCACGTACGAGCCGCCGTCGGGCACCGGAATCCGCACCGTCACCGGCGCCGCGGCCGATGTCACCGTCCACTGGCCTGCGGGCGTGCGGACTTCCTCGGACTCCCACGTGTAGAAGCCGCCGCCTTCCGCGCGGCGCACCGAGTTCCACTGCAGGCGCGTCAACGCGAGCGTCACCGGCACGCCGGCCGCGACTTGCCCCTGCAGATCGACGGCGACGAGGTCGACGCTCGTGCCGGTGGCCGTATCGGTGAAGTAGTCGGGCCGCCGCAGGCCGATGTACCACGGCGCCGGGTGGACGACGAGGCTCGCGCGATTGGCGATGTGCTGGCGCGAGACGTCTTCGACGTCGCCTTCGAGCGTGTAGCGATAGGGGAGATCGACGCCGCTCGTCGCGTCCGCGCTGACGGCGAGCGTGCCGCTCGCGTCGAGCGTCGCGTCCGCGCCCGCGATGCGCTCGGGGCCCTTGTCGTCGCGCGCGTCGTAGCCGAACGCGTAGCGATCCTCCGGGTAGCGCTCGAGGATCGCGGCGGGAATGTCGCGATCGATCTGCCGCGTGAGCGACCAGCGCACCGGCCGCTGCGCCAGCGACGCGCCGAACAGATAGCGCGCATCGATGTGCCCGCTCAGCGCCGCGCCCGCGATCGGACGGTCGGCCGTGATCTGCGCGTCGACGCGGAAGTCCGGTCGCCGATAGGCCGCGACGAGAAACGATCCGGAGATGCGCTTGAGCCAGTCGCCGCTCGACTCGGTCGCCTCCGGCGAGGCGTCGTTACGCTCCGCGCGTGGCGGAGCCGGCATGCGCGCTTCGATCGAGTAGTTGCCGAGCGTGCCCGCGGCCGGCACGGTCCATGTCCACTCCGCGCTGCTCCAGCGCGTCAGGGTGATGGTGCGGCGATCGACGTCCTGGCCGCGGGCGTCACGGACGCGCACGTCCAACGTCGATCCGGCCGGCAGCAGCCGGACGCCCGTGGGCGTGTCGGCGCGCACGATCGCTTTCGCGTGCATCTCTTCGCCCGGCTTGTAGACGCCGCGATCCGTGAAGATCGATCCGCGCAGGATGTCGGTCGACTCGTGCAGCTCGTACGGCAGCCCGAAGTCCCACGACATGATCCCTTCGTTCCAGTTCGATCCGAGATACGCGACGTCGCCGTCCTTCTCGGCCGTGACGATGAACGAGAGGGTGTACCAGTCGTCGGGCTTGCGCAGCGGCAGCGCCGGCGCGAGGGCAATGCCGTCGCGATCCGTGGTCCCGCGCCACACTTGACGGTTCTGTGTGTCGATGAGGCTGACGGTCGCGCCATCGACGACGGCGCCGGTGTCCAAACGCGTGACGAAGACGAGCGTCGACTGCGGGCTGTCCTTGACGCTCAGGCCGAGATTGGTGACCTGGACGATCGACGATCGGTCCGCGTCAGCCGCCGGCACTGCGCGATCCGCCTGCGGAATCGGCTCGCCGGGACGCACGCCGGCCCACACGAGCCCCGTGCCGGTCGGCAGCACGGGCCGCAGATCGATGCCGTACGACTGCGTCGCGTCGGGCGTGACGTTGAGCCGCCGCGCCGTGCCCGCGCCCGGCGGGACGTCGCGGAAATCGTTCTTGTCCAGCGCGAGGATGCGCGGCATCAGGTCGGACGGATCGAGCCGCGCGAGCCACTGCGTGACGTCGCGGAAGTTGCGCGCGTAGAACGGCAGTTGCGGCCCGCCGCTCGCTTCCCAGACGCCGTGGCCGTCGCCGAAGCTCGTGAACGCGCGCTCGTGCCAGTTCTCGACAATGCCGATCCACGGCGTGCCGAGCGTCTGTCCGTCGCGCGCCTGCAGCGTGGGCGGCAGGCGATACGCGAACGTGCGCGCCGGCGGTTGGCGCTCGTAGCCGGCGTCCTCGAGGCCCGGCGACGTCTCGGTGTCGAGCGACGTCGCGGGCACGGCGGTCTTCTGTCTGATGAGCTGCTCGTTCGCCGCGACGGTGACGTCGCGGACGGACAACGCGGTCGCGAAGCGCGAGACGTTGACGGGCGCCGAAAAGCGCAGGCCGTTGTAGCCCGACGGATCGCAGGCGCTCTCGCACGCGAAGCCGTACGCGAAGAACACCGGATCGAGCTCGGCCGTCGATCGCTGCGCTTGCGGCGGCGGCGCGTTGCCCTCGAGGCCGGGCATCTGCGCGTCGATCGTCAGCTCGATCCACGTCCCCGGCGGCGGCACGGTCGTCGTCTCCAGCACGACCATCGTGTCCTTCGGCGGAAACCGCTCGCGATCCCAGTCGGTCGTCGCGCGGAGTGCAACGGGATCGCGCCGCGCGGCTGCCTGCCGCGCCGTGGCGACGCGCGCGTCGAAGGCGGCCACGCCGTTGGGCTCGGTGGCTGTCAAGCGTGCCCGCGCACGCTCGCTCAGCACGGGGGCATCCCAGTCGTGCGGCTCGTAGCGCGCCTGCGCGTGCGCGAGGACGTCCTCGGCCCGCACGCGTTGATTGAAATTCAGGACGAGAACGACCGGCCGATCGAAGCGATCCTGACGTCGATACCAGCGCATCGACCTGAGCCGCACGGTCGGCGTCGTGAACGTGAACCGGTACGGCTGGCCGAGTGCTCGTCCAGCGTCGCTCGTCGCCGAACCGTCGATCGTCACCGTGACGCGCGTGGCGTTCGGCAGCGGCGTCTCCGGATCGGGAGTGAAGATCAGGATCGTCGTGCCGGACCAGCGGTACGTGCCGCGAATCGCCGGCTGAATCGTGATCCAGGACGGCGTCGGATTCGAGGGAATCCGGCCGAGCGCGACCATCGGCTCGGAGAAGACGATGCGAATCTCGTTGGCGTCGCTGAGCTGTCCAATCTCGCCGGTCGGCGCGGCCTGGACGATGCGAAGCTGGGCGGACTGCGTGGAGGCCTGCAGCGAGATCAGACAGGCCAGGCCGAGCGTGAGAATCGGCGTGAGGACGCGAGGACGCATGGGGCTCCTGGGTTGGGGCGCTCACAGTCTACCCGCGATGTCGCGCGCCTTGACGCCGCGCCTTGCGAGCCGTCGTCCGGCGTGTTACGGTCCAGAACAGCGCGGCCTCGCGGCCGCGCTGCGGGAGAGTCATGGCCCTCGATCTGATGAACGTGGCGGCGGCCGCCGCCGAGTACGCGACGCGCGATCCGCGCGAAATCCTGGAGCTGGCGCTCACCGAGTACTCGCCGGAGATCGGCATTTCCTTCAGCGGGGCCGAAGACGTCGTGCTGATCGACATGGCGAAGGCCATCGGCATGCCGTTTCGCGTGTTCTCGCTCGACACGGGCCGGCTGCACGCGGAGACGTATCAGTTCATCGATCGCGTGCGGAGTCACTATGACGTCGACATCGACGTCATGTTCCCGCGCGCGGACGCGGTGGAGAAGCTGGTCCGCGACAAGGGCCTGTTCTCGTTTTACAAGGATGGGCACAAGGAGTGCTGCGGCATCCGCAAGGTCGAGCCGCTCGTGCGCGCGCTGCACCCGCTGCGCGCGTGGGTGACCGGCCAGCGCAAGGATCAGAGCCCGGGCACGCGCACGGCCGTGCCGGTCATCCAGCTCGATCGCACGTTCGGCACGGCCGATCGGCCGCTGGTGAAGTTCAATCCGCTGAGCAACTGGACGTCGAAGCAGGTCTGGTCGTACATCCGCGAGCGCGACGTCCCGTACAACGTCCTCCACGATCGCGGCTTCGTCTCAATCGGCTGCGAGCCGTGCACGCGTCCGATCAACCCCGGCCAGCACGAGCGCGAAGGCCGCTGGTGGTGGGAGGAAGAGACGAAGAAGGAGTGCGGCCTGCACGCGGGAAACGTGGGAAGAAGCTGACGCGGGACAAGTTAAAAGTTCGAAGCCAGAAGTAAGGAACATATGCAGGTTCCAGGACTTCTGGCTTTTGGCTTTTAACTTGTAACTTTTCTCGTGTCTCGTATCTTCGTCGTTGCTCAGATCCCCCCGACGTCGTCCGGATCGATCGCGGCCGCCTGTTCCTGCGCGCTGACGTCCTGCCCCAATCGCTCGCGCACGAGCTGAAGCACGCTCGTGTAGACCGACTCACCGCGGCCGTCGCGGACGATGAAGAAGGGCGCGCGGTCGACGGCGAGCTGCTGTCCGAGCGCCATGCCGGCGCTGCCCGGATCGTCTTCGTGCGCCCAGACGATGTCGTCGATCCGATCCCACAGGCCGCGCGCTTGGAGGTGCGCCGTCGCCTCCGCGCACTTGCGGCATTCCGTCCCGTCCCGCAGCCGCTTTTTGATCATCGTGATGTGCATGCCGATCGATCATCGCACATCGGGGGAAGCCCTTCGGAGGGCCGAACCTTTCGCCTTCGCGCAAGGCTTCGGCGAACCACCGCAGCCTTGGCGGAGGTGGTCAGGTTCGGCCACAGCAGGCGGACCTGAAGGTCCGTCCCTCCGAAAGGAAATTCGAAAATACGCCTCAATACGACAGCCCGAACCCGTACGGAAACAGCGGGTCGTACGTCTTGTCGCCGACGTTCACCGGTCCCTGACCTTGCCGCGGCCACGAGACCGAGAGCTTGCCAGTGGGACGCACGTCGCCGAACAGCACGTCCGTGACGCCCTGACCTTCCGTGCCCGGCAGCCACGCGGCGACGAGCGCGCGACAGCTCGACAGGATCGGCTCGACGGCCAGCGGCCGGCCGGAGACGAGCAGCACGACCACGGGGATGCCGGTGCGCGCGACATTCTGAATCGCCGTAACGTCCTCGGCGGCGAGCACGAGATCCGGCACGTCGCCCATGAACTCCGCGTACGGCGTCTCGCCGACGACCACGATGCCGACGTCGGCGCCTTCTGCGCCCGTGCCGTCGACTGACGTGCTCACGCGCGTCGAGGAGGAGACGGCCGATCGGATCGCCGCCAGGATCGTCGTGCCGCCCGGCGTCACGTCGCCGCTCTTGCCCTGCCAGTCGATCGTCCAGCCGCCGCACTGGTTGCCGATGTTGTCCGCGTTCTTGCCGGCCACGTGGATGCGCGTGACCGTCTTCGACAGCGGCAGCGTTTGGCGGTCGTTCTTCAACACGACGAGCGACTGCTGCACGCACTCGCGCGCGACGAGCCGGTGCGCGGCCGATCCGAACGTCTTGTGTAGCGATCGATTCGCGAGCGGCGATCGCTTCGCGTCGAGCAGGCCCATCGCGATCTTCACCCGCAGGATGCGCACGACCGCATCGTCGATCCGCGTCATCGGCACGGTGCCGTCCTTCGCGAGCGCGACGAGCAGGCCGTGCGCCTGCGCGTACTTGTCCGGCACCATGAACATGTCCATGCCGGCGTTGGCCGACTGCGCGATCTGGCTCTTGTAGTCGCCGGGCAGCTGATCGACGGCGTTGTAGTCGGAGATCAGGAACCCGTCGAAGCCCATGCCGGTTTTCAGGATGTCCGTGAGCAGCTGTGTGCTGCCGGACGCCTTGGCGCCGTTCCAGCTGTTGTAGGACGGCATGATCGTCGCGACGCCCGCGTCGATCGCGCCGACGTAGCCCTGCAGGTGGATGTCGCGAAGGTCGGTCTCGGACAGTTGCGTGTCGCCCTGATCGAGATAGCGATGATTCTGGACCGGCGTGCCCGTGCCGAACGTCGTCCCGCCGTCGCCGGCGAAGTGCTTCGCGCAGGCGGCGACGCTCGTCGCGCCTGCAAGATTCGATGTCTGTAGTCCGCGCACCGCCGCTTCGCCGAGCAGACGCGCGAGGTCGGGCGATTCGCCGTAGCCCTCGTACGCGCGGCCCCAGCGATCGTCGCGCGGCACTGCCACGCACGGCGCGAATGCCCAGTTGACGCCGGTCGCGCGCATCTCTTCGGCCGTCACACGCGCCGCGCGCTCGACGAGCGACGCATTGCGCGAACAGCCGAGGCCGATGTTGTGGGGAAAGATGACGGCGCCGAGGACGTTGTTGTGGCCGTGCAGCGCATCGACGCCGAAGATCAGCGGAATCCGCAGCCGCGTCTTCAGCGACTGTGACTGGAACGCGTCGTACGCGCTCGTCCAGTCGAGCAGCGTGTTGCCGCTCTTCGGATCGCCGTTGCCGCCGGCGAGCAGCGATCCCAGAAAGTACGTCTGCACGTCGGCCGGATCTTTCAGCGCGGAGAACTCGGCCTGCACCATCTGGCCGACTTTCTCCTCGAGCGTCATGCGCGCGAGCAGGGCGCGCGCCTGCGTGTCGAAGCGCGCGAACGGCGACGCGGGCCGCTGAAACGCCTGCAGCGCCGACGCGTGCATCCGCACGCCCATCGCCGCCAGCGCGGCACTCGTCGTCATCAGAAAGTCTCGTCGTTGCATGGCGCACCTCGGAGGAGGCTTAAGTTCGACGTTCGAAGTTCAAAGTTCGAAGTCCATTTTGCCGGTGCCGCGCATTATGCACGAGGGCGACCAGGGCGACATTATTCGGTTTTCGGAGGGCCGAACCTTCAGGTTCGGGCCTGTAGCGGGCGGACCTGAAGGTCCGCCCCTCCGAAGAGCTCCGGCGTCCGTAGCCCGTCGCCCGCAGCCCGCAGACTGCGGACTGCGGACCGCAGTCCGCAATGTGGTAGCGTTTCCACACTCGAAAGCATTTGCGGCCCGGTGGCCGCGTTGGGAGCCTTCTGCGATGCGTCGTCTGATGCCGATCGTCCTCCTGCTGCTTGTCGTCTCCGGTTCCGCCTTCCTCGTCGCCCAACAGGCGCCACCGCCGTACATGAACGCGGCGCTGCCCGTCGACGATCGCGTCGCCGACCTGCTCTCGCGCATGACGCTCGACGAGAAGGTCGCGCAGCTCATCGGCGTCTGGAACACGAAGAACGCGATCCAGGACGCGAACGGCGAGTTCACGCCGGCGACCGCGGGGCAGTTGCTGAGTCAGGGCCTCGGCCAGATCTCGCGTCCGAGCGAGATCGCCGGCACCCCGGTCGGCCCGCGCGTCCGGTCGCCGCGGCAGGAGGCCGAGTTCACCAACGCGATTCAGAAATGGGTGAAGGAGAACACCCGCCTCGGCATTCCGGTGATGTTCCACGAAGAGGCGCTACACGGGCTCGTCGCGCCGAAGGCGACGATGTTCCCGGTGCCGATGGCGCTGGCGAGCACGTGGGATCCGGCGCTGCTCGAGCGCGTGATGACGGTGGCCGCGCGGCAGGCGCGCGCGCGCGGCGTGACGGAAGTGCTGAGCCCGGTGATCGATCTCGGCCGCGATCCGCGCTGGGGCCGCGTCGAGGAGACGTACGGCGAAGATCCCTATCTCGTGACGCAGCTCGGCCTCGGCGCGATTCGCGGCTATCAAGGCCGCAGCCTGCCGCTCGCATCCGACAAAGTGTTCGCGACGCTGAAGCACTTCAGCGGCCACGGCTCGCACGAGGGCGGCATCAACACGGCGCCGAGCCTGATCCCCGAGCGGCTGCTGCGATCCGAGCTGCTGATGTCGTTCGAGGCCGCCGTCAAGGAAGGCAACGCGTTCTTCGTGATGCCGAGCTACAACGAGATCGACGGTGTGCCCTCGCACGTCAACACGTGGCTGCTCGACAAGGTGCTTCGGCAGGAGTGGGGCTTCACGGGCGTCATCGTCTCGGACTATTACGCGATCGCGCAGCTCATCAGCCAGCACCACGTGGCCGCCAACAATGAGGACGCGGCGAAGCAGGCGCTCGCGGCCGGCGTCGACATCGAGCTGCCGGATCCGGACGCGTACAAGGCGCTGCCGGCGCTCGTGAAGGCTGGCCAGGTGTCCGAGCACGACGTCGACGCCGCCGTCGCGCGCGTGTTGAAGGCGAAGTTCCTCGCGGGCCTCTTCGAGCATCCGTACGTCGACGTGGATGAAGCCGAGCGCGTGTCGAACACGGCCGACGATCAGGCGCTGGCGCTCGAGGCGGCGCGCAAGTCGATCGTCCTGCTCGAGAACCGCAACAGCGCGCTGCCGCTCAATCGATCGGCAATCAAGACGCTCGCGGTGATTGGCCCCAACGCGAAGGGGATTCACCTCGGCGGCTACTCGCAGGATCCGGGACGCGGCGTGGACGTGCTGTCGGGCATCACGACGGCCGCGGGCGCGGGCGTGAAGATCGTCTACGCGGAAGGTGCGCGCATCACAGAGTCCGAGCCGATCTGGGCGCGCGACACCGTCGAGCTCGCCGATCCCGTCAAGAACCGCCAGCGCATCCAGGACGCCGTGAAGGTCGCGCGCACGGCCGACGCGATCGTCCTCGTCATCGGCACCAACGAGTCCACCTCGCGCGAGGCGTGGGCCGACAATCACCTCGGCGACATGGCGAATCTCGATCTCATGAGCCAGCAGGATGAGCTCGCCGACGCAATGCTGCAGACCGGCAAGCCCGTCATTGTCGTGCTGATCAACGGACGTCCGGTCGCGATGCCGAAGCTGGCCGAGCGTGCGAACGCGATCGTCGAAGCGTGGTACGTCGGCCAGGAAGGCGGCACGGCGATCGGCGAGGTGCTGTTCGGCGACGTGAATCCCAGCGGCAAGCTGCCGATCAGCATTCCGCGCGACGCCGGGCAGGTGCCGGACTACTACAACCGCCGGCCGACGTCGTATCGCGGCTATCTCGACATGCCGCGCGGGCCGCAGTGGGCGTTCGGCCACGGGCTGAGCTACACGACGTTCACGGTGTCGGCGCCGGTCGTGTCGCCGGCGACGATTGGCCCCGCCGGTCAGGCGACGGTGACCGTCGACGTGACGAACACGGGCTCGCGTGCGGGCGACGAAGTCGTCCAGCTCTACCTGCGAGACGACGTGAGCTCCGTGACGCGGCCGGTGAAGGAGCTGCGCGGCTTCGAGCGCGTGTCGCTCGCGCCGGGTGCGAAGAAGACGGTGACGTTCACGCTCGGCCCGCGCGAGCTGTCGCTCATCAACCGCGACATGACGCGCGTCGTCGAGCCCGGCACGTTCACGGTGATGGTCGGCACGAACTCCGACACGCTGCAGAACGCGAAGCTGGAGGTCGTGGCGCGGTAAGTCGCGAGTGGCCCGACGGATCGCGCACGCTTTGGATCTACCGCAGGTGCATGAGCTCGACGAGTATGCGCGGATAGTATGCGCAACTCGTCGTCGCTCACCGTCGCTCGCGCCATTCTCATCGGCACGCTGATCGTCGGCACGCTCGACGCGCTGGACGCGCTCGTCGTCTTCGGCCTTCGCAACGGCGCCACGCCTGCGCGGATCTTCCGGACGATTGCCAGCGGCGTGCTCGGCAGCCGCGCGGCCACGGGCGGTACGCCTGCCGCGATCCTCGGCTTCTTCCTGCACTACACCGTCGCGCTCGGCATCGTCACGACGTACGTTGTCGTCAGCCACTGGCTGTTGCCAGGGTTGAAGCGACGGCCGTTCGTTTACGGCCTGCTCTACGGCGTCGTCGCGTTCTTCGTCATGAACCTCGTCGTCATCCCGCTGTCGGCGATTGGCGTCGTGCCGCCATTCACGGTGTTCGGCACGACGAACGGATTGCTCATCCACGCATTCGGGATTGGACTGCCGACCGCGCTGGTCGCCTCGCGCGTGGCGCCGAGGCAGCTGTAACACTGCGGCTCGCGTCGATCGCACGCGCGAGATTCTCCAGGCCGCGATCGATCGCATGTGGATCGACGCCGCCGAATCCAAGAACGATTGCCTGCGGCGCGGCCGTGCGCTCCAGGAAATACGCCGACAACGGCATCAGCTCGACGCCATTGGCAACGGCTTCGACGACGAGCCGGTCGAGATCGATGTCCGGCGCGACGTCGACGATGGCGTGCAGGCCCGTCTGAACGGGGCGCAGGTGCAACGCACCAGACGCACGGCGTCGAATCGCATGCGCGAGCGCGTCGAGGCGCTCGCGGCAGGCCGCGCGCATGCGGCGCAGATGACGATCGTAGTGGCCGTCGGCAATGAGATCCGCCACGACGAGCTGATCGATCGCCGGCGGATGGAGATCCGACGAGCTGCGAATCGCGACGAACGTGCGTTGCAGATCGGCCGGCACAATCACGAATCCCAGCCGCAATGACGGAAATAGCGTCTTGCTGAACGTGCCGACGTAGATCACACGCCCGTCGGCGGCGAGGCCGTGCAGGCACGGCACCGGCCGCGCGCCGTAGCGATATTCGCTGTCGTAGTCGTCCTCGACGATCCAGGCCCCGCGCTCGCGCGCCCAGCGTAACAGTGCCAGTCGCCGCGGCAGGCTCATCGTCACACCCAGCGGAAACTGATGCGAGGGCGTGACGTACGCGAGCTTCGGCGATCGCCGGCGCGCGCGATCGAGCGTCACGACGTCGAGGCCGTGCTCGTCGACGCGCACGCGCCGCAGCGTCGCGCCCGCGTCGATGAACGCGCTCCAGGCGCCGGGATAGCCAGGCTCTTCGATCGCGACCTCGTCGCCCGCATCGAGCAGCGTGCGCGCGATCAGCTCGAGCCCGCGCTGCGCGCCCGCGACGATCAGCACTTGATCGGCCGTGCACGTCGTCCCGCGCGCCGTGCTGACGTGTGCGGCGATGGCCTTGCGCAACGGGAACTGGCCGGCGGGATCGCCGTAGTCGAGCTGCGCGAGCGTCGCGCGGCGTAGACGACGGGTGACGAGCTGCGTCCAGAGCCGATGTGGGAACCGATCGATCGCTGGAATGCCGAGGCGGAACGGACGCGGTGGACCGGGAATGCGTCGCGCCGCGGCCGGCAGCGCCGCCAACTGCCGCCCGCGCGCCGACAGCGGCGGATGCGTCGCCGTCTCGCGCACCGCGTGCGCGCGGACGACAGGGAGATCGTCCGGCAATTCGTGACCGACGAACGTCCCTGCGCCATGACGCGCGGTCAGATAGCCTTCCGCCGTCAGCTGTTCATACGCCAACAGCGTCGTCGTCCGCGAGACGCCGAGGTCGTCGGCGAGCGCGCGCGACGACAGCAGCCGCGCGCCCGGCGCGAGCGTACCGTCGAGGATCGCGCGGCGAATCGCCTGATAGATCTGCGTCTGTAATCCGTCCGGCCGTCGCGGATCGATGTGAATGAACGGGCTCGTCGCAGGCGACGGACGCATCTGATGCCTGTTTGAGTGGACTGGCGACAATCGCGCCGACGGCGAGTTGCGATGATACCAGTTCTCGGGATGCGGGCGACGGGCTACGGGCGACGTACGTCCGTCACTGCGCGATGTCGGTGAACGGCTCGCCGGGCTCGACGAAGGTGACGGGCACGTCGCTGATGAACGTCCGCAGCCAGGTCGCGCATTCGTCCATGCCGAGACGCTCGCTGCGCTCGTGACCGAGCAGGATGAGGCCCTTCGGGCCGCCGGTGAACGCCGCGTCGATGACGTACTCCGCGTTGTCCCATGCGCTGTCGGCTTCTTGCGACTCACCGGTCAGCACGGCGTCGACGTTGGCGTTCAGTTGCGGATTGCCGTAGCCGACGCCGATGGCGACGCGGCTCACGGGTGTCGCGGCGTCACCAACGACGCGCATCGAGTGAATCTTCAGTGCGCGCGCGGCATCGGCGGCGAGCGCGCCGAGCGTCGTCGGCGGAATGGTGAGTACGCCGGGCGTCTGCGGCCAGCCCATCGCGCGCGTCAGCGCCAGACGCATCGCCTCCGGCCGCCGCGCGTGCCAGTGATCGTGGAACCGGAAGATGACCATCCGATGGTCCGCGATGAACGCGGCCTTCGCGCGATACACCGCGTCGTCGACGAGGGCCGTCGTTTGATCCTGATGGTTGTAGAACGTCGGCTCGTGCGTGATCACGAAGTTCGCGCCGGCCGCGACGGCGAGCTGGAGCGCGTCGAACGTCGCCATGAACGTCGTCGCGATGCCGCTCACCGCCGTGTCCGGATCACCGGCCTTGAACGTGTCGACCGTCTCGGTGCGCCACGTGACGTCGGACGAGGCGAGCGTGGCCTTGATGCGATCGACGAGCTGCGCCGCAGTCGGGCGTGATTGAGTCATGGGCTTGGCGCGCTATTCTATGCGTGTTCTCGCCGGCCGCCGCACGGAAGGTCTGGGCCCCATGTCACATGCCACCCGCAAGTCGCACATCGTGCTGACGTCGCATCCGCATTTCATCTACAAGGAAAGCCCCACGATCGAGTGGGGGCATCCGGACCCGCGGCAGCGCGGGCCGGTCATCGCGACGTTCACGAACAAGCTGCAGCGCAACGCGATCGGCTCGCACAGCGGCAGCTACACGATCTATCGCGCACTGGCCATGGCGGCGGGACAGATGGACCCCGATCATCGACCGGACCTGACGAACACGGATCCGGTCGCGACCATCGGGCCGTTTCCATCGTGGAGCGATCCGTCGAAGATCGTTTCGCTCGATCCGTGGGGACACAAGGTCCACGAGGTGTTCGCCGCCGAGCTCGCGCGCG
>CAZNMF010000202.1:0-24248 GCA_964573795.1 uncultured Solibacteraceae bacterium
GCGCGCGGCTCGGCCACGCAGTTTCGATGCGGTCAACGCCCTGGTCGCGCTCGCCCTCGATCTCTTCGCGCCCAGCGAATGCACCAACTTCATCCGCCACGCCGGCTATCGCGTTCCTGTACAGATGTGAAAAACGCTCTAGAAGTTCAAAGCCAAAAGCCAGAGCGCAGGCAACGTCCAGGTTCCTGACTTCTGGCTTCGAGCTTCTGACTTTTAACTTGTGTGGCCTTTGGCGCCGTACGCGTCTGCTTGTTCGTGCGCGTGGTAGGACGAGCGCACGAGCGGGCCGGACTCGACGTGGCCGAAGCCGAGATCGAGCGCGACGCGCTTGATCTCGCGGAACTCGTCCGGCGTGTAGTAACGGCTCATCGGCAGATGCGCGAGCGACGGCCGCAGGTACTGGCCGACGGTCAGGATCTGGCAATCGACGGCGCGCAGGTCGCGGAGCACGGCGACGACCTCGTCGATCGTCTCGCCGAGTCCGACCATCAATCCAGTTTTCGTCGGAATGTCCGGCGCCCACGCGCGCGCGCGCTGGAGCAGCTCGAGCGCGCGATCGTACTTGCCGCCGGGTCGCGCCTGCCGGTAGAGGCGCGGCACGGTCTCCGTGTTGTGATTGAGCACGTCCGGCCGGGCGTCGAGCACGGTGCGCAGCGGCGTCTCACGCCCCTGGAAATCGGGGATCAGGACCTCGACGCGACATTCGGGCCGCCGCATCTTGATCGCACGGATGGTGTCTGCAAACGCGCCGGCGCCGAAGTCCGGCAGATCGTCGCGATCGACCGATGTGACGACGACGTAGTCGAGCGCCATCGTGGCGACGGCATTGGCGAGATTGTCGGCCTCGTGCGGATCCAGCGCCGCAGGTGCGCCGTGCCGGACGTTACAGTAGCCGCACGCGCGCGTGCAGACGTCGCCCATGATCATGAACGTCGCCGTGCCGTGGTGCCAGCACTCGCCGATGTTCGGGCAGTGCGCTTCCTCGCAGACCGTGTGCAGCTTCAGCTCCCGCATCAGCCCGCGAATCCGCAAGTAGTTCTCCGACCCCGGCGCCCGGACCTTCAGCCAGTCCGGCTTCGGCTCGCGGTTGAGCGCCGCGTCCTTCACGCGCCGGCCACGCAGAAACTGGACGGGAGCGGGGGAGGAGGGGAGAGACGGCATGTCAAAAACAGTGTATCGCGCTATCTCGCTATCGCTCTATCGCGCTATCTGGATCGGACTATCTCCCTATCACGCTATCTGCTCATCGGTGTCAGCAGATAACCAGATGTTCAGATAGCGCGATCCCAGATAGCGCGATAGTAGATAGCGCGATAGTGAGATAGTGAGATGCCATGTCTCTGTCCATCTCCTATCTCGGCCACTCCGCGTTTCTCCTGACATTGCCGACGGGCCAGCGGCTTGCGTTCGATCCGTGGATCGGGAATCCGAAGTGTCCGTCGAAGTTCGCGAAGCCCGAGGCGCTCGGGAAGCTCGATCTGATTCTGCTCTCGCACGGGCACGACGATCACGCGTCGGACGTGCCGGCGATTGCGCGCGCGAGCGGGGCGCCGGTGGCGTGTCTGTTCGAGCTCGGCCTGTACCTGCGGGAGCGTGGCGTCGCCGACGTGCGTGACATGGGCATCGGCGGCACGCAGGAGATTGCCGGCGTCAGCGTGACAATGACCCAGGCCGTGCACACGGGATCGACGGTCGAGCGCGGGCGGATCATGTACCTCGGTGGCGCGGCCGGCTTCATCGTGCGTACGCCGCAGGCGCCGACGATCTACTTCGCCGGCGACACCGCGCTGTTCGGCGACATGAAGCTGATCGGCGAGATCTACCGCCCCGACATCGCCTTCCTGCCGATTGGCGATCGCTACACGATGGGACCGGACACGGCGGCGACCGCCGCACGCTGGCTTGGCGTCAGACAGGTCGTACCCATGCACTGGGGCACGTTTCCGCTGCTGACCGGCACGCCGGCGGCGCTGGTGCAGCATCTCGCAGGTTCGGGGATCGAAGTGCTGGCGTTGGAACCGGGGGAGACAGCGGAGTGAGCTCGCCCTCAAGCCCCACGCCACAAGCCTCACGCCAAGAGAGGGCTTGGGGCTCGAGGCTTGGGGCCTGAGGCTTGGCGTGTCCCTCCTCCGCGGACCGGAAAGGGAGCGAGGCGCGCGAGTGGCCGGTCAATCGTTCCGGCGTCCTCGGAACGGCACCGATACCGAAGCACCGTCGGTCCCCCAATCGTTCCGACCGCCGCGCCGGCTCGCCCCCTTTCCGGATCCGTGGAAAAGAGTGGCGCGCGTCCCAGTCGCTGCAGCACCGGGCAATTCCTGCAACGTGGAAAACGCGCGTCGGCGTAACTATGGCAAGGTCGATGCCGCGTCGAACACGGCCACTCTCGACCGTTTTCGCCAGGCCACGCGCCGCCGGCTTACCGCGCGCGTAAGGGCTTACGCGCGCGATCAGGCGGGGTCGTCGCCCAGGCGGTGCTTGGCGAGGTAGTAGCTCATCGCGCGCTGGCTGATGCCCATCGCCTCGGCGGCGTCCTTCTTCACGCCGCGCGACGCGGCCAGCGCCTGACGGACGGTCTCACGCTCCGTCCATTCCAGGTTCTGCTTCAGGTTCAGGCCCGGCAGCACGCTGGCCGGCGCGATCGCGGCGCCGACCAGCGTCACGTCACCGGCCGTGATCACCGGCCGGCGCGCGAGCACGACGGCGCGCTCGACCGTGTTCTCGAGCTCGCGCACGTTGCCCGGCCACGACGCGCCGACCAGCGCGCGCATCGCTTCCGCGTCGATGCCGTCGACGCGCTTGCCCGCGCGCGAGGCGTGGCGCTTGATGAAGCCGTTGACGAGAATCGGGATGTCCTCGCGGCGATCGCGCAGCGGCGGCAGCGCGATCGGGATGACGTTGAGCCGATAGTAGAGATCCTGCTGGAATTTCCCTTCGGTCACCAGTTGCGCCAGATCGCGATTCGTCGCAGCGATGACGCGCACGTCCACGTGGATCGTCTGCTCCGAGCCCAGCGGCTCGAACTCGCGCTCCTGCAGCACGCGCAGCAGCTTGGCCTGCACCGACAGCGCGACCGTGCCGATCTCGTCGAGGAAGATCGTGCCGCCGTCGGCGAGCGCGAACCGGCCTTTCTTGTTGCCGACCGCGCCCGTGAACGCGCCGCGCACGTGGCCGAACAGCTCCGACTCGATCAGCGTGTCGGGCAGCGCCGCGCAGTTCACGCGCACCAGCGGCATCTCGGCCTGCGCGCTCCACGCGTGGATGGCGCGCGCCACGAGCTCCTTGCCCGTGCCGGTCTCGCCCGTGATGAGCACGGTGCTGCGCGATTGCGCGACCTGCTGCGCGCGCGCGATCACGTCCCGGATCGCGCGGCTGTCGCCGAGGATGCCGTAGTGATCGAAGCGCTCGTCGCGCTCGGTGATCAGGTAGTCGCGCTGCGTGCGCAGCCGCGCGTGCTCGACCGCGCGCGTCGCGACGATCAGGAACTCGTCGATGTCGAACGGCTTCTGCAGGTAGTCGAGCGCGCCGAGCTTCATCGCCTCGATCGCGCTTTCGACCGTCGCGTGCGCCGTCATCATCAGGATGGCCGGCCGATCGGCGGCCGGCACGCTCGCGACGATCTCTCGGATCGTCTCGAGGCCGCTTAGCTCCGGCATCAGGTTGTCGACAACGAGTACGTCGAAGGGCCGATCGCCGAGCCAGCGCAGCGCTTCGCGCGGGCTGCCCGTCGCCGCGACGTCATGGCCTTCGGCCTTCAGCGCCTCGGCCAGCGCCGTGCGAATCTTCGGTTCGTCGTCGACGAGCAGGAATGATCCTCGAATCACGGGTCCTCACGTTGATAGGCCGGACCTGAAGGTCCGGCCCTCCGAAAAGCAGAGTCCGGCCCTTGTTGCTTCTCGGCGCGCGCCGGGCCTTGCTGCTTGTCGGAGCGCCGGGCCTTGTTGCTTGTCGGAGCGCCGGCCCTTCAGGTCCGGCGTGGCGACAGCTCGATCGTCACCCTCGTCCCGACGCCCGGCCGGCTCTCGATCGTCATCGTCCCGCCCAGCCCCTCGATGATATTGCGGGAAATCGCCAGGCCGAGCCCCGATCCGGTCTTGCGCGTGGTGAAGAACGGATCGAAGACGCGCGGCAGGTGCTCGGCCGGGATGCCCTGGCCGCGGTCCTCGACGGCGAGGCGCCAGCCGCCGGACGCCGCGGTGAGCCGCACGACGATCGGCGTCGCGGGCCGCCGATCGGGCGCCAACGCGCGCGTGGCGTGCTGGGCGTTGGTGAGGACGTTGACCAGCACGAGCCGCAGCCGTTCGGCGTCGGTCTCGAGCGGCGCGGCGGTCATCTTCGTCTCCAGCACGATCGGCACGTCGTCGGCGCCGGCGAGCACGGCGTTGACGGCGTCCCGCGCGATGACGCGGAGGTCGGCGGAGGAGAGGTCGAAGGCGATCGGCCGCGCGAAGTCGAGCACGCCGGAGACGACGCGATCGACGCGGCCGACTTCCTCGTCGATGCTCACCGCGGCGCCGGCCGCGCTCGCGTCCGGCGACTTCCGCAGCGCACGCACCGACGACTTGATGATCATCAGCGGGTTGCGGATCTCGTGCGCGATGACCGCCGACAGCCGCCCGAGCGACGAGAGGCGCTCGCGGGCGGACGCTTCGCGCTGGAAGCGATCGAGCGCGCCCGTCAGGCGCCCGAACGTCGCCGCGACGACCCGGACGTCCTCGTCATCCCATCGGCCGATCGCGGGGAGCGCGCCGCTGAGATCGCCCGTGGCGGCCATGTCGTGCATCGTGCTGGTGAGCGCGCGAAGTGGCCGCGTGACGCTGCGCGCGACGACGTAGCCGACCAGCGTGGCGACGAGCACGGCCGCCGCGCCCGAGGCCAGCAGACGCCAGCGCAACTGGCTCAGGAAGCGCGTCAGCTCCGAGCGCGAGCGCAGGACGAGAGCCGTCGGCGCGTCAGCGCCAGGGTCGGCGCCGAGCGGCTGCAGGCGCGCGATGTAGTCTTCGCCGCCCGCGGGCACGAGAAACACGCCGGGTCGCCCGTCGATCGAGCGCAGGTGCACGGACGGTCCGAGCGGCAGCGTGGCGGCGACGACGGTCGATCCGTGGAGGAATGCGATCTCGACGTCGGTGACGGCCTTGATGGCCTCGGCGGCATCGCGATCGAGCCGCGTGCCGACGACGAGCGCGTCGACGCCGGACTCGAGCGGGATCGCGGCCACATGGAGGATGCCGTCCTCGATCGGCCAGAACGCCGTGAGATCCGGCCGCGCGCGGCAGGCGGCAACCATGTCCGCGATCGTCCCGGCCGGCATGGGGGCGCGTCCGGCCTGCGCCAGGAGCCGGCCGCTGCGTCCGACGACGGCGAGCAGGTCGGCGTGCAGCATCTGCTGGTACTCCTGCGCGATCGGCTGGACGGTCGGCGGGTCGTCGGTGGCGGCCGCGCCGCGCAGCACGGGCAGGTTCCCGACGAGCTGCGCCTTGACGATGAAGTCGGCGAACTGCGTGTGGCTGACGGTGTCGACGAGTGAGGCCGCTTCGTCGAGCCGCGTGGTGAGGTCCGCCTCCGCGCGCGTCGACACGGCGCGCTGCACGAACACGATCGCGGCGCCGGTCGACAGCACGACGAGCAGCGCGCTCGCGACGAAGATGCGGTTGGTCAGCGACGAGAGCACGACTACCGCGCGTCGCCGCTCACGTCCATGTCGGCCTCGACGGTGGCGTCCGCGCCGACCGCGATCCGCCTCGGCTCGGCGCGTCCGAGCTCGCTCCAGACGCTCAGGACGTACGTGCCGGCCGGGACGTCGTGGATCGCGTACCGGCCGCTCGTGTCGGAGACGGCGAAGAACGGGTGATCGAAGACGAGGATGTACGCGCTCATGTGCGAGTGGATGTCGCAGAACACGGGCACGACGCCCGGGCGATCGAAGCGGATCGCGCCGTTCTTGCCCGGCGGGTAGCGGCCGAGATCGAACGTGCGCGCGCGCGAGAGCGAGAACACGTTGTGAAAGGTGGTGTCGTTGTTCGGGAACTCGACGATCGATCCCGTCGTGATTGCCAGGATGCGCGGCATGAACTGTTCGTCGCGCTGATCCATCCGCGCGCGCGTCGGCGTCTTGGGAAACACCGTCAGCACCGGCGTGGGATCGAGATAGACGACGACGCGCCGGCGGTCGACGGGCACGTGGGCCGGGCCGGCGAGTCCGGCGACCGACGGCCGCGGCGCGACGAGCGTCTGGTCCGGCACGCTCACGCGCCCGCGGATCGTCCCCCCGCCGAGCGGCGTCTGCGCGCCCCGCGGCGCAGCCACAACGGCCAGCGCCAGCAGGGACGTCACGATGATCGTCGAAGGCAATCGCATTGTATGAACTTCGAACTGCGAACTTTGAACTTCGAACTCGGAACCCCTGAACCCGAACCCAGAACTGAGAACCCAGAACCTCAGAACCAGTACAACAATCCGGCCATCGGCAGCCCTCGGCGTCCGCCGCGCGGACCCTCGCGCCGGTTCTCCTGCCAGCCGGCGCGGATCTCGAGGTTGCGCGACAGGCGCACGCCGACGACGCCTTCGACGCGATCGACGTTGGCGTCCCAGGTGACTGGCGCGGCCGTGAGCGGATCGACGAGGCGGCCGAACGTCAGGCGATCGACGCGTACGCCGACTTGCACGCGCGGATGCAGCTTGAGGCGGCCCTCGATGAAGCCGGACTGCGCCGTCAGACGCTGGACCGGATTCGGCGACAGCACGAACGGCACGTCGAAGCTCGAGCGCAGCCACTCGGCGCGCACGAGCCAGCGACCGACGCCGAGCTCCGTATCGGCGCCCACGAGCGTCTGCGTGTGCGGCGTGTCGAGTCCCGCCGGCGTCAGGCGCAGCGCATCGTCGGCAATCCAGCCGGCGCGCGCGCCCGACAGGCCGACGATGACGCCGCCGGGCAGCGTGGCCGCGGCGCGGCCGGACCACATCAGATCGCGGTTCGTGTCGATGACGCGCGGATCGGCGGGCGAGCCGAGCGTCACCGCGCCGGACAGATCGAGCCATCGGCGCGTCCAGTTCGCTTCGGCGCCGGTATCCCACGTCGAGCCGGCGACGAGCGGCACGCCGGGGCGAAGCTCGGTCGAGCCCGACGGATACGCGGGCTGCCAGCCGCGGCCGCGCATCGCGAGCAGATCACCGGTGGCGTTCGGCAGCGCGTCGGGGCGCAGCGGGGTCAGATACTGATAGGCGAGCGGCAGGCCGAGGACGGCGTTGTCGCGGCTGTACGCGCGTCGCGCGAAGGCGCCGATGACGGGCGGAATGCGGCCGATCTGGATCGACAGGTGGCGCACCGCCTCCGGCTGCCAGCGCAGGTAGAGCGCCGACGCGCGGATGGCCTGGAGATTCTCCGTGCGCAGCTCGCCGACGATCGACAGATCGCGGCGCAGGTGCCATTCGCCGTAGAGCTGCAGGCGCGCCTGGCGCAGCGCATCCTGGTCGTAGTTGGTGTAGTTGAAATACGTGCGCGTGTCGGCCGGCGCGATCGTGATGCCGAGGTCGCCGCCAATCGCGACGCGACGCTCCACGTCGTGTGCGGGCATCTCCCCGGACTGCGCGCGGGCACGCGCCGGCGCGGCCGCCACGAGCAGCGCTCCCGCGAGGCACGGTCCGAGCCACCGGCGCATACGTTTCGTCGGATCTTACTCCCTCTGGCGGTCCGGCAGCGGCGGGACTGCACGGCGCGGCACGCGACGTTCCCGCGGTTGAAGCGCTGCGCACGGCATGTAACAATGCGTGACGACCGATCGGCACGTCCGGCCCGTTGGCTGGCTTGGCCCGCCTCGAACGGGCTCTGCCGACTTCGGAGGAGCGAATGGCCTACGTCATCACCGAGCCCTGCATTGGCACCAAAGATACGGCGTGCGTCGACGTCTGTCCGGTCGACTGCATCCACCCGCGCAAGGACGAGCCCGAGTTCGAGGCCGCCAAGCTGCTGAACATCCATCCGGACGAGTGCATCGATTGCGGGGCGTGCGTGCCGGCGTGTCCGGTGGAAGCGATCTACGCGATGGACGAAGTCCCGGACAAGTGGAAGGACTACATCGAGCAGAACCAGGCGTACTTCCGCAAGTAAGCCCGCGATTTCGTGGAGGACGGCCCTGGGGCCGTCCTCTCGCGCATGTCTTCTCCCTACCTCGACTTCGACCGCGCCGCGTGGGCGCGGCTCCGCGCGGCGACGCCGCTGACGCTCACCGAGTCGGATCTCACCGAGCTCCAGGGCATCAACGAGCGCGTGTCGCTCGCCGAGGTCGAGGCGATCTATCTTCCGCTCTCGCGCCTGCTGAACCTGCACGTCGCCGCGACGCAGACGCTGCACAAGGCCACCGACACGTTCCTGGGCAGCCTGCCGGCGCCGACGCCGTACGTGATCGGCATTGCCGGCAGCGTCGCCGTCGGCAAGAGCACGTTCGCGCGCATCCTCCGCACGCTGCTCGCGCGCTGGCCCGATCATCCGCGTGTCGATCTCGTCACGACCGACGGCTTCCTGCTGCCGAACCGCGACCTGGAGCAGCGCGGGCTGATGACGCGCAAGGGATTTCCGGAGAGCTACGATCTGCGGCGGCTCATCGAGTTCATGGCGGCGATCAAAGCGGCGGAGGGCGCCGTGCACGCGCCGGTCTACTCGCACCAGGCCTACGACATCCTGCCCGGCGAGTTCCAGGTCGTCGACCGGCCCGACATCGTCATCGTCGAGGGCCTGACGGTCCTGCAGCGCGGCGACGCGCCGATCTTCGTGTCGGACTACTTCGACTTCTCGATCTATCTCGACGCGAGTGAGCGCGACGTCGAGCAGTGGTACATCGATCGCTTCTTCGCGCTGCGCGAGACGGTGTTCCGCGATCCGCGATCGTATTTCCACCGCTTCTCGTCGCTCAGCGACGACGAGGCCGCCGCCACGGCGCGCGAGATCTGGACGTCGATCAACGGCGTGAACCTGCGCGAGAACATCCAGCCGACGCGCGAGCGCGCGAGGGTGATTCTGGAGAAGGGCGCCGATCACAGCGTCCGGCGCGTGCGGTTGAGGAAGATGTAGCGGTCTGCGGTCCGCCGTCTGCCGACCGCGGACTGCAGCCTGTTCCTACTTCCGCCTCATCCTCAGCCGCACGCTCCGCCGCTCGACGGCCTCGGCCGCGCGGCGGCGGTCCTCGTCGGTCTCCAGCTCCAGCGGCGGGACCTCGGCGCGTACGCCGTCCTGCTCGATCGTCACGAACGTGAGATACGCGACGCTCGTCAGCGTCCGCTCGCCGGTGAGCGTTTCCTCCGAGTACACCTCGACTTCGACCTCGAGCGACGTCCGGAACGTCGCCGTCACGCGCGCGTGGAGGATGATCAGATCGCCGACGCGGACGGGGTGGAGGAATTGCAGCCCGTCGACCGCCGCCGTCACCAGCAGCCCTCGCGTGTGCCGGTACGCCGCGATCGCCGCCACCAGATCGATCGAGTGCATGACGTAGCCGCCGAGCGCGAACCCCATCGGATTCGCGTCGTTCGGCAGCA
This sequence comes from uncultured Solibacteraceae bacterium, assembly GCA_964573795.1. Lineage (GTDB taxonomy): Bacteria > Acidobacteriota > Vicinamibacteria > Vicinamibacterales > SCN-69-37 > CAZNMF01. Next base: position 9,529 of record CAZNMF010000202.1, read on the forward strand.
CGACCTGGACAGTCTCGGTGAAGGAAGAGCGGGGGGAGGGGGACATGATGACGCGTGTATCTCGCTATCGCGCTATCTCTCTATCGCACTATCTGGGCATCTCGTTATCGCGCTATCTGCTTCTCATCGGACTATCGGACTATCTGGATGTCTCGAGAGGCAGATATCCAGATAGCCCGATGCCGAGATAGTGAGATAGCGCGCGAGTGAGATGGCGCGATACGAGCGTCAGAAGTCATAGCCAATCCAGAAATCGAACTTCATCTTCCGGAACTGGTTGCCGTCCGGGTGGCAGTCGACGTTCGTCTGGCTGGTCTGCGTGCACGAGGGGAACAGGTAGTCCTCCCAGGTCTTGTTGAACAGCGTCTTCCACGACCAGTCGAAGTGCATCGGGAAGCCGAGGACGAACGTCTCGAGGCCGAGGCCGTAGGAGGCGCGGCCGTCGAGCAGACGGAGGCCGCTCATCACGAACGGGGATCCGTACCGCGGCGTCACGCTGCCGTCGTCGTTGAGCGTGTACCCGGCCAGCGGCGAGACGATCTCATCGCCGCGCGTGGCGACGCGGAACGGCTGCGTGTTGAAGCCCGTGGCCCCGAGGTTGCCGAAGAACACGCCGCGCAGGCCGCCGATGACGCCGAACGGCGTCAGCATCGCCTCGACGAGCGGGAAGCGCAGCTCGGCGTCGGCGAAGAACCCCTTGTTGCCGAGGAACTCGAGGTACTCGTAGCCGCGCATCTCGGAGTTGCCGCCGTAGTACATGTAGTCGGGATTGCGGCCCCAGCTCTTCATGGCCTTGAGACGCACGGCGAAGACGCCGTTGGCCGCGAGGCGCGTGTAGCGGCGCGCGTCGATGTCGACGGTGTTGCGCGAGATCCACTTCGAGCCGAAATCCGGGGACGTGTTGAAGGACAGCTTCACCGCGCGGCCAGCCAGCGGGCCGTACTCGCGGTAGACCGTCGTCTCGTTGATGAAGCTGGCCTCGAACGGGATCATGTGGCCCTGGCGCAGGAGCGACGCGCCGTACTGATCGATCTGGTACTGCTCGGCGGCGGCCTGGACCGCTGAGTTGGTGTACCGCTCGTTGAGATAGATGTAGCCGGACGAGACCTCGATGCGCGATCGGCGGTTGAAGGGGTAGATCGCGAACGCGGTGCCGCCGCGCTGCGTCTGCACGGACTCGGCGAGGTCGCGCGTGATGAACGGGGCGAGCGACGGATCGTAGAGCGCGCCCTCGTTCTGGCCGTAGTAGAACAGATCCTGCGAGAAGCCCTGCAGCGCGTACTGCAGGCGGCGCTCCAGGTTCACGTACGTGAACGCCGTCGTCCGGTACTGCGCCACGGACTGCGCGTAGAAGCTGATCTGCTTGTCGCCCAGCACGTCGGCGAACGTGATCTGCGTGTCGCCGTAGATCGTCCCGCTGTTGGTGACGCCGACGTTCAGCGGCGGCCGGCCGATCATCGTCATCTTCTCGAACGGCCGCTTCTTGTGGATGTTGTCCGGCACCAGCGTGTGGCTGATGGGCGCGGTGAACTCGAAGATCGGCCCGGGCCCGCCGAAGTCGTCCGTGGCGACCGTGGCGATCGGCTTCTCGCCGGTCACCGTGTGGATGCCGTTCTGGCCCTTGTAGTAGGTGACGAACGCCACCTTCAGCGCGCCGGTCTGGCGCAGCACGACGGGCGAGACGTTGCCCGTGGCCGTGTCGGTCCACTGCTGGAGCTGCTTCGTGCTCAGGTCGAGCGTCCAGACGTTGGGGATGTTGCCGTTGCGCGCGACGTCGGGCGTCAGCGTGACGGCCGGGTCGATCGCCGTCGACGTGAAGACGATCGTGTGGTCGTCGTAGAACTTGGCGCCCGTGTCGTCGTGGCTGCCGAACGTGAGCTGCGTCTTGGCGCCGGTCGCCACGTCGAGCCGGAACAGCTTGTCGCTGGTCCCGATGCGGCCCGTGTAGACCATCGACTTGCCGTCGGGCGCAAACGCCGGCGCGTAGTCGGCCGTCGCGTCCTTGGTGAGGTTGCGCAGCGCGCCCGAGGCCAGGTCGACGACGAAGATGTCCGTGATGCCGTTCTGGATCGCCGAGAACGCGACGCTCTTGCCGTCAGGGCTGAAGGACGGCGACTCGGGGTTGTTGACCTCCTTCAGCTTCAGCCGCCGCTCGGTCTTGCCCGAGACGACGTTCTGGATGATCAGGCTCTCGTCTTTCTCCGTGCGGACGAAGTACGCCAGATGGTCGCCGATCGGGGCCCAGGCGATCCACGGCACGAGATTGCCGCGGAAGCCGCCCGCCTGTTCGATGCGCTGGAACCCGCGATCCTTGTCGAAGCCCTTCGTCAGGTTCCGGATGAACTGCCCGTCCTTGGCCGAGAGCAGGATGATGTCGTACTCCTGATCGTGCACGTTGCCGACGACGGCCGCCAGGATGTCGCCGCTCGGCGACGGCTCGATGCTCGCCGTGTCGACGTACGGCGTCTTGTCGGGATTCGGCGCGAGGTTCCGGCCGTAGTCGGCGGGCCGCTCCTTGTCGCGGAAGGGCTTGAAGCGGTCCTTGATGTACCGGTCGAACTGCTCGTCGAACTCGTCCGCCTTGAGCTTCAGCGCTTCTTCGTACGCCGTCTCGCCGCTGCCCAGGACGTTCTTGCGCAGCGAGAACAGGAAGTTCCGCACGCCTTCCTTGCCCCACCGCGCCTCGATGAACTCGAACGCCGCGTGCCCCATCGAATAGGGGAGCCGCGTGGTGAGCGGCTGCGATTCGAAGTGGCTCATCTTCGGGACGTTGTCGGTGAGCGCGGCGTCGCGCACCTGCACGAGATCGAGCACGTTCCACGAGCCCGTCATGTAGTCCGACAGGCCTTCGTCGACCCACAGGGGCAGCGACGCGCTGATCAGGCCGCGCGGGATGATGTCGAATTCGAAGATGTGCGTGAGCTCGTGCGTCATCAGGTCGTAGAGCTGATCGGGCGCCAGATCGAGCGGCATCAGCAGGCGGCGACGCTCCGGCTCGGCGAACGCCAGGACGCCTTCCGGCGTCTCGCCGCCGAAGACGTTGTTCTCCTGGAACTCGCTCGACGTCTTGAAGACGATGAGCGGCACGCGCTCCGCGAGGTCGTGCTTGAGATCCGCGCTGATGTGCTGGTAGGCGCTCTCGGCGTACGACGCCACGCGCTCGAGGTGCGGCTCGACCGACGGGTAGTACCAGATGTCGAAGTGGTCCGTCTTGTAGATGTGCCAGTCGAACCGATCGTAATGCGGCGGAATCTGGAAGAAATACGGCACGAACGGCGTCTGCGCCGCGGCCGGCACGGGCCGTCCGGCCCACGCCGCGGCCACGCAGATCAACAGAAGCGTGCGCAAGAAGCGCATCCGCATATCGTCACCTCGACATCGCAGGAAACTGGGGGACCACGATGTATCGGGCATCTTACACCGCCGTCCCGGCGCGGACGTGTGACGCGCACCACGCCGACAGGCCGGTCTACGCTCGAAGTCCGCGCTCCATGCAGCAAAGTGCGTGCCCTGCGATCGACCGGACATCATGGCCCTCTGCGCGTGCGCAGCCGCGCGCGCGGAGGACAGCGTGACCTCTGGCGAAGCCGGCCGTCTCGGCGACTGTAGTAATGTGGAGGGCGAGACAGGCATGAGCACGACGTGGTGGCGCAACCGATGGATTCCGGCAACCGCCGTGGCGGTCGCCGTGGCAGCGTGGCCGGCCTGCAACCGGAACGTCTCGGTGTCCGACGTCGCGCAGGGCGCGGATGCGGACACCGGCGGCGGCAAGGCGGCGGCTCGCGCCAATCTCGACTTCGTCCTCAAGAACGTCGACGGCGCGGACGTGAAGCTGGCGGACCTGAAAGGCAAGCCGCTTCTGATCAACTTCTGGGCAACATGGTGCGGGCCCTGCAAGGCCGAGATGCCGTGGTTCGTCGAGTTCGCCGACCGCTACAAGGCCCAGGGGCTGGCCGTCGTCGGCGTCTCCGTCGACGATCCGCCCGAGGACATCCGCGCGTATGCGACGGAGCATAAAATCACGTATCCCCTGCTGGTCGGGCGCGATCGGACCGACATCGCCCGCGCGTACGAGGCCGAGCAGGTGATCCCCGTGACGTGGCTGGTCCGGGCCGACGGCACGGTGCAAGCCAAGGTCACGGGCATCCACGGGCGGGATTGGTTCGAGCAGCAGATCCTGGCAATGTTCTGAACGGACGACAATGGCCAACGATTCCCGACAGAAGACCAATGACCTGACCGCGACGCTCGCCTGCGGCTGCCGCGTGGGCTTCCGGCAGGGCGTCGAAGGCAGTCCCGTGTCCGTGATCATCGCCGCGAAAGCCGCCGGCTGCGGCTTGGCGATCCACGTCGCGGGCATGGCGGTTCACGATCATCGCGAGGCGCTCCGGCCGTCGACCCGTCTCGCGCCGCCGCCGCATTCCGACTACGAAGAAGAAGGCTGAGCGCGTCGATGCTCTCCCGGACGGCGAAGCGCGGCGCCCTGGCGGTCCTCGTCGGGGCCTTGGTCGGGATGCAGTTCATCTCCGTCGATCGCACGAACCCGCCCGTGACGAGCGAGATCCACGCGTCGGCCGCCGTCGACGCAATCCTGCGCCGCGCCTGCTACGACTGCCACTCGAACGAGACCGTCTGGCCCTGGTACTCGAAGGTCGCGCCGATCTCGTTCCTCGTCGCCGACGACGTGCACCACGGCCGGCGGCACGTGAACTTCTCGACGTGGGGCGAGCTCAGCAGCGCGAAGCAGATCAAGACCATCCACGAGATCGGCGAGCAGGTTCGCACGGGCGAGATGCCGCTCTGGATCTACGTCCCGCTGCACCACGACGCGCGTCTGTCCGATCAGGACAAGGCCGCGATCGAAGCGTGGGTCAAGTCGGTCGGGCCGGTGCCGCCAGGGGCGGAGGAAGAAGGGCATGAACATTGAAAACTTCGAACTTCGAACTTCGAACTTCGAACTTCGAAATATTGCCCTCGTAAGCCGTAAGCCGTAAGCCGTAAGCCGTAAGCCGTAAGCCGTAAGCCGTAAGCCGCCCTCACCCTTCCCCAATCCTCACATCCGCAACGAGCGGCAGATGATCCGACGCGACCAGCGCGAGGCGCGAGCGCGGTAGCTCGACTCGGCGGATCTCGACCTGTCCTGAAAAATAGATGTGATCGAGGTGCAGGACGGGGAAGAAGCCGGGATACGTGCGCCGGCGCCGCAGGTGCGGGTAGAGGTCGACGCTGTTGAGGCGCTCGGCCAGCACGTCGGCGACCATGCCTCGGCCCCACTCGTTGAAATCGCCGAGCACGATGCGGGGACCGACGACGCGTCGGTCGTGGATCCACTCGGCGAGCCGCGGCGCTTGATAACGGCGCTCGAGGAGCGCCGTGCCGAGGTGGGCGTTGAAGATGTGCAGCACGCCCGCCGGGCCGAGATCGACCGCCACGCGCTGGGCGCAGCGCGGCTCGCACGTCTTCCACGACAGGTCGATGCGCGCGTGCTCCCGAATCGGATGCCGGCTGAGGATGACGTTGCCGAATTGATGGCGGCGCAGCTCGCGTGTCGGCGCCATGACCCAGCCCATACCGAGCGCGGCGCCGAGCTCCTCCGCGTGGCCCACGCCGGTGAGGCCGGGGCCGATCACTTCCTGGAGCGCGACGACGTCGGGGTCGATCGTGGCGAGGACGGCCGCGATGCGCTCGAGCCGGACGCGCCGGTCCATGCCGCGGCCGCGATGGATGTTGTAGGTGGCGACGCGGAGGTCCGCCGTCTCGCGGCCCGCGCGCCGCGGCGCGTCAGACACACGGAGCTCCATTCGCCGCGCCGCGTCCACGTGCAGGTGCCACGCGTCGCGGCCCGGCGCGCCTCGAAACCGTCATGTCAGTATCATAGTCATCGAACCAGTCGAGGAGCGCGCCATGGCCAAGCTGCGAACCGAATTCGAAGTCGCCTGTCCCTGCTGTCAGGCCACGCTCGTCGTCGACGCTGGGCTCCAGCGCATCGTCCGGCACGTCGCGCCGGAGCGCGCGGACAAGCCGAAGCTCGACGAGGCGCACCGCATCCTCGCGGAAGAGAAGGCGCGGCGGGAGTCGCTGTTCGAGCAGGCCGTCCAGTCCGAGCGCACGCGCGGCGACGCGCTGTCGCGCCGCTTCGAGGAAGCGCTGAAGCAGGCGCGCGACGAGCCGGTCAGCAAGCCGAGCCGGGACTTCGACCTCGACTAGAAAAGCGCTTGTATCGCGCTAGCTCACTATCTCGCTATCGCACTATCTCGGCATCGGGCTATCTGGCTATCTGCTGCCTCCTCACAAATCCCGCAGCGCGATGTTCGGATCGACCTTCGTCGCGCGGCTTGCTGGAAGCCAACAGGCGGCCAGCGCGGCCGCAATGAGGACCACCGCGGCGAGCCCGAAGGCCGCCGCATCGATTGACGACAATCCGCGTGCGACGGTCATCTGCATGATCGTGCGAATGATCGTCGCCACGCCGAGGCCGATGACGAGCCCTTCGACGACCGGCCGCAGGCCGTCCTTCAAGACCATCACGGCGATGCGACGTCGATCCGCGCCGAGCGCGGCGCGAATCGCCATCTCGCGCGTGCAGTGCGTGACGACGTGCGAGAGCACGCCGTAGAGGCCAGTCATCGCGAAGAGCAGCGCGAGCGCGGCGAGACTGCTCGTCGCGATGGCCATGGAACGCAGGAGCCGCGGCAGCGCATCCATGACCATCGCGCCCGGAACGACGAACTGCGTCGCAAGATTGGGATCGATTCGCCTGAGAGCGGCTCGAAGATCTTCCACGGGCGGCGCCGATCCGCCCGCGGCTTCCGCCAGCACCATGACGTTCGACTCGTACGCTTGCGTGAACGGCAGATAGATCCGCGCGTCGCTGCGCCGCGCGGAATCGCCGCCGTTCGCGACGACACCGACGATGCGCGCGATCGATATCGTCGTCGGATCGAAGGGCGATTGTCGGCGGATGTACAGAAGCTGGCCAGGTCCGGCCAGCGACTCCGGCCACGCGCGCGCCAGCGACTCGTTCACGATCGCTACGCGCTCCGAAGACGCGGTATCCGTGCCGTCGAACGCGCGTCCGCTGGTAGTCGGCAGCGACACCATATGGAAAATGTCTGGCGACGCAATCGTGGCGTCGACGCCGAGGCCTTCCGCCGCGCCAGTGATCGGCTGGTCCATCGTCGAGACGGCGTAGCGTGAATACGTGCGGAAGGCGCCCTGCGCCGCGCCTCGGACGCCGGCGGCGATGCCCGCCGCGGCCACGCCAGGAACGCGGCGGATTTCCAGCACCGCGCGATCGAGCGTCTCGCGGGCGCGCGTCTCGTCGTACTGCTGCTGCTCGAATGGGATGCCCGCCACCGCCACATGATCGACGTTTGGACCCTGCGTGACGGCTGCGGTCCGCTGCACGAACGTCATCGAGGCGAATGCGACGAGAAAGAGGCCGACCGACGCGCCGACCTGCAGCGCGATCAGACTTCGGCGGCCTCGCCAGCGCGGTGCGCTCGTATCCGCGTCGCGGCCGAGCGCGCAGGCGACGCTGGTGCGTGAGAGCTGGAGCGCAGGCGCCAGCGTCCCGACAACGAGCGCGAGCACCGTCGCGCCGGCGACGAACAGCAGGACGACGGGGTCGAGCCGGAAATCGAGCGACACGAGGGAACTCACGAGCACGGCGATCGGCCCGCGCACGGCGCCAACGGCGGCGGCAATCAGAAGGCGCGCGACGGCCAGCGCCGCAAGGCCGCCCGCGACGGCGACGATGGCGCCCTCGATCATTTCTTCGCGCACGACACGCGCCCGCGACGCGCCGAGCGCGCGGCGAATCGCGAACGTACGGCGGCGCGAGAGGCCTCGTGACAGCGCGAGATTGGCCAGATTCGTGCAGGCCACGAGCAGGACGAGCACCGGAAGGGCAAGGAGGACCCGGCGCATCTGACGTACCTCCGCCGTTTGACGCTGGCCGAATGTCGACACGGCGCTCCAGTCGCGAGTGGGTGCGAATGCTGATGCGCCATCGCGCTGTACACCAGCCGCGACGAACGCTGCGCCGGACGTGAGTGGCCGATCACGATCGAGGCGCCGTCCGATCAGGCTGAAGTCCTCCGCGGCTTGACGGACCGTGACGCCGGTCTTCAACCGGCCGATCACCTGCAGCCACGTGCGGTGATCGGAACGCGACGGCGAGACCGCTGCCGGACCCAGACGACCCATGACGTCGTCGGCGTGACTCAACGGAACCCAGCACGCCGCACCCATGTTTGCGCCGATCGACACGGCCAGCAGTCCAGCGAATCCGGGCGGTCCGACGCCAATCACCGTGAAAGGCCGACCGGCGAGCGCAATCTGGCTTCCGACAGCGGAGGGATCGCGGCCGAATCGCGTGCGCCACGTCAGATCCGAGATCATCACGACCGGTGGCGCGTCCGCGCGGTCGTCATCGGGACCGATGGCGCGGCCGATACGCACGAGCACACCGGCCGTCGAGAAATACGCGCCGTCGACCAGCTCGCCGACGATGAGGCTCGATGACCCGCGTGTGGCGAGGTTCGTCGAGAACATCGCCGATGCGGCCAGGCCGGTGAGGCTGTGCTGTTGCGTGTGCAGATCGCGGTAGTCCGCCGATGAGGCCGTCCTCGCGAGGCCGCCGTTGGTGCTGGCCAGGCTGACGAGCGAGTCTGGATGGCGAATGTCGCGGGAGATGTCGCCGAACATCGCGATCAGCACCGAATACGTTGCCGTCGTGACGCCAATGGCCACCGCAAGCGTCGCGATCGAGAACAGTGTCGGGCCGGGTGTGGCCAGCAGGCGCCGCATTGCCCGGCGGCCGTCGCGTGCGAGCGCGTCGAACGCGCCGATGGGGAGAAGCGTTCGCTGTTCGCGATGCGCCTCTTTCATCTGCATCACGCCCCCGAACGCGCGTCGCGCCGCACGGCGGGCATCGTCTGGCGACAGGCCGCGATGCTCGTACTCGTCGGTGAGTGCATCGAGGTGCGACTGGATCTCCTCGTCGAGCCGCGCGTCCATGCGACGACGGGTGAGGAGGCTGGCGAGTCGTGTGAAGACGGCACGAAGTGACGTCAAAGCGAGCCCTCGTATTCAACTCGCCGGGTCTGAAGACCCGGCCTACATTCGCGTCCACGCCGTCCAAGCCTCGAGCCACATGTCCCAAGCCGTCCGCCTTCGCCACGGCTACGGCGGACAAGTAGGCCGTAAGCCGTAAGCCGTAAGCCGTAGGCCGTAAAGCCCGAGCCGCCCCGCTTCAGTTCTCGCGCAGCGACACGATCGGATCGACGCGCATGACGCGCCGCGCAGGTGCGTCGCATGCGGCGAGGCCCGCGAGCGCGACGACGAGCACAGCCGCACCGAACGTCAGCGGATCCAGCGGACTGACGCCGACGTACAGATTCGCGGTGAGGCGCGCAACGATGGCTGTCGTTGCCAGGCCGATGGCGAGGCCCATCCCCACTGGCATCATGCCGCTGAGCAGCACGTCACGCCGCAAGACGCCCGGCCGTGCGCCGAGAGCGAGGCGTAGGGCGATCTCTCGCGTGCGTTGGCCGGCGCTGTACGCGACCACGCCATAGACGCCGACGACGGCGAGGATCAAGCCGAGACCGCCGAGCGCGGCTGCGATGCCGGCGCCGAGCCGGAAGAACAGCAGGCCGTCCGGCGCGCGATCGATCGCCTCCGTCAGCGTGCGCACGTCGAACGGCACGATATCGGGCGCAATCGCATGGATGGCACGCCGCACATCCTGAATGACGGCCGACTCGGGCAGCGCCGAGCGCACCTGCAGCGTCACGAACGGCGTGAAGTGCTGGGACAGCGGCAGATAGAAGAACGGCACCGGCGTCTGGAACGGACTGAAGTTGTTGACGTCGCCCGCAATGCCGACGACGAGCACCGGCGGCGATGTTCGATCGCCGATGTGAAACGTCTGCCCGACGGCTTGACGATCCGGCCAATATCGCGCGGCCATGGCCGCGCTGACGATGGCCGCGCGCGGAGCGCTATCGTCGTCGGCATCCGAGAACGCGCGGCCGGCGAGGATCGGAATCCGCAGCGTGGCGAAGTAGCCCGCCGACACGGCGCCGTAGCTGATCTGCGTCGTGTCGGCCGGATCGACCGGCGATCCCTCTGCGACGATGCCGCTTTCGGAGAAGCGCTCCGACGTCATCGGCACGGTCTGCGAGAGGCTCGCGCCCGTCACGCCGGGAAGCGTCGAGACCTGGGCCAGGATCTCTCGGTACTGCTCGCGCGTACGGCGGTTGTCGTGGCCGCTCTCCGCCGGGTTCATGGTGAAGTCGACGATCTGACGACGATCGAATCCGAACGCCATGGCCCGCGTGGAGATCAGGCTGCGTGTGAGGAGGCCGGCGACGATGAGCAGCGTCAGGGCGAGCGCGGTCTGCGCCACGATGACGAGCGTCCGTCCACGCGCGCGCGCCGGCGCCGCGGTCAGATGCTGACTGACGAGATCGCGCGGCGCGCAGCGTGCCGTGCGAAGCGCAGGTGAGATCCCGACGACGAGCGCCGTCCCGGCAGCGATCGCGGCAGCGAACATCAACGTGCGCCCGTCGACGATCGTGTCGAGCTGGCTCGCGAACGTCGCGAAGCCGCCCGCGAGCGTCAGGCCGGTCGAGGTCCAGTGACCGATGACCACGCCCGCCGCTGCGGCGATCGTCGCGAGGACGAGCGCTTCGATGAAGAGATGCGCGGCCAGGCGCGTGCGCGTCGCGCCGAGCGCTGCCCGCAGGGCCATCTCCGTGCGGCGGCCGTCGGCGCGCACGAGCAGCAGCCCCGCGACGTTCGTGCAGGCCAGCACGAGCACGAGGCCGGTCAGCGCGCCGAAGATCGTCAAGCTCGCAATCGCCGGACGCGCCGCGTGAGGATTGGGTCGCGTGAGCCGTTCCGGGTACGCGCGAAGGACGACGTGTTGCGAGGCCTCATGCCGCTCGCGCGCGATGGCGTCGGACACCGCGTCGAGCGATCCGTTGGCCTGCTCGAGCGTGACGCCGGGCCGCAGGAAACCGAGGACGCGCATCGGACGGTTGCCCGCGTTGAAGCCCGGCGCGTTGCGCGGGAGGAATCCGTTCGTCTCGACGAACACGGCGTCGCCGCGAAAGCCTCGTGGCGCGACCCCGACGATCGTGGCGGGACGGCCGCCGATCAGAACGGATTGGCCGATGCTCGAGACGTCGCCGCCGAATCGTTGCTGCCAGAAGTCGTAGCTCGCGACGAAGACGGGATCGGCGGCGCGTGGACTGGACGCGTTCAGGTGGAAGAACGCGCCGGCGGCCGGCCGGAGTCGAAGCGCGTCGAAGTAGTTCTCCGTGACGAAGGCCACACCGATGCGCTCGGTCCGATCGGCGCTCTCGAAGCTGAGCATGGCCGGCGCCGAGCCCACGAAGTCCGACCAGGCCGTCGCCGCAGAGCGCAGCGTGTCGAGCTCGGCCGGTCTCAACGCCGGCACCACCGAGCCATCGTCCTGCGAGACGCGCGCGAAGAGGGTGAGGCGACTGCCGTCTGGGACGGGGAGCGGTCTGAACAACAGCGCGTTCGCGAGACCGAATATCGTTGCGTTGGCGCCGATTCCGAGCGCGAGCGTGACGCAGGCCAGGAGCGCAAATCCCGGACGCCGCGCGACCCCGCGCACAGCGTGCCGAAGGTCTCTGACGACCTGGCCGACGCACGCGAGCGTCCGCTGTTCGCGATGCGCCTCTTTCATCTGCATCACGCCGCCGAACGCACGCCGTGCCGCGCGACGGGCGTCGTCGGACGACATGCCTCGCGCCTCGTACTCGTCGACGAGCGCGTCGAGATGCGACTCGATCTCCTCGTCGAGCCGCGCGTCCGTACGGCGACGGGTGAGGAGGCTGGCGAGTCGTGTGAAGACGGCACGAAGTGATGTCAAAGCGAGCCCCTCGCATCCAGTTCGCCGGGTCTGAAGACCCGGCCTACATTCGCGTCCACGCCGTCCAAGCCTCGAGCCACATGTCCCAAGCCGTCCGTCTTCGCCACGGCGACGGCGGACAAGTTAGCCGTAAGCCGCAAGTCGTAAGCCCAAGCCCGGCGTCGGCCTGGTCTTCAGACCTAGCCGACGCCTACGTCTGATCCCCCAACAGCCGCCCGATCATCGCGACCGTCCGCGCCCAGCTCTCCGCCTGTGCGGCGAGCTGCTTGCGGCCTTTCGCGGTGATCGAATAGAAGCGCGCGCGGCGGTTGTTCTCGCTGGCGCCCCAGGCGCTCTTGATCCAGCCGCGCTGCTCGAGGCGGAGGAGCGCGGGATAGATCGTGCCCTGGTTGAGCGACAGCGACCCCTGCGCGAGCTGCTCGATGCGGCGGGCGATGCCGAAGCCGTGCAGCGGGCCCAGGCCGTCGAGCGTCTTGAGCACCATGAGATCGAGCGTGCCGTAGGGCACGGGCGAGAGCGTCGAGTCCATCGGCCGTCCTTCTGTTGAAAGTCAACATGACTATACGCGCGGCGATGTAGAAAGGCAACAGGTCAGTGCGATTGGCCGCACGCGGCCCCGTCGATGTGGATCTATCGGCTGGCGGCCGATGCCGGTAGGCTCGGCCGAGCGTCGATGTCCCGCCTGCTTTCCACGGCCGGCCGTGTCTCGTTCGCGATTGGGATCGCCGCGTTCGGCGTCATCCAGATCGCGGCGGGGGACTTCGTCACGCGCGCCGTGCCGCACTGGCCGGTCTGGATGCCGGCGCGCATCGTCTGGGTGTGGATTGTCGGTCTGCTGCTGGTCGAGAGCGGCAGCGCACTGGCCTTCAACGTTCGCGCGCGCCTCGTCGGCGGGCTCCTCGGCCTCGCGCTCGCGTCGTCATTCGTCCTGCTGGCGTTGCCGATCGCGGCGACGGACACCTGGCTCGGCGGCCTGTGGACGAACGCGGGCAAAGCTCTGGCGCTCAGCGGCGGGGCGTTTCTGATCGTCGGCGGCGCGACAGGCGATCGAGTACCCAAGCCGTTCGAATCGATCGCGGTGCGCGCGCGGCGCTGGTCCGTCGGGCCGTGGTGCTTCGCCGCGTTTCTCGTGCTCTGCGGCATCCAGCACTTCATCTACGTGTCGTTCGTCGCGTCGCTGATTCCGTCGTGGATACCAGGCGCGACGTTCTGGGTCTCTGTCGCAGGAGTCGCGCTCATCGCGGGTGGCGTTGGCGTGACGATCCGTCGCACGCGCTGGCTCGCAGGCGTGTTGTCGGGCACGATGATCTTCTCGTGGGTGTTTCTCGTGCACATCCCACGCGCGCTGGCGTCGCCGCCGGGCACGACGAACGAGACCGTCGCGGTCTTCGAGGCGCTCGCCATGAGCGGCATCGGCTGGTTGATCGCCGCGTCGGCATCGCCGCGGTGATGTCGTCCAAGGAGCCTCTGATCAGTTTTCACATGGAGGCATGGAGGACGGGGAGGGCGAGCGCGACCTGGGCGCCGCGTTCCGCGGCGCAAGACGACCACGCGAGCCGCGAGACGTGAGCGCGAGTCTGTCGCATTGTGGCGTTCACGTCTCGCGGCTCGCGTGGCCGTCTCAAGGCCCGGCGATGCCGGGCCGCCAGGTCGCGATCCCTCTCCATGTGCTCCACGTCTCCATGTGAAACCTGGACAAGCGCGTTCAGCTCAGCATCTGGCGCACGAGCGGGATGACCTTCGTGCCGTAGAGCTCGATGCTCGACATCAGCGTCTCGTGTGGCAGCGTGCCGGCGCTGTACTTGAGCCCGAAGCGCGACAGGCCGAGTGCGCGGATCGTGTTGGCGATCTTCGTCGCGACCGTCTCCGGCGATCCCACACACAGCGCGCCATCTGGGCCCACTTCGCGCTCGAAGTGCTCGCGGCTCATCGGCGCCCAGCCGCGCTCGCGGCCGATGCGCGTCATCATCGCGGCGTAGTGCGGCCAGATCTCTTCCTTCGCCTGTGCGTCGGTGGCTGCGACATGGCCGGGCGAGTGCGTGCCGATCGGCAGCTCGAGCTTGCCGAAGCGCGCAAGCGACTTGCGGTAGAGATCGGTGAACTGCACGAATCGCCGCGGGCTGCCGCCGATGATCGCGACGATGAGCGGCAGGCCGTAGCGCGCGGCACGGACGACGGACTCGGGGCTGCCACCGACACCAACCCACGTGCGCAGCCGGCCCTGCTCGACGGGCGGATAGATCGTCTGGTCCTTCAGCGGCGCGCGCGTGCGTCCGGACCACGTCACGGTCTGCTGATTCAGAATCTCGACGAAGAGGCCGAGCTTCTCCTCGAAGAGCAGCTCGTACTGCGAGAGGTCGTAGCCGAACAGCGGATACGACTCGGTGAACGAGCCGCGGCCCAGCGTGACTTCAGCGCGGCCGTTCGACACGGCGTTCAGCGTCGAGAAGCGCTGGAAGACGCGGACCGGATCGTCCGAGCTCAGCACCGTCACCGACGATCCGAGCACGATGCGCGTCGTCCTGCCCGCGATCGCCGCGAGCAGGACTTCCGGCGCCGAGATCGCGAAGTCGTCGCGATGGTGCTCGCCGACGCCGATGAAGTCGATGCCTACCTGGTCGGCGAGGATCGCTTCGTCGACGACGTGTCGCAGGACCTGCGCTTGAGGCAGGCGGTTGCCGGCGGCGTCGGCGGTGACGTCGCCGAAGGTGTCGAGGCCGAATTCGATGGGGGTGGGCATGTGAGCATCGTCCGGGCGGGCCCCGGGGGCCCCCCCCACACAGTTAGCCGCCCGACGAGCCCTTTTGGG
>CAZNMF010000203.1:0-2209 GCA_964573795.1 uncultured Solibacteraceae bacterium
GCGCCGGGCTGGTGGCGTCCGGCGTACGGCTTCGGGCGACGGGAGGGCGGCCGGGCCGCCCGGCCCGGCGCGGCGCCCCACGCCCCAAGCCCCAAGCCCCAAGCCTCCCTCACCGCCTTCCCGCCGCCCAGGCCTCGACGAGCACCGACACGGCGATCCAGATTGCGATCGCGGCGAGCGGCCATGCGATGAGAAACGGCGCGACGAAGGCGACGATGGCGATGACGACGAGCAGGCTGGCGACGGTGACGAGCGGCACGACCTCGAACGCCTCGAGCGGACGGTTGCCCGTCACAGCCGCGCCGATGCTGCGGCCGACGCCGGTCACCGTTCGGACGATCCGGCGCGAGCCGCGCGGCGGACGCGTCGCGCCATCGAATGGCCGCGCTCGATCCCGGCGCGACGACGTGGCCGCCGCGGGCGCGGTGCGCATCACGATCTCCGTCGAGCGCGACAAGTCCTCCTCGAAGTGCTGCTGCATCGTCTTCGCGACGCTTTCGTCCTCGATCGCAACGTCGAGCTCCCAGTTGCCCAGCCAACTATTGAGGTTGAGGTTCGTCGATCCGATCCGTCCCCAGCGGCCGTCGGCCACCGCCGACTTCGCGTGGACCATCGTCCCGTTCCACTCGAAGATGCGGACGCCGGCCTCGAGCAGCGGGCGATAGAGCGAGCGCGAGATCGGCACGACCCAGCCCACGTCGCTGCCTTGCGGCAGCAGCAGCCGTACGTCGACGCCGTCGAGCGCGGCGCGCTTAAGCGCCTCGAGATACGGGCCCGTGCCGATGAAGTAGGCGTCCGTGATCCAGAGCGATCGACGGGCCACGCTGGCGACGAGGAGATCGAGCCGGAGCAGGTTGCCGGTGAACGGCTCGGTCGGAATCAGACGGAGGTTGACGGAGCCGGCGTCGGGGCTCGGCGTCGCGCCGGCGCGCGTGTCCACGGCGGCGCCGCCGGCCAACGCCCAGCTCTCCGCGAACGACGCCTCCGCCTCGTCGACGGCGGGGCCGACGATCTCGATGCCGGTGTCGCGCCACGGCTGCAGCTTCTTCGCCGGCACGCCTTCCCACATTTGACCGATGCAGAGGCCGGACACGAAGGCCGTGCGGCCGTCGATCGTGATCAGCTTGCGATGGTTGCGCCGCACCCAGCCGAGCGCGGTCTTGATCGACGGCGGGTTGAACGCGCGCACCTCGCCGCCGGCGTCGATCAGCGGGCGGAACAGACCGCGCAGCGGGCTGAGGCCGCAGCCGAACCAGTCGTACGCGACGCGCACGGTGACGCCCTCGCGCGCCTTCTGCGCGAGGCGCTCGACGAAGCGCCGGCCGACGGGATCGAAGTGGAAGATGTACATCTCCACGTGGATCGTCCGTCGCGCGCCGTGCATGGCCGCTTCCCACGCGGGATAGTTCTCGGCCGCATCGCGCAGCACGCGCACCGCGTTGCCGCCAATGAGCGGCGCGCCGGCGGTGCGGCTCAGCGTCTGTTCGGCGAGCGTTCGCAGACCGGCCAGATGCACCGGCAACGGCGGCGACGGCGCGAGGGGGTGGGACACGGGGAGACCAGTTATCGCACTATCTCACTATCGCGCTATCGCACTATCTGGCATCTCGCTATCTCGCTATCTCGCTATCTGCGGCTTATCTACC
This sequence comes from uncultured Solibacteraceae bacterium, assembly GCA_964573795.1. Taxonomy (GTDB): domain Bacteria; phylum Acidobacteriota; class Vicinamibacteria; order Vicinamibacterales; family SCN-69-37; genus CAZNMF01. Next base: position 1,647 of record CAZNMF010000203.1, read on the forward strand.
TATCTGTCTGTCTATCTGCTCTCGTCGCGCCACGCCTCAAGCCTCAGGCCCCACGCCCCGAGCCTCTACCATCCCCCCGCGATCCGTGGCGCCGTGAACAGCAGACTCCGCGTCGACAGTCCCGGCAGCCCCGGCTCCTGCAGGAAGATCGGGCGCTCGATGTCGTCGTCGGGGCCGAGCACGACGAACTGGATGTGGCGCATGTAGCGCGCGGCGACGCGGCGCACGTCCAGCGGCGTCACCGCGTTGATGCGCTCGATCAGCGTCGTCGATCGCTGCCAGCCGCCGCCGAGCATCTCCGCGCGCGCGAGCGTCCCGGCCTGCGCGGCGTTGGTCTGTTGATCGACGTAGTAGTTGGTCAGGAACTGCGCGGCCACCGACTCGATCTCGCCGGGGTCGACCGGCTCGGTCTGCAGCCGCGAGATCTCGCCGAGCATCACGCGCACCGCGGCGTTGGCATCGACGGCCGTCACGTAGATGCCGCCGGTGTTCGCGCGCTGATCGTTGAGGAACGCGTTGGGCGCGTACGACAGCGCGCGCCGCAGGCGCACCTGATCGAAGAC
>CAZNMF010000204.1:0-4640 GCA_964573795.1 uncultured Solibacteraceae bacterium
GCTCCTCGAAAAATCGGCGCGGCCGCCTGCCGCGCCGAGCGCCGTGCTCCTACTCGAAGCGCAAGGCGTCGATCGGATCGAGCCCCGCGGCCTTTCGAGCCGGATAGAACCCGAAGAAAATCCCGACACCCGCCGAGAACAGCACCGCCATGACGACGGCGTTCAACGGCACGGACGTAGCCATCCCTTGATAGACCCGCAGCAATTCCGAGACGAGGTAGCCCATGATGATGCCGATGCCGCCTCCGGCGATGCTGATCGCGATCGCCTCGAGGAGGAACTGCAGCAGCACGTCGAAGCTGCGCGCGCCGATTGCGAGCCGCAGGCCGATCTCGCGCGTGCGCTCGGTCACCGACACCAGCATGATGTTCATGATGCCGATGCCGCCGACCACGAGCGAGACGCCGGCGACGCCGGCGAGGAGGTCCCGCATCGTGTTGGTCGTCTGCGTGCGCAGCGCGACGATGTCGTCGAGCGTCTGGACGGTGAAGTCGTCCTCGCCCGGCGCCGTCTGGTGCGCGGTGCGCAGCGCGGCGGTGATCGACGCCGACGCATTGTCCACGTCATCGGCGGAGGCGGCCGAGGCGTAGATGCGCTGGATGAACGTCTGGCCCGTCAGCTTCTTCATGACCGTCGTGTACGGCACGAAGATCTGATCGTCCATGTTGACGCCGCCGCCGCCCGCGCCCTTCGACTCCATGACGCCGAGCACGCGGAAGATCTGGTTGCGCACGCGGATCTGGCTGTCGGTTGGATCGGTGCCCTCGCCGAACAACTGGTCCGCGACGTTCGAGCCGAGGATCGCGACCTTGGCGGCGGACTTGACGTCCTCTTCGGTGAAGAACGTCCCGTACTTGATCGCCCAGGAGCGAATCGCAGGCAGGTCGACGTTGGTGCCCTCGATCTGCGTGTTCCAGTTCATGTTCGCGTAGATCACCTGGGCGCGCGTGCCCGTGCTCTCGGCGACGTACTGGATCTCGGGCAGATCGCGGAGCAGTTGCGCATCTTCCGGCGTCAGGCGCGAGCTGTTGCCCGAGCCGAGGCGGACGCCGCCCTGGTTGAAGCTGCCCGCGAGGATCGTGATCAGGTTGGTGCCGGCCGTTTTGACCTGATCCTCGATCATCTGCTGCGCGCCGGTGCCGAGCGCCACGACGGCGATGACGGCGGCGACGCCGATGATCATGCCGAGCATGGTGAGCGCCGTGCGCATCTTGTTGCGCGCGAGCGCCTTGAAGGCGATGCGAATCGTCATGAGGATGGACATCGATAGCCTCTACTCTCGTCTAGTGCGCCGCGGTCTGGGCGCCGGCTTCGGCCGGCGGCGGAATCTGATCGGGCTCGGGCGGCGGCAGCGCCGCCAGCTCCTCGGCCGCATCACGACGGTGCAGCACGGGCTGGTCGGCGACGACGCGGCCGTCGCGGAAGCGGATGAGCCGCGAGCCGTACTCGGCGATGTCCATCTCGTGCGTGATGAGCACGACCGTGATGCCGCGCTCGCGATTGAGCCGCTGGAAGATGCCCATGACCTCGATGCTCGTGCGCGTGTCGAGGTTGCCCGTCGGCTCGTCGGCCAGAATCAGCGACGGCTCGTTGATCAACGCGCGCGCGATCGCGACGCGCTGCTGCTGGCCGCCGGAGAGCTGGTTCGGCGTGTGATGGTAGCGCTGGCCGAGGCCGACCGCGTCGAGCGCCGCGAGCGCGCGCTTGTGCCGCTCCTGCGCCTTGAAGCCATTCGTGTTGCGATAGAGCAGGGGCAGCTCGACGTTGTCGATGGCCGTCGTGCGCGTCAGCAGGTTGAAGCCCTGGAAGACGAACCCGATCTTCTGGTTGCGCACGCGCGCCAGCTCGTCCTTCGACAGCTTGGACACGTCGCGGCCGTCGAGCTCGTACACACCGCTCGTCGGCCGATCGAGACAGCCGGTGATGTGCATGAACGTCGACTTGCCCGATCCCGAGGGACCGGTGACGGCGACGAACTCGCCGGCTTCGATGCTGAGCGACACGCCGCGCAGCGCGCGGACTTCATGGTCGCCCATTCGGTAGATCTTGGTGAGATCCCTCACCGCGATGACGGGCACGATCTCAACTCCTTCGTTCGCGTGATTGCTGTGTCTGGCACGAGGGGGACGCGAAACCGCCCGGTTGGTGCCGGACCGTTTCGCGTCCGAGATCCTTAGCGACCGCCGCCGCGGCCGCCACCACCACCGCCGCCGAAGCCGCCAGGCCCGCCGCCGGGGAATCCGCCGAAGCCGCGGCCCGGCTGCTGGCCGAAGATGTTGTTCTGATTCCGCTGTGACGACGTCTGCGGGATGACGATGTTGGTGACGACCTGCATCCCGACCTTCACGTCGCCGGAGAGCAGCGCGGCGTACTGCGTGTCGAAGATGCCGGTGACCACGCGAATCGGCGTCAGCTTTTTGCCCGCCTCGTCCCAGGTGTAGACCTGTCCGACCGTGCGCGGCGGAGCCGTCGTCGTGTAGAGCGCGTCGATCTTCTGATCGGGGTCGTTGCTCTCGCGCGAGGCGGCCAGCGCGGCCGCGCCCGTCGTCGGAGACTGACCGCCGCTGCCGGCCGGGGCGCCCGCGCCCTGGCCGCGGCCGCCACGGCGGCTCCCGCCGTTCTGCGCGAACTGCGCGCGCAGCCGCTCACGCTCTTCGGGGGACAGATTCGCAAACCCGCCGCGGCCGAATCCCCGGCCGCCGTTGCCGTTCTGGCCGTTGGCCGCCGCGGCGGCCATCTGGCCCGTCGGCGCGCCATTGCCGTTGCCCCCGTTACGCCGCATCGCGGCGCCCTGACCCGACGCGTTCGACGCGCTCTGTCCGGCCGCCGGCACCGCGCCGTCGTTGCGGACGCCAGGCACGTCGCCAGCCGGCCCCGCGCCTGTGCCGTTCTGCCCGCGCCGGCCGCCTGCGCCACGACCTTCGGTGGCCGGCGGCGTCAGGCCGAGCGCCGTGTACATGTCGGACGTGGGCCGGAAGCGCAGCGCCTGCAGCGGCACGCGAACGACGTTCTCGGCGCGCGAGACGAGAATGCGCACGTTGGCCGTCATGCTCGGCCGCAACTTCAGCTCGGGGTTCGGCGCGTCGATCCACACCGGATAGGTCACGACGTTGTTCAGCGTCTGCGCGTTGAGCCGGACGGCGTTGACCGTGCCGCGGAACGTCTCGGCCGGATACGAGTCGACCGTGAAGAGCACTTCCATGTTCGGGCTCAGCTTGCCGATCTCCGACTCGTCGACGGCCGCCGTCAGCTTCAGGTGCGTGAGGTCCGTCGCGATGTCGAAGAACGGCGTGATGTTCATGCTCGACTGAATCGTCTGGCCGATGTCGACGCGACGGTTGACGATGACGCCGTCGATCGGCGACTTGACTTCAGTGTACGAGACGTTGAGCTCGGCCTGCGCCAGGTTCGCGCGCGCCTGCACGAGCTGCTTCTCGGCCGATTCGATCTGCGCCTGACGCGTCTTGACCTGCAGATCCGCGTCCTCGTATTGCTGCTGGTTGACCAGCCCCTTGTCGGCGAGCTCCTTGGTGCGCGCCAGCACGCGCCGATCGTTGTCGAGCTGCACCTTCTGGCTCGCGATGTCGGTCTCCTGGCGCTCGATGTTCGCCTTCTGGATGTCGACCTGCACCTGCAGCAGCGACGGATCGAGGCGGGCGACCACCTGGCCCCGGTGCACGATCGAGTTGAAGTCGACGCCTTCGAGCGACAGGATCGTGCCGGACACCTGCGGGCCGACCTGGACCGTGCGGAGCGCTTCGAGCGTGCCGGTGGCCTGGACCTCTTCGACGATCGTGCCTTGCGTGATCGTCACCTGGTTGACCGTCGCCTTCTCCTTCGACTGCGTGCTCCGGTAGTAGTAGCCGCCGCCGCCGGCCACCGCCAAGACAATCAGCACCGTTACCAGTTTTCTCATGATCGTGTTCTAGTGGGCTTGCTCACCGTTCGAGTGCGCCGCCCCTCGGCGCAATCCGTTTCAGCGTCCTGACGAGTGCGGGGGACTTTCGAGTCCGCCGCAAGCCTGCCGTCCGATTGGCGGACGCACGCGATAACTGCCGGCACGCTGGCGTTGTTTACGACCGCCGCCGCGCGCGTGATTACTTCGGAATACGCCCGCGGCCGCCAGGCTGTTGACGCGGCCGGCTCGAATGGCCCCGCACATCTTACGCGCGAGGCGGGCGGCCGGACGCATCGTCCCTGCATCCAGTTCAGCACCGACCGCGGCCGCCGTTATTGACTTTTTCGTGAAATTCCCCGGCGTGTCCTGGTGCTGGTCTGGCCACTCGACGCGGGCCGTACATGCGAAGGTCGCGGCCGGCGAGATCCGGCGGCGTCGTGCGCCGCCAGCCCCGTCAGCCGCGACCCTCTGCACTCGTTCGGCGACTCGACCGTGTCGACTAGCGGCCGACGCGCTGGATGCGATCGAACTCGGCAACCGCGTTCAGATAGCGGATCAGCGCCTGCAGCTCCGTCAACCGCTGCGTCGTCAGGTTGGTCTGCGCCTGCACGACGTTGTAGTTGGTGGACATGCCGACGTCGAAGCGCGTCTGCTCGGCGTCCGCGTTCTTCTCGGCGACCTCGCGCGCTTTCTGCGCGGCCTGGTACTGCTTGTACGAGTTCTCGACGGCGAGGCCCGCGTT
>CAZNMF010000205.1:0-8985 GCA_964573795.1 uncultured Solibacteraceae bacterium
TCGACAATCTCGGACGGCGTGAGACTGAACTCGCCGGCGGGCGGCGCGTCGCGCTGGATCGCGATCTGGCCGATCGCTCGCGCAATCGCCGCGTGATCGGTGGTCGGATCGACCTTCAACCCCATCGGATACGCGAACAGCCCGACCTCGTCGTCGGCCGGCAGCTTCTCGACGAACGCCCGCGCGGACGCGAGGATCGGAGCCGCCGTCGCGGGATCCAGACTGTATGTGTCCACCGCGAGGATGACGACGCGCCGCGGCGGGATCATCGACGATTCCGGCGCGCCCGCCGTCGTCGTCACGGCCATCGTCGAGGGCGCCGCGCTCGTCGTGCGATGGTCGATCAGATCGACGGAGACGACGCGCCGCTTGCGGCCGCTGATCGTGACCTCGAATTGATCGATCGTCAGCCCGTCGACAGGCCGGCCGTCGCCGTCGACCACCTGCACGTCGACCGGAATCAGGTCGACGCCGGATCGAAACGTCGGGGTCTGCGGGGCGGCGTCAGCGGCGAGCGTCGGCCCGGCCGCGGTCGTCCACAGGACACCCGCCACGACACCCGCGCCAACCGCTGCCGCGATCCACCGTCTCATAGATGCGCTCGATGGGAGGAATTCTATCCCGCGCCGCGTCCGCCGCAGCGGCCATTCGAGTATCGTGTTCAGACGCGCCGGCCATGCCCGCCTCACCCTGCTATCGCTTTGGAGAGGCCGAGCTCGATCTCGGGACGTATCAGCTCCGCCGAGCCGGCGACGTCCAGGCGCTCGAGCCGAAAGCCCTCGAGGTCCTGCGTCTCCTCGTCGAGCGCGCGCCGCACGTCGTCGAGAAGGATGCGATCTTCGCCCTCGTCTGGAAGGACACCGCGGTCACCGACAATGCGCTGACGCGCGTCGTCGCCCAGCTTCGCCGCGCGCTCGGCGACGATGCGCGGGAGCCGCGGTACATCGCGACCATCTCGACGCGCGGCTATCGGCTGCTGCTGCCGGTGGAGATCGTCGCGCCGCGGCCGGCGGATCCGCCAGCGTCCGGCGTCGCGCGTCCGGACGCGCCATTGCCGCGGCGGCGCACGGCCGCCGTCATCGCCATCGCGGCAGCGCTGGCGCTCGTCACGCTGGGCGCGTGGCTGGCCATTCGCACGCGAACGGCCGTTCTTGATCCGGCCGGCGCGCCCGACATCGCGGCGCTCGCGTCGCTGTCGCCGATTCCGATGACGCCGCCGGGCGGCTTCGACGGCTTCATGACGTTCTCGCCCGACGAGGACAGCATCGCGTTCAGCTCGGATCGCACGGGCACGATGGAGGTGTACGTGCAGGGCCTCGCCGAAGGATCGCGGCCCATGGCGCTCACGAGCAACGGCCGGCAGAACGTGCAGCCCGTGTGGTCGCCCGATGGACGCTTCATCGCGTACCACGAGATGGCCGGCAACGGCATCTGGATCGTCTCGTCGCGCGGCGGCATCGCGCGCCAGCTCTCGACGTTCGGCGCGCACCCGTCGTGGTCGCCCGACGGCACGCGCATCACGTTCCAGTCGCAGCGGACGACGGACCTCAACGCGGGCGGATCGTTCGGGGCGACGTCGACGATCTGGATCGCGGACGCCGACGGCCGCACGCCGCCGGCCCCGGTGACGCAGCCGGGCCAGCCGGCCGGCGCGCACGGCATGCCCGCCTGGTGGCCCGACGGCCGGCACATCGTTTTCGCGGTCAACGGTCTCGCCGGCGTGAGCGCGCGGCCGACGTTGTGGACGATCGACACGCAGGGCGGCGCGCCCGTCCAGCTCAGCGCGGACCGCATGGTCTCGGCCGAGTTCGCGATCGCGCCGGACGGACGCGGCATCTACTTCAGCGCTTCGGGCACGCACGCGATCTGGTGGATGCCGGTGAGCGATCCGGCGCGGCCGGCTGGCGCGCCGAGGCCGACGGGATTGCCGGTCACCGGCGACGGGCTGTCGAGCATCACGGTGTCGCCCGACGGCCGGCACATCGGCTGGACGGCCAACGATCCGAGCGCCACGATCTGGGAATTGCCGGTGCGGGCCGGCGTCGCCGGTCCGGCGAAATCGATCGTGCGCATCAAGGACATCGGCTGGGGCGCGGGCTCGCCCACCGTGTCGGCCGACGGCCGCGTCGCCTTCATCGGCTACCACAGCAAGGGCGGCGGCCAGATCTACATGATCGGCGCCGACGGCAGCGCGCAGCAGGTGACGACGGACCGCGGCGGTCACGGCGGGCCGTTGTGGATCGCGGGCCGCGACCCGCTCGCCATCCTCGTCAATCACGGCGACGGCCCGGGCTATTGGAGGCTCGATCCCGCGACGGGCCACGAACGGCTGATCTTCCCGCTGAGCGCGCTGCCCACGCCACCCGGCGTCCAGTCACAGATCCGCGGGCCGAACGCGGGCGTGTGGCTCACCCCCGACCTGTCGAAGCTGGCGGTCGCGTACGTGCGCGACGGCGTCCCCAATCTGTGGACCATCGCGCTGGGTCCGGACGGCCCGGTGGGCCCGTTCGTCCAGCGCACGTTCGAGCGCGAGGGCGCGTCGTTCGCGTCGTGGTCGCCCGACGGGCGCCGCATCATCTATCAGTGCAGTCAGGGGCCGGACACCCACCTCTGCCTGATCGACGCCGACGGATTCCATCGCCGCCAGCTCACCAACGACGAAGGCCAGAGCTTCATCGGCGGCTGGACGCCGGACGGCGAGACGTACGTCTTCGCTGCGCGGCGACAGGCGGTCTGGAACCTCGCGATGCTGTCGCTCGCGACCGGCGAGGTGCGTCAGATGACCTCGTTCACCGAGCCCCGCTTCTACGTCCGCTATCCGAGCTGGGATCCCGCGAACAGCCGCATCATCTTCGAGCGCTTCGACGTGCAGGGGACGATCTGGTCCGTCGAAGTGCCACCGGCCGTCACGGCTCGCGCGGCGCGACGATCATGTAGCGGCGATGGCTGCTGAACGACACGCGCGAGAACAGATCCAGCGGTAGCAGCCCGTCGACGGGGCCGGCGCCGTCCGGCGCAGCGACGACGCCGGCGATCTGCCCGCAGAGGCGCACGCCGCCGACCTCGAGCGCGCGCATGGCGGCCGCTGGCGCGCTGACGCGGCCCGTCATCGACGCGAGCTCGAACGACGCCGCGCCGGTCTCGGGCGCGGCGCTCGCGCCCGCGGAACGCTGATACAGGACGAGGGCGTTGGCGCCGGAGTCAGGGACGAGACGGAGCGGCCGATCGCCGGCCTCCGGCTGCCTCACGTCGATCGCGAACCGTCCTGCCACGGGCACGAGCGGGACCCGCGTCCCCGGCCGATCGTCAAGATCGCGCTCCCAGATCAGCGCCGACCGGCGATAGTCCAGCGTGTAGTCGAACTGCGACAGGAAGTCCTGGCCGATCACGCCGGCGATCCCTTCGTCCAGCACGCCGGCGGCCGCGGCCGTCAGCGACGTGGCGAGCAGCGCGTCCACAGTAACCGAGCCGATCGCGACGCGCGTCAGCCGGACCACCAGCGCGTCGGCGCGTCCCGCCGAGGTCGAGAGCGTCGTGCGTGCCACGGGCACGGCGCCGATCGACGCCGCGAACGTGTCGCGAACCGCCGTGTGCGTGGAGCCGGTGTCGACGAGGAACCGGTACGGCCCCGCGCCGTCGATCGAGACCGGCACGGCGATCGCGCCGGGCCGATGGTCGAGGAACGGCACCACTTGCCCGTCTGTCGGGCGCTCGGTCGTCTGCGCCCGAGCGCCGGCGACGATCGGCATGAGCAACGAAAGCAGGACTGGCAGCGCACGCACCGGGACCTCCTGTGAAAGCGAAGGCCAGGGTGCGTCGTAGATAGAAGACGAGTCGTGATGGAGCGGTGATGTTCAGACGATGGTTTGATGCGGTCATACTCCCCCGCGGTCGCGGGCGTCGATCACCGGATTCCTCAGGGGACGGAGCCGTCCCCACGACGGTATAGTCTTGTGGCGACCTGCCTTCCCCCGTCGTCCCGAAGCGGTCCTGGAGTGAATGTGCGCAATTCGTCCCGAGTGTGGTGTGTCTCCGCTGTCGTTGCCGCCCTTGCCCTGACCTCAGCCTGTTCGTCGAGTGACGGCGCCGGCGGCGCGGGTGGAGGCGGCGGTCGAGGCGGCCGCGGCGGGGCGGGCGGCGCGCCGGCACCGGCCGTCGTCGGGACCGTCGTCCAGAAGGACGTGCCGGTCGACATCGCGGCGATCGGCAACGTCGAGGCGTTCTCGACGATCAGCGTGCGGTCGCAGGTCTCGGGTGTCGTCACGGACGTCAAGGTCGACGAAGGCAGCTTCGTCAAGGCCGGCGACCACCTGCTGACCATCGATCAGCGCCCGTATGAGGCGGCCCTCGCGCAGGCGGAGGCCAATCTCACGCGCGACGAAGCCCTGCTGACGCAGGCGCAGGCCCAGCTCACGCGCGACACGGCCAACGCGGAGTACACGAAGGGCGTCGCCGCGCGTCAGGTCCAGCTCGCCGATCGCGGCATCGTCTCCAAGGATCTGCTCGATCAGGCGACGGCGGGGGCCGACGCGGCCGCCGCCGCGGTCAACGCCGATCGCGCGGCCGTCGACAGCGCGCGCGCGCAGCTCGTCGCGCAGAAGGCGATCGTCGAGACCGCGAAGCTGCAATTGAACTACACGGTGATCCGGTCGCCGATCGCGGGACGCACGGGCAGCCTCACCGTCAAAACGGGCAACCTGGCCCAGGCCAACTCGACCGAGCTGCTGACGATCACGCAGATCGAGCCCGTGTTCGTCACGTTCGCGATGCCGGCCCTGCAGCTTCCCGACATCAAACGGCACTTCGCGCGCGGCGAGCTGGCCGTCACGGCCACGCCGCAGGATACCGACGCGAAGCCCATCGAAGGCAGGCTCTCCTTCGTCGACAACATCGTCGACGCGGCGACCGACACCATCAAGCTCAAGGCGCGCTTCGAGAACGCGGACCACGCGCTGTGGCCCGGCCAGTTCGCGCGCGTCAGCCTGCGTCTGACGACGCTGCCGAACGCGATCGTGGTGCCGGCGCAGGCGGTGCAGACCGGCCAGGACGGCCAGTTCGTGTTCGTCGTCAAGGCGGATCAGACCGTCGAGCAGCGCGCGGTGACCGCCGGTCAGACGGCCGGGACCGACGTCGTCATCACGCAGGGGCTCAAGCCCGGCGAGGAGGTCGTGCTCGAAGGGCAGCTCCGCCTCGAATCGGGCACACGCATCACGCGCGCCAATCCGCAGACGGGTGAAGCGCCGCCGGCGGCGGGACGCGGCGGACGCGGACGCGGCGGCCGCGGGAACGGCGGCAACGGGGGCGGCGGCCAGGGCGCCGCGCGCGGCGGACGGCCATGAACCCCTCCGAGATCTTCATCCGGCGCCCGATTGCGACCAGCCTGCTGATGGTCGCGATCGCGATGTTCGGCATCATCGCGTATGTCGATCTGCCGGTGAGCGATCTGCCGTCGGTCGAGTACCCGACGCTCAACGTCGGCGCGAACCTGCCCGGCGGCGATCCCAACACGATGGCGACGGCCGTGGCGAGCCCGCTCGAGCGGCAGTTCACGACCATCGCCGGCGTCGACTCGATGGTGTCGAGCAGCGGCACGGGCAACACGAACATCACGCTGCAGTTCGATCTCGGCCGGAACATCGACAGCGCGGCCGTCGACGTGCAGACGGCGATCGCGGCGGTCATGCCGATGCTGCCGGCGACGATGACCTCGCCGCCGTCGTTCCGCAAGAACAACCCGAACGACTCGCCCATCCTCTTCCTGAACCTCGTCTCGCAGACCGTGCCGCTGCCGGTGCTGGACGACTTCGCCGAGAACGTGATCGCGCCGCGCATCTCGATGGTCAGCGGCGTGTCGCAGGTGCAGGTCCAGGGCGCGGCGAAGTACGCGGTCCGCGTGCAGATCGACCCCGACAAGCTGCACTCGCAGGGCATCGGCCTCAACGAGATCAGCAGCGCCATCACCAACTGGAACGTGAACCTGCCGACGGGCCAGCTCTTCGGGCCCGCGCGCAACTACACGATCCGCGCGGCCGGCCAGTTGAACAACGCCGCCGAGTACCGGCCGATCATCGTGTCGTACCGGCGCGGGCTGCCCGTGCGGCTCGAGCAGGTCGCCAACGTCATCGACAGCACGGAGAGCACGTTCAGCGCGGCGTGGTTCTACTCGAAGGACGACAAGGGCGTGCCCTCGGCGCAGCGGGCGATCTCGCTGTTCGTCATGCGCCAGCCGGGCACGAACACGATCGACGTCACCGATCGCGTGCGCGCGCTGCTGCCGACGTTCGAGGAGCAGCTGCCGCCGTCGGCGCACCTGATCGTCCGCGGCGACCGCTCCAAGACGATCCGCGCGTCGTTCGAGGACATCAAGATCACGATGCTCGCGACGCTCGTGCTCGTCGTCGGCGTCATCTACGTCTTCCTGCACAACGGATCGGCGACGCTGATCCCCGCGCTGGCGCTGCCCTTCTCGATCCTGGGCACGTTCACGGTGATGGACCTGATGGGCTACAGCCTGGACAACATGTCCATGATGGCCCTCATCCTCTGCATCGGCTTCGTCGTCGACGACGCGATCGTCATGCTCGAGAACATCGTGCGCCACATGGAGCAGGGCGACAGCGCGCTGGAGGCGGCGCTGAAGGGCTCGCGCGAGATCGGGTTCACGATCCTGACGATGACGACGTCGCTCGCGGCGGTCTTCATCCCGATTCTGTTCATGGCCGGCGTGCTCGGCCGCTTCTTCCGCGAGTTCGCGGTCACGATCACGACGGCCATCCTCATCTCCGGCCTCGTCTCGATCACGCTCACGCCGATGCTGTGCAGCCGGTTCCTGCGCGTGTCGTCGCTGCACGCCAAGCGCGGGCTGGACGCGGTGCTCGAGCGCGGCTTCAACGTCCTGCAGCGGATCTACGCGCGCAGCCTCGCGCTCGTGCTGCGCCACCGGCCGGCGATGCTCGTCGTCTTCGTCGCCGTGCTGCTCGGCACGGTGCAGATGTACCGGATCATCCCCACCGGCTTCATCCCGGATCAGGACAACGACACGCTGTTCGTCAGCCTGCGCGCGGCGCAGGGCACGTCCTACTACGACATGTCGCGCTGGCTGCGGCAGGTTTCCGACCTCGTCATCAAGAACCCGAACGTCGAATCGTTCATGGCGAACATCTTCGGCGGGTCGGCCAACAACAGCCGCGTGCAGGTGCAGCTCCTCCCGCGCGCGCAGCGCAAGGACACGGCGCAGCAGATCGCGCAGCAGATCCAGGCGCAGACGGCCAACTTCGCGGGCTTCCGCACGTTCGTCTCGCTGCCGCCGGCGATCCAGATCGGCGGCCGCCGCGGCAACCAGAACTACAGCCTGATGCTGCAGAGCCTCGATCAGAACGAGCTGTACGCGTGGGCGCCGCGCGTGGAAGAGGCGCTGAACGCGGAAGTGGCCGAAGTGCAGAGCGTGTCGACCGACGTGGAGATGCAGAGCCCGCGCGTGGATCTCGTCATCGACCGCGACAAGGCCGCCGCGGTCGGCCTGAACGCGACGCAGATCGAGAACACGCTCTCGACCGGGTTCGGATCGACGTGGGTGTCGACGATCTACGGGCCGTCGAGCCAGTACCGCGTGCTGCTCGAGCTCGCGCCGGAGTACCAGTCGCACACCGACGCGCTCAAGAACATCGCGTTCAAGACCAGCTCCGGCGAGATGGTGCCGCTCGACGCCGTCGTGAAGTACCGGCCGTCGATCGGGCCGCAGTCGATCAACCACTCGGGCCAGTTGCCGTCGGTGTCCGTGTCGTTCGGCCTCAAGCCGGGCGTCTCGCTCGGCCAGGCGACCGCGCGCGTGAAGGAAGTCGCCGATCGCATCCTGCCGGCAACCGTCACGACGAGCTTCGAAGGCTCCGCCAAGGTCTTCCAGCAGTCGATGACGAACCTCGGCCTGCTCCTCTTCGTCGCCATCGGCGTCGTCTACATCGTGCTCGGCGCGCTCTACGAGAGCTACATCCACCCGATCACGATTCTCTCGGGCCTGCCGTCGGCGGGCCTCGGCGCGCTGCTGACGCTGTACCTGTTCGGCAACGAGCTGAACGTCTACTCGTTCGTCGGCCTGATCCTGCTCATCGGGCTCGTGAAGAAGAACGCGATCATGCAGATCGACTTCGCGCTCGACGCCGAGCGCCGGCTCGGCAAGTCGCCGGCCGAGGCCATCCACGAAGGCTGTCTGATCCGCTTCCGGCCGATCATGATGACGACGATGGCGGCGCTGCTGGGCGCGGTGCCGATCGCGCTCGGCTACGGCGCGGGCGGCGAGGCGCGGCGGCCGCTCGGCCTCGCGGTCGTCGGCGGCCTGCTGATCTCGCAGCTCATCACGCTGTATCTGACGCCGGTCGTCTACACCTATCTCGCGACGCTCGTCCGGACGCGGCGCATTCCTGAAACGGTCCACGCGGCCCCCACGGTCTCATGAACATCTCCGAAGGATTCATCAAGCGGCCGATCGCCACTAGCTTGCTGATGGCGGCGATCGCGCTGTTCGGCGTGGTCGCCTATCGTTCGCTCCCGGTGAGCGATCTGCCGAACGTCGACTTCCCCACGCTGCTCGTCACCGCCCAGTTGCCCGGCGCCGGGCCCGAGACGATGGCCTCCTCGGTGGCGACGCCGCTCGAGAACCAGTTCTCGCTCATCGCCGGCCTGAAGTCGATGACGTCGGTCAACTCGCTGGGATCGACGCAGATCACGCTCGAGTTCGATCTCGATCGGCCGCTCGACGGCGCGGCCGTCGACGTGCAGTCGGCGATCACGCAGGGCGGCCGCCTGCTGCCGCAGGGCATGCCGACGCCGCCGACGTTCACGAAGGTCAACCCGGCCGACCAGCCGATCCTCTATCTCGTCGTCACGTCGAGCACGCTGCCGCCGTACACGCTCGACGAGTACGCCGAGACGCGCATCGCGCAGCGCATCTCGATGGTCACCGGCGTGGCGCAGGTGCAGGTGCTCGGC
>CAZNMF010000206.1:0-16434 GCA_964573795.1 uncultured Solibacteraceae bacterium
CCATCGTCATCGCGAACCGCGCGCCCTCCATGCGCGGCCTGCCAGCCTTGACGAGCGGCCAGACGATGAGGAGGGCGACGAGCGCCGTCGTGATGCCGAGCAGCACGATGAGCAGCAGCGTCGCCCGGAGATTGCCGGCGAGCGCGCCACCACGTGGCAGCGGGCCGCCGCTCCAGAGCGCGCGCGGCTTCAGCATGTTGAAGTAGTACGGCCGCGCGTCGGTCGGTGGCGTGTAGTCGTAGAGCCGATCGGCCGTCGCGCGAGCCAGCTCGTCGACCGTCGTGCTCTTCGCGATCCGATCGAGCAGCCCGCGCCGCGCGGCGCCGACGCCGGGCTCGATCGTGATGGTGAAGTCCTTGTCCGTCGCGACTGTGGCCATGGCCGCTTTGTCGGCATCGGTGAACGGCGCCGTCGACACCATCAGCGTGGCGACGCGGCCGCGGACGACGAGGGCCACCTGGTCGAGGGGACGCGCGACACCGCGGTCAATCAGCGCGGCGACACCGAGCGACAGGAGGCGGCTCGCCTCGGACACGTTCTGCGGATCGAACCAGCGGGACACGCTCAGGACGCCGCCCGGCTTGAGCCGGTCGAGGAAGACGCGCCACGCGTCGAGCGTGTACAAGCCGTTCTCGGACAACGTGAATGCCCCGGCGCCGGTGGACGCCCAGGTATCGACGAGCGACATCTGGATCACGTCGAACCGCTTGTCCGTCCGCGTCAGATAGGCGCGACCATCGTCGTGGACGAGCGTGACGTTGGGCTGGTTGGCAATGTTCGCAAAGTCGCGGTGGCTCTTCGTCAACAGATCGATCATGATCCGGTTGACGTCGACGCCGACGATCGACCGATTGCGGCCCCACAGAGCCGCGAGGATGTCGCGGCCGCCGCCGACGCCGACGACCGCGACATCGCCGTGGCGCAGGTAGTACGGGATCGTCGTGACGTCGTAGCTGACCCACTCGAGCGAGGCCGGGTCGCCGTTCCACTGCGTGATTGGCGTCCCCGCCTCACCGTCGATCGCCAGCCACGCGATGCGCTCCTGAAAACGTTCGGCGCCGCGGCCCGCACCCCAGAGGAACGCCGGTTCGTCACCCGGCCGTTGCACGAGCACGTACGAGTGGCTGTTCCAGCGCTCGACATCGTTCAGCTTGTTGAGCAGCCAGAGCTGGCGGTTCTTCGGGTAGATGACTTGCAGGGCCGCGTGCGAGCCGGTGTTGAGCACCGCCAGCGCGACGAGGGCGGCAGCCACGACGCCTGGCCGCGCGGCGCCGCGCGTGCCGGCGAACCGGTAGAAGCACATGGCCGCCAGCGCCGCGGCGGCGCCCGAGAAGAACACGGCCGAGCTGACGTTCGACCATTCGAGCAGCGGGACGACCGCGAGGCAGCCGAGCGCCGCGCCGATCAGATCGAACGCGTAGAGCCGCCCGATCTGTCCGCCGCAGCGCGTGAGCGCGACGGTAACCGTAATGCCCGACAGGACGAACGGCACGGCCAGCACGACCGTCGACACGGCGACAGCCAGAATCTCCATGACGCTGACGTCGCTGAGCGGCAGGAACGGGATGACCAGCGTCATCACGTGCGATGCCGGGACGGAGAGCGCGAATGCCGTGGCGATGCGCGCGAGCGACGCGGGTGCGTTGGCTGGCGTGTAGCCATCCGGATGAAGGAAGACGAAGACCGCGCCGGCAGCCATGCCGAGCATGGCGAGCGACACCGCGAAGAACGACAGGTGGTACCAGGTCAGCACCGACAGCAGCCTGGCGTCCAGCGTCTCGAGGAGCAGCGTCGCGAGCGTCGCGAAGAACAAGCCCGGCCCCAGCCATCGTGTGCGCATCACGGTACCCACGCCTTCCTTCGAAATGTTTGCCGGCGACGCGCGCTCACGCGCGGAGCCGCGTGGCGCGGGCGAACGCCACCGCGGCGGCCGCGTAACACGCCGTGCCCGTCCAGAACGCGGCCGAGATCGACCAGCTCAGCGCGATGCCGACGGCGACGACCGACGCACAGACCGACATCGCCCCGTTGACACCCCACAGCCACGGCGTGAGCGCCGTCCGCGATCCGACGAGCTTCATCCCCAGCGGAAACGCCATCCCCATCAGAAACCCGGGCACGAACAGAATGGCCACCGCCACCGCGATCCGGACGGGCGTCGTCGACGCTTCGAAGGCGGACGCCGCGAGCGGCGTCAGCACGCCGAATGCGACGAGCACGGCGACGAGCGCGACGAGCGCCGCGCGCCCGCGCACGGACACGCGCGGACCGACGAGGCTGTCCGTCGTGAAGCTGCCCGCGCCGCTCGACAGCAAGAGCGCGAAGAGCACGACCGAAAGCCCGTAGGCCGGGTGTCCGAGGACGATGATGAGCCGCTGCATCTGCGACGTTTCAATCAGCATGAAGCCGAGGCCAATCGCCGCGAAGAACACGGCCAGCCAGCCCGCCGAGCGCAGGTCGCCGCGCGTGCGCGTGAGCAGCCGCGGGAGCAGGAGGCATGCCGCGGCCAGGCCGATCACCGTGATCATGAGCACGCCCAGCACGAACACCGCCTGCATGTTGTAGCTGTTCTTGCCCGCCCGCAGCAGGGCGACGTCGGCCAGATCGCGCAGCCGGAACATCTGGAAGAAGAACGGGCTGTCGTCGGTCGGCGGCGCGATGTTGATCGGATACTGCGCCGTAAACGCGTGCACGTCGCGGCCCGAGGTCAGCGCCTCGAGCGTGGGATCGGCCGTGCCGCGCGGGCTGAGCGTGATCTCGAACTGCATCGGTCCAGTCAGCGCCTCGAGCGTCGCGACGTCGGAGGCCGAGAAGGCCGAACGGCTGACGAGGAGGGTGCCGACGCCCTCCGGCTGTCCGCCTTCTCTCGCGGCGCGCAGATTGCGAATGAGCAGCAGATGATCGCGCGGCGTGGTGACGCCGGTCTCGGCGAGCGCCGCGCTCGCGAGCGCGACCAGCCGGTAGATCTCGCCCGGCCGTTCGGAGAAGTACCATCGCGACACGCTCAGCACGCCCGTGTCGGTCAGGTGGCGCAGGAACATGCGCCAGGCGTCCGTCGTGTAGAGCGAGTTCTCGCTCATGACGAACGCCCCGGCCGCTGTCGCCGCCCACGTGTCGATCAGGGAAATCTGGATGACGTCGAACCGCGCGCGCTGCCGGGCCAGGTAGCTGCGCGCCTCGTCGTTGACGAAGGTCACGCGCGGATCGCGATCGAGATGGCCCGTGAAGTCCCCGAAGCGTCCGTTGACCGTCCGGATGATGTCGTCGTTGATCTCGATCGCCGTCACCGACGAGGCGCCGAAGGAGAGCGCGGACAGCACGTCGCGCCCGCCGCCCACGCCGATGACCGCGACGGACGGCCCCGGCCGCACGTAGTACGCGGCGTTGGTGACGTCGTATTTCAGATGCTCGATCTCGTCCGCCCGGCCGGAGTAGTGCGTCATGACCGTGCCGGCGTTGACGTCGATGTCCATCTTCAACTGCCGCACGCGCCGATCGGCGGGCCACGCGGCGCTCAGGCCCCAGCCGTACGGCTCGGTCGCTTCGTCGGGATTGCCGTTCACGCGCACGCGTGAGTACGAGTTCCACTTCTCGTAGAGCGGTCGGGCCTCGAGCGCGCCTTTGACGTACAGGATCCGAAGCACCGGGAACTGCCGCCAGACGAATCCGGTATGCACGGCGGCCGCGGCGATGAGGAGGACGGCGATCGCCGCCGACCAGCGGATCGCCCGCCGGCCACCCGCGTCGATTGCGAACGCCAGCGCGCCCAGGGCCGCGAGGCCCGCGACGGCAATGACCGCGGTCGGCGCGTCGGTGATCCGCAGCACGCCGACCAGCAGCACGCAGCCGATCGCGCCGCCGACCAGATCGGCGGCGTACAGCCGTCCGACGCGCTCGGGGAAACGCGTCAACGCGAGCGATACGCAGATGCCACTCATGACGAACGGCACCGCGATGTCCACGATCGTGAACGCGATGGCGTACGCGGCGACGACCGACGGGTGGACGAGGAAGGGGATGCTGAGCTGCGTCAGAAAGCTCAGCACCATCAGCACCGCGAACGAGACCGCCGTGACGGCCAGGTGTGTCTTGACGCGCTCCGGCTTGAAAACCTGCGGCAGGAGATAGACGAGCAGCGCGCCGGCGGTCATCCCGAACATGGCGATCGAGATGGCGACGAACGCGAAGTGGTACCACATGGTCACGCTGAAGATCCGCGTGAGCAGGATTTCGTACGTGAGCGTGGCCAGCGAGACGAACAGCAGGCCCGCGGCGGTCAACGGCGTCGCGGCAGGACGGGAAGAAGACAAGCGTCGGAATGCTATCAAAGCCCCGGTGCGGGCGGCGCGGGCCTCACGTCGCGGCCACAGAGCGCGAAGAGCATCGACGGCGCGAGCAGGGGCAGGACCGGCGTGAAGATGCGCGATTCGATCGTGCTCGAGAGCAGCACGCCCGTCAGGACGAACAACGGCGCGACCACAGCGGCCGCCATCCTGGCCGTGCGCGGCTGCCTGGCCCACTGTCGCGTGGCGACGAGGAAGCACGGAACGAGGAGGACGAGGAAGAACCAGCCGAAGATGCGCTTGTAGCCGGGAAAGCCCGGCCCCATTGGCACGAGCGACGCGACGTTGGCGGTCAGGTGCCACGGATCGTACGGGACGAAGCCGAGCCGCCACCGCAGGCCGACGGTGACAGCGGCCCACAGCGCACCTGCGACCGCGGCACGAGAGAGGCGCCGGCGATCCATCGGACCCGCGACCGCGAAGAGCAGCACCAGGAATACGGACGTCTCGCGGTTGAACGCGTTGAGCGTCAGCGCCGCGAGAAATGCCCACCACCAGCCGCGCGCGATGCACGCGCAGGCCAACGTGAAGAGCGCGAGCTCGGTGAACTGGTCCGGATTGGGCCAGCTGTTCGTGAACGTGAGCGGCAGCAGCGCCATGAGCAGCGCATTGCCGAGCGCCGTCTCGCCGTCGCCGAACCACGTCCGCAGATACACATGGCTCGCGACCAGCGCCAGCAACAGGCACGTCCATCGAAAGACCAGCCAGTCCGTGACGGGCGACCATCGAGACGCGTGCTCAACGCGATCGAACAGGAGCGGCGCGAGCACACGGTAGCGGCCCGGTGGCTCGGCGGTTCCCGAGACGACTTCGGGAATGTACTTCGTGAAGCCGAGGTCTGGATTGAGTCGCGTGTGGTAGTCGGAAAATCCCGCCGCCGTCGCCAGAGCGACGTAGAAGGGGATCAGCCAGAACCACGTGCGCGCGGCGCGACTCATCGGGTCGTCGGCAATGGCGGTGGGGCTGGTGCTGGCGGCAATTGGGATGCAGGCAGCTCGATGGCGGTGAGCGTGTCGGCGATTGCGGCGACGGCGGCGGCGCGTGTGACCGGCTCGCCGCCGACCAGGCGCGTGTAGACGGCGCGCTGGCGGCCGAGATGGGCCGGACCGGCGGCCTCGAGCGCGAGCGGGCGAATCGCCGGGCTCCCGCTCGTCAAACTCGCGAGAATCGTGGGCGCCGCGGTCTCCCGATTGAGCTGTGTCACGGCGCTCGCGGCCATGATGCGCTGCAGATCGACGGCGCTGCGCATCAACTCGTCGAGCAGCACACTGCCGCGCGCATCGCCCGCGCGCGCCAAGGCCAGCGCCGCCGGCACTTTCGTGTAGTCATCGAGCGTGCCCACCATCGATCCGAGCGCGTCGAGACTGGCGGGCTCGCCCTGCCCGGCCAGCGCAATGGTCTGGGCCGTCCGGAGCAAGGTTGAGTCGACGAGCGCGCCATGGATTGCGGCAGCGGCGTCCGGGTGGCGGATCTCCCCGAGCGAGAGCAGAGCCTGATAGCGCAACGTCGCGTCCGGGCCCGCGACCAGCGGCTGCAGCAGCGCGACGCGCTGGGCCGCCGGCAGGTGCCGGAAGCGCGTCGCGAACTGAAGACGCGCGCTGGGAGACAGACCGCCCTCGAGCGTCGCCATCAAACCGGACTCTGGCGCGAGGCCGGCGTCGGCGAGGGCATAGGCGCCGATGGCCTGTTCCCCGATCGTCGTGCCGAGATTCGCCATGTGCTCGAGCCGTTGGCGGCACGGCTGTGCCGTTGCCGACAGGCGCAGTGCCGCGCTGCATGCGGCGATGCCAGCGTCCAGATCGGAGCCCGCGATGAGCTCGCTCGCGATGGCGAGCGTGAGACGACGCAGCGCGTCATCCGCCTCGGTCGTGGTGGCCGGCGGCGCCGCCTGTGTCGCCAACTGATCGTAGAGATCGATGCCGCGCGGAAGATCCTTCAGCGCGATCGCGACATCGATCCCGAGCCTCAGCTTGTTCTGGCTGGTCGGCAACGCGTTCCACGCTGCCCACGTCTCCGCGGGCGTGCCCCGGCGCGCCAGCTCCAAGATCCGCGCGCGGCTGGCGTCCTGATCGCCGGTGTAGACGAGCACGCTGCCGAGCACGGCGATGGCGGCGGTGACGATGGCCGTCGAAATTGTACGCGTCATGAAGACCCGTGGTCCCGTCTGAGCAGGGCTGCTGTGATTGTAGTACGGGAATGACTGCCTCGTGTCTGTGATCCGCTCGTGTCCGCCGATCACGCCATGACTTCCGCGATCGCGTGCGCTAAGCTAACCGGTGATGGCCGATCCGCTGATCATCGCCGGCCGCGCCTTCGACTCGCGACTGGTCGTGGGCACCGGCAAGTATCCCTCGCACGCCGTGATGCAGGCCGCGCACGACGCGTCGGGCACCGAGATGGTGACTGTCGCCGTGCGTCGCGTCGACCTGTCGGCCACGGGGGAGGCGTCGCTGCTCTCGTGGATCGACACCGATCGCATCTTCCTGCTGCCGAACACGGCCGGCTGCTACACGGCTGACGAGGCCGTCCGCACGGCCAGGCTGGCGCGCGAGGCCGGGCTCTCGAACTGGATCAAGCTCGAGGTGATCGGCGACGAGCGCACGCTCTTTCCCGACAACGAAGCGTTGCTCGAGGCGACGCGCACGCTGGTCAAGGAAGGCTTCGTCGTGCTGCCGTACACGAGCGACGATCCGATCGCGTGCCGCAAGCTCGAGGACGCCGGCGCCGCTGCCGTGATGCCGCTCGGCGCGCCGATCGGCTCCGGCCTCGGGATCCAGAATCCCAACAACCTGCTGATCATCAAGGAACAGGCGCACGTGCCCGTCATCGTCGACGCGGGCGTCGGCACGGCTTCCGACGCGGCCATTGCGATGGAGCTCGGCGCCGACGGCGTGCTGATGAACTCGGCGATTGCCGGCGCGCGCGATCCGGTGCTGATGGCGATGGCGATGCGCCGCGCGGTCGAGGCCGGCCGTCTGGCGTTCCTGGCCGGCCGCATCGCGCGCAAGCGCTACGCGACGGCCAGCAGCCCCGTGGCCGGCGTGATCGGATCGCGAGGCTGAGCCCCGCCCCGCCGATGAGCTCCTCGTCCTCGTCGTTCGCCGAGTCCGCCTCGTCCGCGCCTGAGCCGCTCGCCGTCCGTCTCGCGCGCCTGGAGCGCGAGCGCCTCGCGGCCGATCGCGCCTATAACGACGCGCTCACGGCGCTCGATCGCGCGATCGGCGAATATCCGGACGTTCCGTCGCCGCTGCCGGAGCGCGACATGGCGCCGCCGGCGGATCTGTCGCGTCAGGCCGACATCCTCGCGGGTGCCGATCCGGCGATCGATCGCTCGATCAAAGGCCGCCTGCGCGGGCTCGTCTGGCGCCTCGTCGCCCCGATCTTCGATCGCCAGCAGCGATTCAACGCGGCGCTCATCGACCAGCTCGCCCGTCACGGCGCCGCGCACGACGAGGCGCGACGGACGAGCGAGGCGATGATCGCGACGTTGCGCGCGGACATCGACCGCCAGCGGCTGCTGCACTCGCACCTGATTCAGTACCTGCAGGCGATCACGCTCTACGTCGACACGAAGGACCGCATGTTCGGCGGGCAGGCCGAGGTGCTCAACGCCGGGCTCGGCGCGGTGACCGGCGATTTCCTCAAACGCTGGGAGTCGCTCGCCGTGCGCGAGACGCGCGTCGCCGAACGGATCGCCGAGCTCGTTGCGCGCGTGGAGGATGCGCGCGCGACCTCGGCCATCGCCCAGCAGACGTCGCTGTCGCTCAAACGCGAGGTCGAGCGTCTGCTGGCCGCGCCGCCGGCTGCGGGCGAGCCGCGCACCGTGGAGGCTGCCGCGCCCGCGCCGGATCTCGGCGCGTTCGAGTATCTGGCGTTCGAGAACGAGTTCCGCGGATCGCCGGCGCTGATTCGCGCGCGGCTCGAGGCGTACGTCCCCATCTTCGAGGGCCAGTCGGACGTGCTGGACATCGGCTGCGGCCGCGGCGAATTTCTGGACCTGCTGCGGCAGCGCGGCATCGGCGCGCGCGGCGTCGATCTCAATCAGGCAATGGTCGAGGACGCGCGCAG
This sequence comes from uncultured Solibacteraceae bacterium, assembly GCA_964573795.1. GTDB lineage: Bacteria > Acidobacteriota > Vicinamibacteria > Vicinamibacterales > SCN-69-37 > CAZNMF01. The sequence goes on from CAZNMF010000206.1 coordinate 8,412, forward strand.
CCGCGGGCTCGACGCGACGTGCGCTGACGCACTGACGTATCTGCGCGGGCTGCCCGACGGCTCGCTCGGCGGCCTCTTCGCCGCGCAGGTGGTCGAGCACCTCACGCCGGCGTATCTGGGCGCGCTGCTCGATGCGGCAGCGGAGAAGATGCGGCCCGGCGGCCGCATCGTGCTCGAGACGATCAATCCGCGGTGCTGGGTGGCGTTCTTCGAGAGCTATCTCCGCGATCCGACGCACGTGCGGCCGCTGCACCCGGAGACGCTGCAGTATCTCCTGCGCGTCCGCGGGCTCCAGCACGTCGAGCTTCGCTTCTCGTCGCCCGTCGCCCCCGCCGATCGCCTGCAGCCCGTCGTCCTCTCCGACTCGCGCGACGCGGAGCTGGCCGATGCGGTCGCGGTGATCAACGACAACACGACGCGCTTGAACGGCTGGCTGTTCTCGTTCCAGGACTACGCGGTCGTCGCGACGAAATAGCGGGGACCAGGGGACCAGGGGACCAAGGGACGAACGGCGGTGTATCTCGCTATCTCACTAACGCACTATCGCACTATCTGGGGATCGGACTATCTCGCTATCTGCCTCACGCCCCAGGCCGCTAAGCCCCAAACCCCAAGCCCCAAGCCCCAAGCCCAAACCCCAAGCCCCAAGCCCAAACCCCAAGCCCCAAGCCTCACGCCCCAAGCCGCCCCCGATTTGTGCGAGCCTCTTCGTAAGCCGTAAGCCGTAAGCCGTAAGCCGTAAGCCGTAAGCCGTAAGCCGTCCACCTTCGCCAAGGCTACGGTGGACAAGTAAGCCGTAAGCCAGAATCTGTTTGTACTTCCCCCGCCCCAGTGCCATACTGTTGCGCGCCGGATACGCGCCGCTCTGACCCTCCCGGGTGGCGCCGATCGGGCCCGATCGCAGGTGGAGCTCCCAGCGCCGCCTCGGGACGATCCCCGGTTCGAGTCTTCCATGCCCGTGGTGTTTGCATTTCTGACGGCGTTCGCGCTGACGGTGATTCTGGTGCCGTTGGTGGCGCAGTACGCACGTACGCGCGGCATGTACGCGCAGCCGTCGTCCGATCGCTGGCACCGGCGGCCCGTGCCGAAGGTCGGCGGCATCGCGATGCTGCCGCCGTTGCTGCTCGTGTGCGCGCTGAGCGGCCTGCTGCCGTCGCTTCTGCCTGTGCTCGTCGGGTCCTCGCTGATGTTCGTGGTCGGCCTGGTCGACGACTTCCGGATCTTCCGGCCCGGCACGAAGCTCGTGTTGCAGACTGTCGCGGCAGCCGCGCTGCTGTATCTGTTGCCGGAGATCCGCATCACCGGGTCCGCGATCGCCGATTTTCTGCTGGGATTCGCGTGGATCATCGGCATCACGAACGCGATGAACCTGCTCGACAACATGGACGGACTGGCCGCCGGCGTCTCGCTGATTGCCGGCGCCTGCTTTCTCGCCGTCCTGTATCTGATCGGCGCCCCTGCCGCCGAGCCGCTGGCCGTGGGCATGGCGGCCTTCGTCGGCATCACCGCGGGATTCCTGCTGTTCAACTTCCACCCGGCGTCGATCTTCATGGGCGACAGCGGCAGCCACCTGCTCGGCTCCTTTCTCGCCGGATCGGCGTTGATGGCGACGCCCGCGATGAGCTCGCACCTCGCGCCCGTCGCGGCGATTCCGGTGGTGCTGCTGCTGATTCCGATTTTCGACACGTCCTTCGTGACGCTGGCGCGCCGGCTGTCGGGACGCAGCGCGTTTCTGGGCGGGCGCGATCACACGTCCCACCGCCTCGTCGCGCTCGGCATCGGCGAGCGCCGGGCGGTGCTCGTCTTGTACGTGCTCACGGCGCTCGGCGGCGGCGTCGCGCTCGGCCTGATCGGGCTGCCGCGCGGGCTGGCCTGGGGATTCGTCGCGCTCTACGGCGCGTCGCTCGCGCTGCTGGGCGTCTATCTCGGCCACGTCGAGGTGACCCGCGGCGCGACGGCAGCGACGGCCGCGCCGCTGCCGTCCGAAGTGACCGCGCGCTATCGCCTTTACGAAGTGCTCCTCGACACCGTGCTGATCACCGGCGCGTACTATCTCGCCTTCATCGGCCGCTTCCGTGACGCGCAGTTCGATCAGTTCGTGCCGTACTTCATGCGATCGCTGCCGCTCGTCGTCGGGATTCAGCTCGTCACGCTGTGGGTGTCGGGCAAGTACCGTCAGGTGTGGGCCCGGCTGGGCCCGTTCGAGATGTTCGAGCTGTTCCGCGCCTCGACGCTCGGCGTCGCGGCGTCGGTCATCGCCGTGCTCTATCTCGACCGCTTCCAGGGATATTCGCGCTGGGTCTTCGCGTTCGACGCCGTGCTCGCGCCCATGCTGATCATCAGCGCGCGCGTCGGTCTCAGCGCCGTCGACGACTATCTGCGGCTGCGCCGCACGCGCGGGCGCTCGGCGATCGTCTACGGCGCGGGCCGTGGCGGCGCGCTCGCCGTCCGCGAGATCCTCCAGAACCCGGCGCTCGGCCTCACGCCGATCGGCTTCCTCGACGACGACGCGGCGAAGCGGCGGCTGCGCGTCGACGGCCTCGGCGTGCTGGGCACGCTGGACGATCTGCCGGCGCTGCTCGAGCGCCGCAGCGGCCAGATCTCGGCCGTCGTGGTCAGCATCAGCAATCTCTCGCGCGAGCGGCTCGACCGCGTCTGCGAGATCTGCCACACGCACGGCATCGCCGTGCGCCGCATGCGCGTCGACCTCGAGGACATCCGCCGGCCGGCCACGACGTCGACGTCCGGCGTCGTACGATTCCCGGGGGCGTGAGCACGCGTACGGCGCGGGAAAAGTCAAAAGTTAGAAGCCAAAAGCCAGCCAGTGCGCGCACGCCGCGTCGTGTGCGGAGTCCTACGCGCGCCGCTCGTCATCTGCAGCCCGTCGCCCGAAATGTGCGATGCTCCCTCGTAAGCCGCCCGCCTTCGCCAAGGCTACGGCGGGCAAGTAAGCCCAAGCCCCACGCCCCATGGCCAAGAAGCCCGCTGAAGAGCTCATCACCGACAACCGCAAGGCCGGGCACGACTACCATCTGCTCGAGACGTTCGAGGCCGGCGTCGTGTTGACGGGGACGGAGGTGAAAGCGATCCGCGAGGGCCGCGTCAATCTTCGTGACAGCTATTGCCGCTTCGATCGCGGCGAGGCCTATCTGCTCGGCATGCACGTCGGGCAGTACAGCCACGACGGGTACAGCGTGCACGACCCCACGCGCGCGCGAAAGCTGCTGCTGCACCGCGAGGAGCTCAACAAGCTGCTGGGCAAGACGACGGAAAAGGGCCTGACGATCGTGCCGACGCGAATGTACTTCAAGGGCGGCCGCGTGAAGGTCGCCATCGCGCTCGCGAAAGGGAAGAACACGGTCGACAAACGCGAGACGATCCGGCGCCGGGAGGCGGAGCGCGAAACGCGCGCGGCGATCAAGAGCCGCCGGGTATAATTGCGGCCCATGAAACGACCGGTCTGGCTCATCCTGGGCGTGGTGCTCGCGGTGCTCGCCGCGTGGTGGCTTCTGCGATCCGGCGGACGCGAGCGCGTCACCGTCCATCTCGTGGATCAATTCGACAGCGCCAAGGAGAGGCGGCCGTCGCCGGAGGTGTTCTCGCTCATCGACGCGACGATTGGCGGCGTGACGAAACGCGCCATCCACGTGAAGCAGACGAGCCGTGTCGTCATTCCGGTCATCGTGCCCGAGAATGGCGAGTTCAAGACGAGCCTCGGATTGCTGGAGCCGGCCTGGACGATCCCCGGCGACGGCGTGCTGTTCCGCGTGCTGCTCGGCGCGGGCGGTCCGCCCGAGGAGATCCTGAACATCGTCATCAATCCGTTCGGCAACCCCGGCGATCGGCAGTGGCACGACGTGACGCTCGATCTGTCGGAATACGCCGGCGAGACGGTCGACATCTTCCTCAACACGAACAACAGTCCGCCCTCGCAGCCGCAGCGGGACGATCCGTCGGGCGATCTCGCGGTCTGGGGCGATCCCCGCATCGTCGCGCACTGACGCGCTGCGCCATGAGGACGCACGAGGCGGCGGGGGCCGTGGTGCCGCTGCTCGATCTGCAGGCGCAGTACCGGCCGATTCGCACGGAGATTCTCGAGGCGCTGGCGCGCGTCGCCGATAGCCAGCGGTTCATCCTCGGGCCCGAGGTCGAGGCGTTCGAGCGCGAGATCGCCGCACGGTTGGAAGTGGAGCACGCCGTCGGCCTGTCGTCGGGCACCGACGCGCTGCTCGCGGTGCTGATGGCGCTCGGCATCGGCGCCGGCGACGACGTCATCACGCCGACGTACTCGTTCTTCGCGACGGCCGGCGCCGTCAGCCGGCTCGGCGCCACGCCGGTCTTCGTCGACATCGACCCGCTGACGTTCAATCTCGATCCCGCCGCGCTCGCGCACGCGCTGTCGCCGCGCACGCGCGCGATCGTGCCGGTCCACCTCTTCGGACTGTCGGCCGATCTCGATCCCATTCTCGACGTGGCGCGTCAGGCCGGCGTGCCCGTCGTCGAAGACGCCGCGCAGGCGATTGGCGCGCGCTATCACGGACGCGTGCTCGGCGGGCTCGGACTCGCCGCCTGCTTTTCGTTCTTCCCGTCGAAGAATCTCGGCGCGTTCGGCGACGGCGGGATGGCCACGACGAACGACGCAAGCCTGGCGCGCGAGCTGCGTCTGCTGCGCAATCACGGCGCCGAGCCGAAGTACGTCCACGCGCGCGTCGGCGGGAATTTCCGTCTCGATGCGATCCAGGCCGCCGTGCTGCGCGTCAAGGCGCCGCATCTGGCCGCGTGGTCCGATGCGCGCCGCCGCAACGCGGATCGCTACCGCGCGCTGTTCGACGAGGCCGGGCTCGCCGGCACGGTCGAGCTGCCGATCGAGCCGCCCGGCTTCACGCACATCTACAACCAGTTCGTGATTCGCGTGCCGCAGCGCGATGCCCTGCGCGCACACCTGACGTCGCAGCACGTGGGGACCGAGATCTACTATCCGATCCCGTTCCACCGGCAGGCGTGCTTCGCGCAGGTGCCGTCGTCGCAGGGCGCGTTTCCGGTGGCCGATCGCGCCGCCGAGACGTCGCTCGCGATTCCCATCTACGGCGAGCTGACGCGCGCGCAGCAGGCACACGTCGTCGCCGCGATCGCCGCGTTCTTCGAGCGCGCCCGATGAGACGGCTTGCGCTGGTCGTGGGCGCGGGCGGACAGCTCGGCGAGGCCATGACCGATCAGCTCGGCGCGCGACACGAGGTGGTCGCCGTGACGCGATCGACGCTCGACGTCACCGATACGGCGGCGGTGCGCGCGTTCGTCCACGCCGTGTCGCCGGATGTGATCGTCAACTGCTCGGCGTACACGAACGTCGACGGCGCGGAAGCGCGGTCGCTCGAGGCGTTCCAGGTCAACGCGATGGCCGTGCGCGCGCTCGCCCGCGCCGCCGGCGAGGCCGACGCGGCGCTCGTGCACTACAGCACGGACTTCGTATTCGACGGCCGGATCGATCGCCCCTACACAGAGGACGATGCGCCGAACCCGCGTGGCGCGTACGCGATGTCGAAGCTGCTCGGCGAGTGGTTCGCGGCCGAGGCGCCGAAGCACTACGTCCTCCGCGTCGCCAGCCTGTTCGGCGGCGTGAAACGGCACAGCAGCATCGACAAGATCCTCGCGAGCCTGCGCAGCGGGACGCCCGTGCGCGCCTTTGCCGATCGCACCGTCTCGCCGAGCTTCGTCGACGACGTCGTGTGGGCGACGGCCGCGCTGATCGAGCACGGCACGCCGTACGGCCTCTATCACTGCGTGAACACGGGATGGACGACGTGGGCCGGCATCGCACGCGAGCTTGCGCATCTCGCCGGGCGGCCGGACGCGGCGATCGAGGAGACCCGCATGGCCGACGCCGCGCTGCTGGCCAGCCGCCCGCTGTTCGCCGCGCTCTCGAACGCCAAGCTCACGGCCGCCGGCATCGCGATGCCGACGTGGGAAGACGCGCTGCGACGATACGTGACGATGGACAACTCGAGGAAAAGTTAGAAGTTCGAAGCCAAAAGCCAGAAGTGAGGAACCTGTCCCACCAAAACTTCTGGCTTTTGGCTTGCAACTTGTAACTTCGCGCGCCGAAGGCGCGCGTTAGCCTCCGCCCACGAACTTCACGATCTCCACTTCCGCGCCGTCGTCGATTGTCGTCGTCGCGTAGTTGGCGCGCCGGACGACGACGCGGTTGAGCTCGACGGCGACGAGGCGGCCGTCGAGGCCGAGACGATCGAGCAGGCCCTGGATCGTGAGCGCATCCGGAATCTCGGCCGGATCGCCGTTCAGAACAATTCGCATGAGATCGCGGGAAGGCTGGTGAGCACGTCGGCGACGTGCCGCGACGGATCGGGACGCAGGTGGTCCGGAAGATCCACCTGCGGATCGGGCGCCGCCGCGGCCGTCGTCATCACGCGCGCGTACGCTTCCGTCATGCGCGCTTCGCTGTGCTCGGCCTCCCAGTACGCGCGCGCGGCCCGACCCAGCGAGACGCGCAGCGTCTCGTCCATGGCCAGCCGCCGCATCGCGAGCGCGAGCGAGTGGTCTTCGTCGACGATGTCGATCGCGACGGTGACCGGATCGACCGCGGGATGGGAGCGCGACCAGTCGCGGGGATCGAGCGACGGCACGTGCGCCTGATGCGCGAGCGAGACGACGATCGTCGGCCGCGCGGCCGCGATCGCGCGCACCCAGGGGCCGGAGGTTTCGACCGCCGTGGGCCAGCGGAGGTTGAGGCTCACGTCGACCGCCACAATCGCGCGATCGAACGCCGCGTCGTCGAGCACGCCCGCTGTCACGAGCGCGTCGCTGATGCCGAGCGTTCGTGCGAGACCGCCGATGTCGACCGCCGGATCGGCCGCACCCGCAAGAAGGAGCCGGGCGCGGGGCATTCGCTGCCGCGTCGCGGCGAACGCCCGCAGGATCTGCGGAATCCGCTTGTCGGCGGTCAGCCCGCCAAACGCGCCGAAGACGATCGCCTCGTCGGGAAAGCCGAGCGCGGCGCGCGCGGCCCGGCGCTCGATCTCCGTCCACGGCTCGTCGCGGCCGTCGCCAAGGGGCACGTACTCGACGCGGGCGTCCGGATGCGCGGCCGCGAGCGCGTCCGCGCCGCCGCGCGTGTGGACGGCCGTCACGCGAGAGGCGGCGACGATGGCCCGCGTCATCGGCCAGAGCGCGTAGTACGGGCCGTCGAAGCCGGCGACGCCGAGCTCGGCCGCCGCGGCCGCCGTGTCCGGCTGGTCGAACGCGAGCTCCGCGCGGTAGTCGTCGACACGATGGCGCGAGAGCAGGGCGTGACCGCGCGCATGTTGCAGCCGCGCGTCGTGAAGCACCGCCAGGCCCGGCCAGCGAAACAGGTACGGCCAGATGTACGCGTGCTGCGTCGAGTTGCCGAGCTGGTAGACCGCGAGATCGTACTGTCCGCGCGCGCGGCGCCAGACGAGCTCGTGCGCCGACAGGACGCGCGTGTGGCCGGAGGCCGGTGGCGCCGGCGATGCCGCGCGATCGACGGGCACGACGCGCGCGTCGGCGAACACGTCGATGGCGTGACCGGCGCCCGCGAGCCGCGCGACGAGCGCGGCGGATCGGCCCGCGATGCCGCTCGCCTGCGGCGGCCACGGACTGAACCACGCGAGACGCATCGCATTAGTTTACCCGGGCGTCGCAACGCGCTCGCGTCGCATTGACTTGGCCGACGGTCGTTCGTTAGCATCTGAGCTTGTTCGAGCGGCGAACAAGCTCACCGTGCGCCGCCACCTGTGTCCGTTGTCGCGACGCCCGGCGCGCGGCGGACATCCCGGGAGACCCCTGATCGATGGAAGGTTTTCTTCCCATCCTCATCATGATCGCCCTCGGCGTCGGATTCGCCGCGGGCAACGTCTTCCTGTCGCAGTTTCTCGGTCCCCGCAAGCCGTCTCCGGAGAAGAGCGCGCCGTACGAGTGCGGCATGCCGCCGGTCGGCGACGCGCGCGAGCGCCAGTCCGTCAAGTTCTACCTCGTGGCGATGATCTTC
>CAZNMF010000207.1:0-2818 GCA_964573795.1 uncultured Solibacteraceae bacterium
TGGCTTCGCGACTTCGTCGACGCACCGCGCGACGCCGCGCTCGTGGCCGCGCGCCTGGGAGCGTGCGGCTTCGGCGTCGAGAGCGTCGAACGCGACGTCGTCGACTTCGAGATCACCGCCAACCGCCCCGACTGCATGAGCATCGTCGGGCTCGCGCGGGAAGCGGCGACCGCGTTCGGTCTCGAGCTGAAATCCACCGCGCGCCCGGCAGCGGCGCTGCCTTCGGGCCACGCGCCAATCAAGGTCTCGGTCGGCGACGCGGGCTGCGGCCGCTACGCGCTCGCGGTCGTCGACGTCACCGTCGGCCCGTCGCCAGACTGGCTCGCCGCGCGTCTGGCCGCCGCCGGCGTGCGCCCGATCAACAACATCGTGGACGTCACGAACTACGTGATGCTCGAGATCGGCCATCCGATGCACGCGTTCGACGCCGCCAAGCTCGCCGGCGGCGAGATCCGCGTCCGCCGCGCGCGCGCGTCCGAGACGCTGACGACGCTCGACGGCGAGTCGCGGACGCTGGACGAGACGATGATCGTCATCGCCGACCGCGACCGCGCGGTTGCCGTCGCCGGCGTCATGGGCGGCGCGTCCTCAGAAGTCTCGGCAACGACGACGCGCGTGGCGCTCGAGAGCGCGTGGTTCCTGCCGTCGAGCGTGCGCGCGACGAGCCGCCGCCTCGGCCTGAAGACGGAAGCGTCGATGCGCTTCGAGCGCGGCACGGACCTGGCGGCCCCGCCCCTGGCGATCGCGCGCGCGATTGCGCTGCTCGCGGAGATTGGCGCGGGGACGCTCGCCGGCGGCGTCACCGACGTCTGTCCGAAGACGCCACAGCCGAAGCGCCTCACGCTGCGCCGCACGCGCCTCGCGTCCGTGCTGGGCGACAGCGTGCCGGACGCCGCCGTCGTCCGCATCCTGCGCGGCCTCGCGTTCACGGTCGCAGAGACGCCCGACGGCTGGCAGGCCGACGTGCCGTCGTTCCGTGTCGACGTCTCACGCGAGATCGATCTGATCGAGGAGGTCGGCCGTCACTGGGGCTTCGATCGCATTCCGATGACGTTCCCCGAGCTGCGCGGCATGCCCCGGCCGTCATCGCCCGGCGTCGCGCGCACGCGATCGGTCCGCCGCCTGCTCTGCGGCGCCGGATTGCAGGACGCGACGACGTTCACGTTCATCGAAGCATCCGCAGCCGCGCCGTTCGCAACGGACGGCGACACCGTCGTCATCAAGAATCCGCTGTCGGAGAAGTTCGCCGTGCTGCGGCCGTCGATCGTGCCCGGCCTCGTCGAGTCGCTGCGCTACAACCGCAATCGGCAGGCCGCCGACGTGCGTCTGTTCGAGGTCGGGTCGGTGTTCTCGCGCGCGCGTGGCGAACGGCCGTGCGTCGGCTGGGTGCTGAGCGGATCGCGCGGCGCGCACTGGAGCCAGACGGACGCGGACGTCACGTTCGCCGACGCGAAAGGCCTCGCCGAGCTCATCGCCTCCGCGTTCCGCGCGCCGCTCGACGTGGCTGGTGCCGACGACGCGGCGTGGCTGGTGCGCGGCCAGCGTGCGACGCTCGTCATCGGCGGCGAGCGCGCGGGCTGGATCGGCCGGCTCGCCACGCTGCCCGCCGACGAGGATCCCGTCTTCGCCGGCGAGATCGATCTCGACGTGCTCACGCGCACAGCCGCCGCAGCGCCGACGACGATTGCCGCGCTGCCCCGCTACCCGTCCGTCGTCCGCGATCTGTCGATCGTCGTCGATGAGCGCTTGCCTGCCGCAGACGTTCGTGGCACGATCCGCACCAGCGCGCCGGACACGCTGGTGTCCGTGCGTGAATTCGATCGATATCAGGGCAAAGGCGTGCCCGACGGTCAGGTCAGTCTGTCGATGCGGCTGACCTTCCGTCATCCCGGCCGGACGTTGACCGATGCCGAAGTGCACGAGGCGATCGAGATGATCGTCGACGCGCTCGCGACACGGCATCAGGCGGCGCTTCGCGGCCGGTAAGGCGATTTCCCTTCAGGTGTGGTGATGTCACGAACCGCGACGACGACTGAGGTGCAGCCGATCGACCGTCTCGAAGAGAAGGTCCGGCAACTGGTGGGCATGATCGACGCGCTACGCGCCGAGCGCGCCATGGCCGCCGACGAGATCGGCCGGCTGCAGCGCGAGCTCGACGCCTCGCGCGCCAAGCTCGCCGACGCGGCCGGCGCCACGACCGAGCTCGGCACGCTGCGCGAAGAGCGCGAGCGCATCCGCGATCGCGTGGTCCAGATGATCTCGCAGATCGACAAGCTGAACCTGTAGCCGGTCACGCGCAGGTGGCCGTCATCGAGGCGCCCATGTCCAAGGTCGTGCAGGTCGACATCCACGGTCAGCGCTACGCCGTGCGGAGCGAGCTCGACCCGCAGTACATCAGCGAGCTGGCGACGTATCTGGACGACAAGATGCGATCGGCCGCGCGCGAGCTCGCCAGCGCCGATCCGCTGCGCATCGCCGTCATCGCCGCGCTCAACATCGTCGACGAGGTCTATCGCGCGCGCGCCGACTCGCGCGGCGCCGAGCATCGCCTGCACGAGCGCGCCGCGGAGATCGAGCGAATCGTCGATGCGGTTCTCGAAGAGGCGCGCGTCAAGGCGGTCAACGGCTGAGCGCGATCTTCGATCGCACGACGTCGACCTTCGATGTTAGGATTCGGATGTCCCTGCTTTGTGCGTGATGGTCGGAGCGTCGCTTGAGCCGATGTTTCATCACAAAGTGAGTCGCGACGCCGCGTGGTGTGCATGCCTCCGTGGTGAGGAAGCCTGAAGCGCGGCTTTTCAGTGGCTCCACCTGCTTC
>CAZNMF010000208.1:0-31804 GCA_964573795.1 uncultured Solibacteraceae bacterium
GGCAGACGCCGGAACGCCTCGACGTCGCGGATGGCGGCGTCGAGGTTACGGAGCGCCAGGCGCGCGTGCTCGCGTGCGAGCGCCTCGGCGCGGGACGCGTCGCCGTCGGCGATCGCCTGCGCGATCGTGCGATGGTGCTCCTGCGCCACGACGAGGATGCGAAACGACTCGGCCGACGTGGCCTGCGTGTGCACGAACGCGCTCGGCGACGCGAATGGCAGACCGCACACCTGCGCGAGTAGCCGGCTGAGCAGGAGATTCTGCGCGAGATCGACGATCGCCTGATGGAAGCGCTCGTTCAGCTCGAGATAGCGGCTGAACGTCTCGATCGTCGGGCGCCGGACGTCGAGCGCCGCGTCGAGCGCGGCCACGATCTCCGCCAGCGGCGCGGCCCGGCGATCGTCCATCGGTCGCGCGGCTGCGAACCGGCACGCCATACCTTCGAGCGCGCCCCGCAGCTCGATGGCCTGCTGGACGTCCTGCAGACTGAATGCCCGTACGGTGAACCCGCCCGAGGCGCGACGCGCGAGCAGGCCCTCGTGCTCGAGCGCCTCCATCGCCAGCCGCAGCGGCGTGCGCGACACGCCGACGCGATCGACGGCCTTGAGCTCGGCGACACGGTGACCGGCGGGCAGCGCGCCGGTCAGGATCATCTCGCGGAGCCGCAGCACGGCCCGCAGCACCTGCGGGGCGCGGCCTTCACGAGTCTGACGTCGGGATCTCGGCATCGTCGTGCGAATAGGCGCGTGCGCAGCTTACCGCAGACGCGCGCGCGGACGCGCCGTGCAGATCGCGGCGTCTGGAAAAATTGTATGCAATGTGTCATTGTGCGGCCACCATGAGCACGAGGACCGAGCCGCCGTTTCGCGCCGATCACGTCGGCAGCCTGCTGCGCACGCCGGAGGTGTTGCGCGCGCGCGTCGATTTTGCCGAGGGCCGCATCACCGCCGAGGAGAAGCGGCGTATCGAGGACGAGGGCGTCCGGCGCGTCGTCAAGATGCAGGAAGACGTCGGCCTGCGCGGCGTGACCGACGGCGAATACCGCCGCGCCTCGTGGCACATGGACTTCATCTATCAGATTGGCGGCATCACGAAGGTGCAGGACAATCTGACGGTCCAGTTCCACAACGAGAAGGGCGACATCGAGTTCACGCCCGCCGCCTCGCACGTCACCAGCCGATTGACCTTCGCGAAGACGATTTTCGCGGACGACTTCGCGTTCCTGAAGTCCGTCACGTCGCGGACGCCGAAGCTCACGATTCCATCGCCCAGCATGGTGCACTATCGGGGCGGGCGCGCCGCGATCGATCCGGCGGTGTACCCGGATTTGGATCAGTTCTGGACCGATCTGACGAACGTCTACGCGCAGCAGATCGAAGCGCTTGGGAAGCTCGGCTGCACGTACCTCCAGCTCGACGACACGAGCCTCGCGTACCTCAACGATCCGGGGCAGCGGGCCTACGTCGATCGCATCGGCGGCGACGGCGAGCACCAGCACCTGACCTACATCCGGAACATCAACCGGGCGCTGGCACGGAAGCCGGCCGGCATGCGCGTCTGCACGCACATGTGCCGCGGCAACTTCCGTTCGTCCTGGGTCGCGACGGGCGGCTACGACCACGTCGCCGAAGCGCTGTTCAACGAGCTCAACGTCGACGGCTACTTCATGGAGTTCGACGATGCGCGGTCGGGCGGATTCGCGCCGCTGCGGTTCCTCCCGAAGCACAAGATCGTCGTGCTCGGCCTGGTGACGACGAAGAAGGGCGCGCTCGAGAAGAAGGATGATCTCAAACGCCGCATCGACGAGGCCGCGAAGGTCGTGCCGCTCGAGCAGCTCTGCCTGAGCCCGCAATGCGGGTTCTCGTCGACCTACGAGGGCAACGCGTTGACGATCGACGACGAGATCGCCAAGCTCCGCCTCATCGTCGAGACCGCCGACGAAGTGTGGGGCGGGCACTGAGACGGTCTAGTGCATTTCGGAACTTCGAACTTTGAACTTCGAACTTCGAAATTGACGTGACGCCTCGTGCGAACGCGGGCAGCGACCGATAGACTCTGAGACCTGAGCATGACAGGACACGCTGCTTACATCTGCGCCGCGGTGCGCACGCCGTTCGGCCGCTACGGCGGCGCGTTGTCCGGCGTGCGCACCGACGATCTCGCGGCGCTGCCGATTCGTGCGCTCGTCGATCGCCATCCCTCGATCGACTGGTCACGCGTCGACGACGTGATCCTCGGCTGCACGAATCAGGCGGGCGAGGACAACCGTAACGTCGCGCGCATGGCGCTGCTGCTCGCGGGCCTGCCGGAACGCGTGCCCGGCGTGACGATCAATCGCCTCTGCGGCTCGAGTCTCGAAGCCGTTGCGGCGGCGGCGCGGCTCGTCGCGACGGCGGACGCGTCGCTCGTGATCGCAGGCGGCGTCGAGAGCATGTCGCGCGCGCCGTTCGTCATGGGCAAGAGCGAGACGGCGTTCGGCCGCCAGGCGAAGCTCGAGGACACGACGCTCGGCTGGCGATTCGTCAATCCGGAAATCCAGCGGCGATTCGGCGTCGACTCGATGGCGGAAACGGCGGAGAACGTCGCAGCCGAGCACGGCATCGCGCGCGCCGATCAGGACGCGTTCGCGTGGCGCAGCCAGCAGCGCACCGCGGCCGCGCAGCGCGCCGGCCGTCTCGCCGACGAGATCGTCCCCGTCGTCATTCCGCAGAAGACGGGCACGATCACGGTGGCCGCCGACGAGCATCCACGGCCGGACACGACGCTCGAGGCGCTGTCGAAGCTGCGGCCGATCACGCGGCCGGACGGCACCGTGACGGCGGGGAACGCGTCCGGCATCAACGATGGCGCCGCGGCCGTGATCGTCGCGTCCGAGGCCGCCGTCAAGGCGCACGGATTCCGCCCGTTCGCGCGCATCGTCGGCGCCGCGGCGGCGGGCGTGGCGCCGAGAGTCATGGGCATCGGCCCGGTGCCGGCGACCGAGCGTCTGCTCACGCGCACCGGCGTCCGTTTCTCGGACATCGAGCTGATCGAATTGAACGAGGCGTTCGCCGCGCAGGCGCTCGCCGTTGTCCGTGCGTGGGGCCTGCCGGACGATGCGGCGCACGTCAATCCGAACGGCGGCGCCATCGCGATCGGCCATCCGCTCGGCGCCAGCGGCGCGCGTCTCGTGACCACGGCCGTCCACGAGATCGCACGCACGCGGACGCGCTACGCGCTCTGCACGATGTGCATCGGCGTCGGACAAGGCATCGCCATGCTGCTGGAGCGCGTGTAAGCGCATGTTTCAGAGCTCACTCGGAGGGCCGAACCTTCAGGTTCGGCCGCAGCGGGCGGACCTGAAGATCCGCCCCTCCATGGCGACAGTGGACTCTGAGTCATCCGTCTAATGGGCACCATCCGCACGCAGGTCGGCATCGTTGGCGCCGGCCCCGCCGGCTTGATGCTCGCGCGGCTGCTCCGTCTGGAGGGCATCGATTCGATCGTCGTGGAGCGGCGGCCCCCGTGGCCGCCCGGGATGGTGCGAGGGACGTGGAGGGCCGACAGCGGCGATGAGTGAATTCGTGACTTTGTCCGAGGCCGTGTCGCGATGGGTGCACCCGGGCGATCGTGTGGCGCTCGAGGGCTTCACGCACCTCATTCCGTTCGCGGCGGGACACGAGATTATCCGCCAGCGGCTGACGGATCTGACGCTCATCCGGATGACGCCGGACTTGATCTTCGATCAGATGATCGGCAGCGGCTGCGCGAAGAAGCTCGTCTTCTCATGGGGCGGCAATCCCGGCGTCGGATCGCTGCACCGCCTGCGCGACGCCGTCGAGCGGCAATGGCCGCGGCCGCTCGAGATCGAAGAGCACAGCCATTCGGCGATGGCGCACGCGTACGCGGCCGGCGCGGCCGGCATGCCGGCCGCGTTCTTCCGCGGCTATCGCGGCTCGGATCTGCCGACGGTCAATCCCGCCATCAAGTTCATCGCGTGTCCGTTCACGGGGGAATCGCTCGCGGCGGTGCCTGCGCTGCGCCCGGACGTGACGATCGTGCACGCGCAGAAGGCGGATCGGCGCGGCAACGTCAGGTTCGAGGGCATCATCGGCGTGCAGAAAGAAGCCGTGCTCGCCGCGCGGCACGCCATCGTCACGGTCGAAGAGATCGTCGATCATCTCTCCGACGGAGGATCGAACGACGTGATCCTGCCATCGTGGACGATCGACGCCATCGTCGTCGCGCCGGGCGGCGCACGGCCGTCGTACGCGCACGGCTACTATCAACGCGATAACGCTTTCTACGTCGCCTGGGATGCGATCTCGCGCGATCGAGACACGTTTCAGCGCTGGATGGACGAGCACGTCCACGGCGGTGGGAAGGAGACGGCATGAGCGCGCCGCTGCCGGACCTGCCGTACACGGCGACCGAGATGATGACCGTCGCCGCCGCGCGCGCGCTGACGAATCGCGACGTGTGCTTCGTCGGCATCGGCCTGCCGTCGGCCGCCTGCAATCTGGCGCGCCTGACGCACGCGCCGGATCTGACGCTGCTCTACGAGTCCGGCACGCTCGAGACGCGACCGCGCGTGCTGCCGCTGTCGATCGGCGACGGCGAGCTGTGCGAGACGGCGCTGACGACCGTGTCCGTGCCGGAGATGTTCCAGTACTGGCTGCAGGGCGAGCGGATCACCGTGGGCTTTCTGAGCGGCGCGCAGGTCGATCGCTTCGGCAATCTCAACAGCACCGTCATCGGCGACTACGCGGCGCCGAAGGTGCGACTGCCCGGCAGCGGCGGCGCCACGGAGATCGCGACCGGCTGCCAGCGCATCTACCTCGTCATGCGCCATCATCCGCGTACGTTCGTCGAACGGCTCAGCTTTCAAACGACGCTTGGGCATGGCCCGACCGGCCGCGAGCGTCGCGCGCTCGGCGTGCGGACGGCGGGCCCCGTGCTGCTCGTGACGGACTTGTGCGTGATGACGCCGCAGGCGGAGACGAACGAGCTCGAAGTGACGAGGCTGCATCCCGGCGTCACGCGCGAGCAGGTGACGGCGGCGACGGGATGGCCGGTGCAGTTCGCAGCGCGCGTCGACGAGACGCCGGCGCCGACGTCGGTCGAGCTCGAGACGCTGCGCGATCTGCACGCGCGAACCGCTGCCGCGCATGGAGCTGTCGTGCCTGAATGAATTGGAGGGCCGAGCTTGTGTTGAACGACGATCCGCGAGACGTGCGCAAGAGCCAGCCGCCGCTGCTGTATCCGCCGTATCGATCGACGGTGCTGCGCGCGCCCACGCAGCCGCAGATTCGCGTACCGGAGACGTATTCCGATCTCGCGCAGCCGGTGTACGGGCACATGGCCATCGGCCCCGGTGACGCGGATCTCACGCGTCAGTGCGCGGGCGGCGAGCCGCAAGGTGAGCGCATCATCGTGTCCGGCCGCCTGCTCGATGAAGACGGCCGGCCCGTCCCGAACGCGCTGATCGAGGTCTGGCAGGCCAATGCCGCGGGCCGGTATCGGCACAGCCGCGACGCGCACCCCGCGCCGCTCGATCCGTACTTCATCGGCGCGGGCCGTTGCGAGACCGACGCGGAAGGACGCTATCGGTTCGTCTCGATCAAGCCGGGCGCGTATCCGTGGCGCAATCACGAGAACGCATGGCGGCCGGCGCACATTCATTTTTCGATCTTCGGCCAGTCGTTCCTGACGCGGCTCGTCACGCAGATGTACTTTCCGAACGATCCGCTGTTTCCGTACGATCCGATGCTGCAGTCGCTTCCGGACGATCGCGTGCGGCAGCGGTTGATCTCCGCCTTCGATCTCGGTCTGACCGAGCCCGAGTGGGCGCTCGGCTATCGCTTCGACATCGTCGTCCGCGGCCCGCACTCGACGCCATTCGAGGAGCGCGTCTGATGGCGGGCGAGAAGCGGCTGGTCGCGAGCCCGTCGCAGACGATCGGCCCGTTCCTGCACGTCGGGTTCGAGCACCAGATCGAGCTCAGGACGCTTGGCGGCGCGGCAACGGTCGAAGCCGGGCGTCTGCACTTGCGCATTCAGGTGCTCGCCGGCGCCGGCGACCCGCTCGACGACGCGCTCGTCGAGATCTGGCAGGCCGCGCCCGGCAGATCGGACGCCTCGTCGGCCGACGTGCGCAATTGGGGCCGCGCGTCGACGGACGCCACCGGATGGTGCGCGTTCGAGACGTTCAGGCCCGAGCCGGGCGTCGCGGAGGACGGACGCGTCGTCGCGGCGCACATCAACATCTGCGTGTTCGCACGCGGGCTGCTCCGGCACGTCTTCACGCGCTGCTATTTTTCGGGTGATCCGGCGCTGACGGCAGATCCCGTGCTCGAGCTGGTGCCCCCGGCTCGGCGTGAGACGCTGGTGGCCAGGCCCGGCGACGCGGGCTGGACGTTCCAGATCCGCATGCAGGGGCCGGACGAGACCGTCTTCTTCGACCTGTGATGTCCACGCGACTCATCGACAGCCTCGTCACGACGCCCGCGCTCGCCGCCGCCTTCGACGACGAGGCGTACGTCGGTGCGATGGTGGCCTTCGAGTGCGCGCTCGCGCGCGCGCAGGCGCGCGTCGGCGTCATTCCCGCCGCCGCGGCCGAGGCCATCGTGCGCGCGGCCGAGGAGGCGTCGTTCGACGTGCGCGAGCTGGCTCGCGAGTCACGCGCGCACGCGACGGTCGCGCTGCCGTTCGTCCAGGCGTTGACGACGCGCGTCGAGGCCGTCGATCGCACGGCCGCGGCGTACGTGCACCGGGGCGCCACCAGCCAGGACGTCATCGACACCGCGCTCGTACTGTGCGTGCGTCGCGCGTGGACGTCGATCGCGGCCGACCATCGGCGGATCGTCGACGCGCTTCGCCGCCTGTCGGATGCGCACGCACAGACCGTGATGCTCGGACGGACGCTGCTGCAGCCGGCGGCGCCGACGACGTTCGGACTGAAAGTCGCGGGCTGGCTCGGCGGCATCGCACGCGCCTGGCGCGGATGGCTGACGTCGTATCGATCGCTGCTCGTGGTGCAGTGCGGCGGCGCTGCGGGAACGCTCGCCGCTGTGGGCCCGCGCGCCCTCGACGTCGAACGGGCCGTCGCCGACGAGCTCGGCCTCGGCGTACCGGACGCGCCGTGGCACGCGCATCGCGATCGCGTCGCGGCGTTCGCCGCAGCGGCGGGCATCTACGCCGGCACGCTCGCGAAAGCGGCGCGCGACATCGCACTGCTGATGCAGCCGGAGATCGGCGAGGCGGCCGAGCGCGGCGGCGGATCGTCGGCGATGCCCCAGAAGCGCAATCCGTCCGGATCGACGATCGTGCTGGCCGCGGCGCAGCGTCTTCCCGGCCTCGTGTCGTCGGTGCTGGCGGGCATGGCGGTCGAACACGAGCGATCGATCGGCGGGTGGCAGGCAGAGGCGCCTGCCGTGGCGGACGCCGTGCAAGCCGCAGGTGCGGCCGCGTCCGCGCTTGCGGACGTGCTCGAGAGTCTCGTCGTCGACGCCTCGCGCATGCGACGGAATCTCGACGCGACGCGAGGTCAGGTCCTTGCCGAGCAATTGCTCGTGATGCTGGCGCCGCACCTCGGACGGGCACGCGCGACCGAGCTCGTCAAGGACGCCGTGGTCGAGTCCCAGCGGTCGTCGCGATCGTTCGCCGAGGTTATCGAGTCGATGCCGGAAGCGATGGCGCACCTGACCGCGCAGGACGTCGCGGTGCTCGCGGCGCCCGAGCGCCATCTCGGCGCGGCTGAGGCGTTTCGTACGCGGCTCATCGACCGCGCGTTCGCAGCGGAGGAGTAGTCGCGATGCCGTTCTGCGAGATCGACGCCGGCCGTCTCTACTATCGCTTCGATGGCGGCGACGAGCGGCCAGTGGTCGTGCTCCATCATTCGCTCGGTCTCGATCACGCGATGTGGGACGCGCAGGCTGCCGGCCTCGTGCCGCACTTTCGCGTCCTGCGCTTCGACGCGCGAGGGCACGGCGCGTCCTCCGCGCCGAGCGACGCCACGACGACGGTCGAGGCGCTTGCGCGCGACGTGCTGACGATCGCCGACGCGCTGCGGATCGATCGGTTCGCCTTCTGCGGCCTGTCGATTGGCGGCATGGTCGGCCAATGGCTCGGCGTCCACGCGCCGCAACGTCTGACGCATCTCGTGCTGGCGAACACGTCGCCGCGCATCGACGATCCGGCGGCGATGGACGCGCGACGGACGACGGTCATCGAGCGCGGCATGGCGGCGGTCGTCGACATGGCCATGGCGAGGTTCTTCTCGCCGGCCGGCGCGGCGCAGCGGCCGGCGATCGTTGCCAACGCACGGCGCACGCTGCTCGCGGCCTCGCCGCAGGGCTATGCGGCGTGCTGCGCGGCGGCGCGGGACTTCGACGGGCGCGAGGCGCTCGCGACGATCGCGGTCCCGACGCTCGTGATTGCCGGCGATCACGACGTGTCGATGCCGTGGGATCGCCACAGCGCCGTGCTCGCCTCGTCGATTCCCGGCGCGGCCGTCGCGCGGCTTCGTGCGGCGCACCTGTCGAACCTGGAACAGCCGCGCAGCTTCTCGGCGGCGCTCCTGCGGTTTCTCGTGCCGTCGGATGCCGACGTGCGCGCAGCCGGCGAGCGCGTCCGCCGCGCCGCGCTCGGGGACGCTCACGTCGATCGCTCGATGGCCGCGACGACCGATCTCACACGCGACTTCCAGGATCTGATCACGCGCACGGCGTGGGGCACGATCTGGACGCGCCCCGGCCTCGACCATCGCACGCGACGTCTGATCGTGCTGGTCATCACGGCGTCGCTCGGCCGATGGGAGGAGTTTCGCCTGCACCTCCGCGCGGGCCTGGCTCGCGAGCTCGAATGGGCCGACGTCGAAGAAGCGCTGCTGCAGACGGCCGTCTATGCGGGCATCCCTGCCGCGAATACGGCGTTTCAGATCGCGTCGGAGGAACGGTCGCGTCCGCCGGAGGCCTGCACGTGACGTTGACGTCATGCCCTGTCTTGGCGCGCGCGGTCAAGTACGTTAGAGTCTCGCCTGTGTTTCGCGGCGCATCGACCTCGTCCTCGCTCGTCCTGAGCGCCTGTCGCGCCGCCTGTTGTCGTCTTTCCACCTGTTTCTAGTCCGACCCGTCCGTTCCTGACGGGATCGGACGCCGCCAGCATTCATTCGTGATCCACGCCCGGGTCGATCCGGGCCGGAGCCGGCGTTCACTCGTCCAGCTCCCGATCGTCGTTTCTGTTTCGTTCTCGTCGTTCCGTGTGTGAAGGAGCATGCGTATGGCCGAAATCCAAGAACGCCAGACGGCACTCGGCGATGTCGCCGCGCGCCAACTGGCGAATGCCACGAAGACCGTCCCGCAACTGTCGCGGATTACGCCGCGATGGCTCGTGCACCTGCTGCAGTGGGTGCCCGTCGAAGCCGGCATCTACCGTCTGAATCGCGTCAAGGACGAGGCGTCGGTCGCGGTCGACTGCTCGGATCGCGACGAGCGCGAGCTGCCGCAGACGTTCGTCGACTATGAGGAGCGCCCGCGCGAGTACATGCTGAGCGCGGTCAATACGGTCGTCGACGTGCACACGCGCGTGTCCGATCTCTACAGCGTGCCGTACAACCAGATCAGCGAGCAGCTGCGCCTGACGATCGAGATCGTCAAGGAGCGGCAGGAGAGCGAGCTCATCAACAACAAGGAGTACGGCCTGCTGAACAACGTCGCCTCCGATCAGCGGCTGAAGACGCGGACGGGCGCGCCGACGCCCGACGATCTCGACGACCTGCTGGCGCGCGTCTGGAAGGAGCCCGCGTTCTTTCTCGCCCATCCCAAGGCGATCGCGGCGTTCGGGCGCGAGTGCACGCGCCGCGGCGTGCCGCCGCCGACGGTCTCGCTGCTGGGCTCGCAGTTTCTGACGTGGCGCGGCGTGCCGCTCATTCCGTCGGACAAGGTCGCCGTCGAGAAGGGCAAGACGAACATCCTCCTGCTGCGCACCGGCGAGCGACGACAGGGCGTCGTCGGCCTCTATCAACCGAATCTGCCGGGCGAGCAGAGCATCGGCCTCTCGGTGCGCTTCATGGGCATCAATCACAAGGCGATCGCGTCGTACCTCGTGTCGCTCTACTGCTCGCTCGCAGTGCTGACGGAAGACGCGCTGGCTGTGCTGACCGACGTCGATACGGGCAAGTACCATGAGTACAAGTGACTCGCCGTTTCCAGTGTCGGGCGACGCCGATCTGCGCGCGCTGTTCGCGGCCTCGCCGCTGGCGCCGGCCGTGCCCGTCGGCACGCTGAGCGACGCGCCGTTCGCCTCGTCGCCGCAGTTCTACTTTGTCGATCGCGGCGCCACGCCTGGCTCATCCGTCTCCGTGCCCACGTTCGAGGAGTCGGACGGCCGCGCGCGGCCGGCACGGCCGGCTCCGCCGATCGACGTGTCGTTGATTCGCCGCGATTTTCCGATCCTGCAGGAGCGCGTCAACGGCCGGCCGCTCGTCTGGCTCGACAACGCGGCGACGACGCAGAAGCCCCGCGCCGTCATCGATCGGCTGACGGCGTTCTACGAGCACGAGAACTCGAACATCCATCGCGCCGCGCACACGCTGGCGGCCCGCGCGACGGACGCCTACGAGGGCGCTCGGGAGAAGGTCCGCGCATTTCTGGGCGCCGCGTCGCCGAAGGAGATCGTGTTCGTCCGCGGCGGCACCGAAGCCATCAACCTCGTGGCGAAGAGCTGGGGCGCGGCCAACATCGGCCGCGACGACGAGATCGTCATCAGCTGGCTCGAGCACCACGCGAACATCGTCCCGTGGCAGCAGCTCGCGGACGAAAAGGGCGCGCGCCTCAAGATCATTCCCGTCGACGATGACGGGCAGATCCTGCTGGACGCGTACCAGAAGCTGCTCGGGCCGAAGACGAAGATCGTCGCGGTGACGCACGTCTCCAATGCGCTCGGCACGATCACACCGGTCCAGGTAATTGCCGCGCTCGCACACGCGGCCGGCGCGAAGGTGCTGATCGACGGCGTGCAGGCCGTGTCGCACATGCGCGTG
The DNA here is from genome assembly GCA_964573795.1 of uncultured Solibacteraceae bacterium. Classification (GTDB taxonomy): domain Bacteria; phylum Acidobacteriota; class Vicinamibacteria; order Vicinamibacterales; family SCN-69-37; genus CAZNMF01. Next base: position 11,020 of record CAZNMF010000208.1, read on the forward strand.
AACGTCCAGCAGATCGGCGCGGACTGGTACGTGTTCTCGGGTCACAAGCTCTTCGCGCCAACGGGCATCGGCGCGCTGTACGGCAAGGAGGCGCTGCTGAACGACGCGCCACCGTGGCAGGGCGGCGGGAACATGATCAAGGACGTCACCTTCGAGCACACGGAATATCAGGAGGCGCCGGCACGATTCGAGGCGGGCACGGGCAGCATCGCCGACGCGGTGGGCCTCGGCGCGGCGATCGACTACGTCACGCAAATCGGGCTGGAGTCGATCGGCGCGTACGAGCACCAGTTGCTCGAGTACGCGACGACGCATCTGCGCGAGATTCCGGGATTGCGGCTGATCGGCACCGCGCGCGAGAAGGCCAGCGTGCTGTCGTTCGTGCTGAAAGGCCTTTCGCCGGAGGACGTCGGATCGGCGTTGAACCGCGAGGGGATTGCCGTGCGCGCGGGCCATCACTGCGCGCAGCCGATCCTGCGCCGCTTTGGCGTCGAGGCGACTGTCCGGCCGTCGCTGGCGTTCTACAACACTTACGAGGATGTCGATCGTCTCGTCGACGCCGTGCGACGTCTGACGAGCGCCAAGGCCATCGTGTAGAGGCGCATCGTCGCCGCCGCGCCGTCGCAAGAGACGCGTACAATACCGCACGCCGGTCCTGGTCCGCCGGCGGAAGCGAGGCGCGATGGCGTTGTATGCATTCGACGGCACGTGGAACACGCGCAAGGAAGACGACGAGATCTACGCGAACACCAACGTCGTGCGCTTCTTCGAGGCCTACGATCGCCGGACGAAGGCCGCGGGGACGGACGTCGACAACTTCTACGTCGAAGGCGTGGGCACGCGTTACGATCTGCTCGGCCGCATCGCCGGCGGCGCGTTCGGGCTCGGAGAGCTGGCGCGGCTCGACGAGGCGTACGACCATCTGTGCACGCGCTGGGTCGATCACGACGACGGTGACATCGACATCGTCGGATTCAGCCGCGGCGCGGCGACGACGCTGGATTTCTGTCACATCGTCCTGGAGCGCGGCATCCGGAAGCCGGGGACGAAGGTCGTCGTCGAGCCGAGCCCGACGATTCGATTTCTCGGCGTCTGGGACATCGTGGCGGCGTTCGGCGTGGCCAACCTCGGCGCGACGGATCTCAACTTCGGCCATCATCTGACGCTCCCGAAGAAGAACATCAGGTTCGCGTGTCACGCGCTCGCGCTCGACGAGCGCCGGCCGTCATTCCTCCCGACGCGGCTGTGGGGCGGGACGGAGGTCTGGTTCCGCGGCGTCCACTCGGATGTCGGCGGCGGCAACGGCAACCGCGGGCTCAACGACGTGACGCTGCACTGGATGATCAGCAAGGCGATCGCGGCCGGTCTGCCGTTCACGCAGGAGGATCTCGACGCGTTGCAGCCGGACCCCTCGGCGAAACCGAAGCCGGCGACGGATCTGCCGCTCGACATCCGCGTGGTCACGCAGGTCGATCGACGGCACTATTCGGTGTCGCCGTGCGCGGGCTTCCGTACGCCGCCGGGCACCTGCCCGATCGAGACGGCGCAGGACGAAGCGGCGATCGTCGAAGTCGGCGTCAAGGGCCTCGATCTGCTGCCGCCGGAGTTCCGCGATCGCGCGAACGCGCTCACGGCAACGGCGATCGCGCAGGCGAAGGCGCTCGACTATTCACTTGGCGGCGCGCAGGAGGCCATCTTCGGCCTGATCGAGGCGCGAATCCCGCTCGTGACGAACGACGCCGATCTGGCGCGCGCGCGCAAGTCGACCGCCGACCTGGTCACGCGGGTCATCGCGAACGCGAAGAAACGGCAGTACAACGTCCTCAGCGACTTCTTCGTGAGCGAAGCGCTTCACGATCTGCGGCCGCTCTATCCGTTCACGGACGACTGACCGCGGCCTCCGCGCGCGTACGGCGGATCGCGGCGGCGACGGCGAGGTACGTCACGCCGCCCCAGGCGGCGAGCGCGGCGAGAGCGAGCAGGGCCAGCAGGAATGGGTGGCGGAAGAGCGAGAGCGCCGGCGCAGCGGCCGCCAGCGTGTCGTTGAGCGCGGACACGCGCTCCAGCGGCTCGCGCAGGCGCGCCAATTCGTCCATCGACGATCGCAGGCTCGCGACGGCGGCGAGCCGCGCGTCGAGGGCCGAAACCTGATCGAGCGAGCCGCGGAGCTGCGATACGGCCTCGAGGCTGCCACGCATCGCGGCGACGCGATCGAGCGGGGCAGAGAGATCCGACGCCGCGTCGAGGCTGGGCTTCAACGCGGCGAGCGCCGTCATCGGCTGCTGCAGCGTCCCGAGCGTGCGCATCGGCTCCTCGAGGGCGGACAGCCGCGTCATCGGCTCGCCGAGCGCGGCGACGCTGCGCAGCGTCGGATCGAGCCCTCCGACCTGCTGCAGCGGCGCCTGCAACTGCTGGACGCCCTGCAGCGCGGGCACGAGCGCCGACGTGCCGCTGGTCGACGCGCTGATGGCGTCGGTGTTGGCTTTGATCGTCGCCGTGCTCGCCGCGATGGCGTCCGAGTTCTCGCGGATGCTCGTCGAGAGCGCGCACGCACCGGCCAGCATCGTGGCGACGGCCAGTGCACCGATCGGAATCAGCCGGTTCGTCATGTGTCCTCTCCCCGGGCGGACGCCGCGATCACGTCCGCGGCCTTCTCGCCGATCATGTAAATCGCGCTGACGATGAAGAGGCCGGGCGTGCGCGGGAAGACGGACGCGTCGACCACGCGGAGGCCCTCGGTGCCGTGCACGCGGAAACGGCCGTCGACGACGCCGCCGCTGTCGGCCGGCCCGATGCGGCACGTGCACGATGCGTGATGGCCCCAGGCCCGGTCACGCACGAACGCGGCGATCTGCTCGTCGGTCCTCACGTCGTCGCCCGGCAGCTCTTCTTTCGCGATCAGGCCGTCGGCGCGCAGCTTGGCGCTGAGCGCGCGCACGAGCTTGACGCCGGCGACCGTCGCGCGCAGATCGTCCGCGGTGGCGTCCGTGCCTTCCTCGAAATAGTGGAAGTCGATCCGCGGCGGGACGCGCGGATCGTCCGAGGCAAGCGTGACGCATCCGCCGGTGTTGTTCGTGTGCCCTTTGAGCACGACCCACGTGAGGCAGTTCGGGTTCGGCGGCAGCTCCTCCGCGTACTTGGGTTGATAGCCGGCGAAGCGCGCCAGCAGCGCGTAGCAGAAGAGATCCGGCGACGGCCGTCCGGGCGACGAGTTGGCGATGACGGACATCAGCGATCCGTTCGTGATGTACGCGCCGTCCTTCTTCGCCAGCCACTCGCGATACTGCGCGTCCTCCGTCGTGAACGTCGCACCGTCGAGGATCTTCCACGCGTCGAACGCCATGCGGTTGACGACGGAGACTTCGTAGCGGTCCTGCAGGCCGCGGCCGACGCCGGGCAGGTCGACGCGCACGTCGATGCCGTGCGTGTGCAGCGTTTCGGCGGGACCGATTCCGGACAGCATCAGCAACTGCGGCGTGTTGAAGACGCCGCCGGCCAGGATGACTTCGCGCGCGGCCCGCGCCTCGCGCCGCACACCGCCGGACGCGCGCGGCGCCGGGTGCGCGCCGTAGAGGCGCTCGCCCTCGAGATACTCGACGCCGACCGCGCGCGTGCCCTCGAACAGCACGCGCGTCGCGAGCGCGCCCGTCACGATCGTGAGTCGATCGGGAAAGCGCCGCTGGACGTCGAGCACGCGCTCGCGTGCGCCGACGCGGACGTGTCCGCGCGTCGACAGCGGCGTATATCGCAGCCCGACGGCGCCGGCCTGGACCGCGCGGCGGTCGTTGGGATCGGCGGCGGCGCGCAGACGCGCGGGATCGCCGATCGCCGATCCGATCTCGTCTCCGACGGCGCGGATCGACGCGAGAATCGTCTCGCGCAGATCGCGGTCGCGAATCGCCGCGCTCGGCTCCGCCTTCTCGACGTCGAGCCATCCGGACCAGCCATGGCCGCTCGGGTTGGCGCCGAACGCGTGCTTCCATCGCTCGAACGGACGATAGTGGCAGTTCTCGACGCGCTGGAAGTACGTCTGCATCCGTTCGGCGCGCCAGGACGCGTCGCCCGTCAGATCGGCGATCTCGTTCCAGTCGGCGTCGTGCGGTGCGACGAAGATCATCGCGTTGTGCGCCGTGCAGCCGCCGAGCGCCGCCGCGCGCGGATACCAGACGCCGTCGACGCGCACGTCGTCCCATGTCTCGAAGTACTTCGGATCGCAGCGCTGCTGGGCGTCGTTCGCGTAGTGCCGGACCCAGAAGTCCCAGCGCATCGACGGGTTCTCCGTTGCGAACGGATGGAACGCCGGCACCTGATAGTCCTCCGGCCGCGCGTTGCCCGACGCCGGCGCGAGCGGATCGACGCCCGCCTCGAGCAGCAGCACGCGAAAGCCCGATTCGACGAGCCGCGCGGCCACGGTGCCGCCGCCGGCGCCGGATCCGACGACGACGAAGTCGTGCGGCGCGGGCTGTGACGCGGATGGCGCGGGCGACGTCTGCGTGGGCGCGGCGCGTGCGATGCCTGCCGCCTCCGCGCGCGCCTCGGGACGGGCGCCAAGACCGGTGACGGCCATCGCGGCCGCGCCGGCTTTGAGCACGTCGCGGCGCGTCGGGCGATCGCCGGCGGGGGCGTCTGTCTGGTCGAGGCGACGCACGGTCAGAACGTCTTGATGAGCTCGATCAGCGCGCGCTTGTCGGCGTCGTCGAGCGGCGTCTCGTCGGGTTGAAGCGCGGTGCCGAAGTAGTGGCCTTTGTTGACGACGAAATCGGGGCACTTGCTGATCTCGACGAGCCCGTCGGTCAGCGCGCGATCCGCGAAGATGTCCGCGCCGTCCTTGAGATCCTTCTTGAGAATCCGCAGCAGCTTGACCAGCTTCTCCCGGTGCGCGTGGCGCGCCTCGAGCGTCGGCAGCTCGGCACCGGTCAGATCGGCGTTGGCGAGCACGCTGACGGGGAAGTTCTGCGGGATCGGCCCGATCGTCAGCTCGCCGCCGGGAAAGAACATCGGGAACAGCCGGCGTCCCAGTCCGAGGAGCGGGCGAAGCGGATCGGGCACGTAGCCGCTCGGCACCCAGATGGCGCTCGGCGCGTTCGTCCGGTCGATCGCGCCGGTGCCGGCCGCGCGGCTGGCGCCGAAGATCGCGTCGGTCTCGCGGCGCTCGGGCCAGAGCAGCTTCTCGATCGAGTCCTGGAACACGCGCATGCGCGTCTCGACCGACGGGCTCCATTCGAAGCGGCCGACGCTGTTGTTCTGGAGGAACGGCGCGGTCGACCACGCGCTGATGAGCGAGGCCGGCCGCGTGAAGCCGCGGCCGCCGCCGGGCAGCGTGAAGTCGCGCTCTTCACCGGTGAACGGATCCCGGACCTTGACGGTCCCCACCGAGGGCAGCGCCTTGTACGACTGCGACGAGAAGTTGTCCCAGACGTTGCCGGCGATCGCGTTGGTCGCGATGGGGCTGCAGACGTTCGTCTGCATCAGCGTCGAGGGGATACGCAGCTCGGTCGACAGATAGTTGTCGTCGAGGAAGCGATCGTCGAGGACGATGCGGCGCATCGCGCTCTTGAAGTCGTCCGTCTTCGTCCACGCCCAGTAGCGATCCCAGCACGACAGATAGTTCGCGCCGTTGCAGCTCTCGAGATCGAGACCGGCCGGAAGCGGCGGCACGTTGCTCGAATGGCACCGCGCGCAGTAGTCGGCGAAGACTTCCTTCCCGCGCGTCAGCGTCGCGGCGTCGGCCCTGAGATACGTGTCGCCACCGGGCGCGTCCTTCAGATGATGCGGCGCCGTCGTCTTCAGGAAGAACGACGCCATGTTGATCGACTGCCGTTCGGTGGCGCCCCAGTAGGCGGAGTTGCGCTGGGCCGTGGCGATGGGAATCGGCGTGATCGGCGTCCCGCCGATCAGCGCGCGGAAGTGGAGCAGCCATTCTTCGCTGAAGAGGCCGATGTTGAGGTAGACGCGGTTGAGCGCGCCGAGCGCGCCGACCGAATCCGATCCGTCCTTCAGCACACGCGGCGTCCAGACGGTACCTGGCGAATCGAAGAACACCGACAGCGGATCACCGGCCGGGACGTAGTCGTTGAACTGCTTGTTGTCGCGCTCGCCGCCCGCGATCGTCTCGCGTCCCCAGCGTTTGGCGAGCGCCATGCGCGGCCCCAGCGCATACACCGCGTTCATCGTCCTCGGGTTGTTGATGCCGTCGCTCGAGACGAGCGACGTGTCGAGACTGCCGGGACGCGACGTGCGGAAGAGCTGATAGAAGAAGCTGCCCTTGTTGTCGTCGCCCTGCCAGTTGAAAATGCGATCGACCCAGAAGTACTGCGCGCCGACGTTCGACGCGAGATCCGCCCACGCGGGCTGCTCCGGCTCGAGCGGCGGGTGCGTCGGGCTCGGCCCCACGTGGCAGAACGCGCACGACATGCCGACGCGGTACGGCTTGATCAGATCCTTCGAGAGGTAATAGGACGGCTCGCGATAGTAGCGCTCCGCGTTCCACTTGCGCTTGGCCGACTCGTCGAAATCCGGATTGGGAAAAAGCCGGAGCCCGACGATGCCGGTGGGCTCGCCGTAGTAGGAGCCGACGTCGATCGTCTTGCCGCGCGCGCCGATGGCGACGCCGGGATATTTCGTGGCATCGGCGAATGGATCGGGCGGACACGCGGGATCCCGCTGATCGAGCCAGAGCCCGTAGTGATTCGGATCGGGGCCCGTCGCCTGCCGATAGCACGGCTCGTTGACCAGGCCCAGATCGCGCCAGCGGTGCTCGCGCGAGTACTTGAGCACCGGGTGCGACGAGAGCGTCTTCAGGAAGTCCAGCGTGCCGAAGCTCGTGGCCGAGATGCCGTCCCAGAACCGGTCGTTGCCGCCGGTCCACACCAGCCACATGTTGCGTCCCATGATCGCGTTGCGATCGAGCGACGGGCCGCCGTCCATGTCGTGGAAGTAGTCTTCGTCGGCGGGCGGAAACGATTCGGGCGCGCGATGCGCGCGCATCGCTTCGTCCTGGACGTGGCCCGCCTGGATCGACGAGCCGTTGCAGGCGGCGGCCGAGGCCGCAACGGCGAGCACGAGCGTCCATGTCCGAATCGAGGCACACGCCATGGCAAAGATCCTGCTGTCAGACAGGCGCCGCAAGGCGCCGCACGAGCACGCCGACCGGGAGGGTGGCAAGAGGGTAGCACGGACGTGCTTGCCTCGATCGAAGCGCTGTGCTTGAATGACGGCGCTCGCCGAAAAAATCCTCCCGCGTCGACGAGCGTCGTGACCGAACCCGTTCTCGTGACGAGGTCTGACATGGCCGACGCGATCTTCGAGCCGCTTACATTTCGGAATCTCACGGTCAAAAATCGTCTGTTCCGGTCGAACATCTCCGGGCGGTTCGACAACTACGACGGGTCGGGCAATCAGGCGCGCATCAACTGGGAAGTGAAGTTCGCGAAGGGCGGCGTGGGCGCGATCGTGTCGTCGTTCGTGCCGGTGCTGATCCAGGGGCGCATCCTGCCGAACTACGCGACGATCGACAGCGACGCGCGCATTCCGTTCTGGCGCGCGGTCGGCGAAGCCGTCCACGCACACGACTGTAAGTACCTCCTGCAGCTCAGCCACGGCGGCCGGCAGCGCGACGTGCCGGGGATCGAGTTCCCGATCGGCATGAGCTCGACGGACCGGAAGGACCCGCTGCACGGCTTCGAGTGCACGCGGATGACGCGGCAGGACATCGCGACGGTCGTCGCCGCCTTCGCCGAGGGCGCGCGCCGCGCGCGCGAGGCCGGGCTCGACGGCGTCGAGCTGCACGGCGCGAACGGGTATCTCATCACGCAGTTCCTGAGCTCGGCGATCAACGATCGCGACGACGAGTACGGCGGGTCGCTCGAGAACCGCGCGCGCTTCGTCGTCGAGATCGTGAAGGCCATCCGCGCGCGCGTGGGCCGCGACTTCCATCTGCAGATGAAGATCAGCGCGACGGAGTACAACGACGCGCTGTTGTTCCTGCGCGCCGAGTCGTCCGGCAACACCGTGAAGGACTCGGTGCAGGTGTGCCAGTGGCTGGTCGACGCGGGCGTCGATGCGATCCACGTGTCGACGGGCAGCTCGTTTCCGCATCCGCGAAATCCTGCGGGCGCGGACCTGCCGGTCGACGTGCTCGCGCAGACGTACGAGCAGCTGGCGTCGAGCGGGCGGTCGACGTTCCGGAACCTGCTGATCTTCCACGGCCGTCTGACGGGCGCGGCGGTCCGGAAGATGTGGCTGGATGCCGGCGTGCCGCCGGACGAGATCGAAGGCCTGTCGCTGGCCGACGCGCGCGAGATCAAGCGCGCCGTGTCCGTGCCCGTCATCTGCACCGGCGGGTTTCAGACCGCCTCGGTGATTCGTGACGCGATCGCGCGCGGCGACTGCGATGCCGTGAGCATGGCGCGCCCGCTCGTGGCGAACAACGACCTGCCGCGCCAGTTCGCCGCCGGCCGCGACCGCGCTCAGAAGCCGTGCACGTATTGCAACAAGTGCCTCGTGCACGTGGTGGAGCATCCGCTCGGCTGCTACGAGGAGAGCCGTTTCGCCAGCCGTGACGAGATGCTGGCGCAGGTCATGTCCGTCTTCGAGCCGGCGTCGTTCGCCTGATGACGACCGACCTCGACATCGGCACGCCGCCGCGACGGTCCCGCTGGGCCGTGATCCGCACCTGGCTGCGGCGCATCGTCGCCGCGTCGCTCGTCGCCCTCGTCGCGCTCGCGCTCGTCGTCGCGTGGCTGCTGCGCGTCGATCGGCCCGTCACCTACGACGACATCGTCGATCACTTCAAATACGGATCGATCGGCAGCGAGCCCGGCGTGTCGCTGCCGTCGCCGGTGGGCGGCGCGCTGCCGCCGTACTGGGTGTTTCGCGCGCTGCCGTCGATCTGCTCCGACAAGTTGCCGGGCGGCTACGCGTCGCTGGGCTTCATCGTGGAGCCGCGCCACGACCTGCCGATCGGCGTGTCACGCCGGCGGCGGCTCGGCATCGACCAGGTCGGGCTCAACTGCGCGGTCTGCCACACCAACACCGTGCGGGAATCGCCGGACGCGCCGCCGCGCCTCGTTCTCGGCATGCCGGCCAACAGCCTCGACCTGCAGAAGTTCGTCCAGTTCATCATCGATTGCACGCTCGACAACCGGATGACGGCCGACGCGGTTCGCGGGCGGTTTCCGGAGCACGGCGGGCCGTCGCTCGTCGAGCGCGCGCTGTTCCGCCTCGGTCTCGTCGATCGGCTGAAGCTCCAGACGCTGGCGCTGCGCAATCGCCTCGAGCCGCTGCTGTACGGACACGTGCCGGACTGGGGCCGCGGGCGCGTCGACACGTTCAATCCGTACAAGGCCGTGCAGTTCAACTGGCGGCTGCAGGATCTGCCGAAGACCGAGCGCATCGGCGCGGCCGATTTTCCGTCGCTCTGGAACCAGAAGCCGCGCGAAGGGCTGCAGCTCCACTGGGACGGCGATAACGACTCGGTCGACGAGCGCAACCTCAGCGCGTCGCTCGGCGCCGGCGTCACGCCGGTGACCGTCGATCACGCGGCGCTCAAACGCATCCGCGACTGGATCTGGACGCTGCCGCCGCCCGCGTATCCGTTCGCGATCGACAAAGCGCTCGCCGAGCGCGGGTCGGTCGTGTACCACGAGCAGTGCGTCTCGTGCCATGCCGACGATCGGTTCCGCGGGGGGATCAAGACCGGTGACCGCGTCGGTACGGTCGATCCGATCGAGCAGATCGGCACGGATCGCTACCGGCTCGACTCGTACACGGAGGCCTTCGCGGCGAATCAATATCAGCTCTATCCCGACTCGCCGTACCGCTTCTCGCACTTCCGCAAGACGTACGGCTATGCGAATCAGCCGCTCGACGGCATCTGGGCGCGCGCGCCGTACCTCCACAACGGCTCGGTCCCTACCGTGCGCGATCTGCTCGAGCTGCCGGAGCTGCGGCCGAAGATGTTCTTCCGCGGCGACGACGTGTACGACCCGGTGAATCTCGGCTTCGTCTCGAGCGACGCGTCGCGCAACGGGCGTGAGCTCTTCCGCTACGACACGACGATGCCCGGCAACGGCAACGGCGGGCACGTGTACGGCACGTCGTTGCCGGAGTCCGACAAGCGCGCCGTGATCGAGTACCTGAAGACCTTCTGAGACGCCCATGGCACCAGCAACCGCATTGCGATGGTTCAGCCGCGTGACGTGGGTCGGGATCGCCGCGAACCTTGCGCTCGCGATCCCGACGCTCGCGGCGCCAGAGGCCCTGCTGGCGAGGAATGGGCTTCCGCCGGCGACGCCCGCGCTGTGGCCGCGATTCGCCGCGCTGCTGCTGATCCTGCTGAGCGTGTTCTACGTGCCGGCCGCTGCGGATCCCGTCCGCTACCGCGCGATCGCGTGGCTCGCGGTCGCCGCGCGTCTCGCGGGCGTCGTGTTCTTCGTCGGCTTTCAGGCCGCGGAGTACCACCGGCTCGGCTATTTCGATCTCGCCTTCTTCCTGCCCGAGTCCGTGCTGCTCACGCTCGGTCGAGGAGCGTCGGCATGACGCGGCCCCGTCTCGTGCGTCTCCTCGTGATCCTCGTCCTGCTCGCCATCGTCGGCGCGGCGGCAGGGCTGTTCGCGTACCGGCACTTCTTTCGCGAAGAGCCGGCGCCGTATTTCACGTCGGCCGAGGATCACTTCCTGTTCGGCTCGATCGGCACGGAGGCGGAGCAGGGCGTGCCGTACTGGATCTGGCTCGTGCTGCCGCGGGTCTTTCCGGAGTACCTGCCCGGCCCCGGCGGCTACGCGTCGCTGGGCATGCCGAGCAAGGACGGGCACGAACTGCCTGTCGGCTTCTCGAAGGTCACGATCGGTTTTCCTCGCGTGGGCATCAACTGCGCGATGTGCCACACGGCCAGCGTCCGCACCGCGCCCGGAGCGCCGGCCCTGCTCGTCGCCGGCGGGCCGTCGCACCAGACGAACGAGCAGCAGTACCTGCGGTTCCTGTTCGCGTGCGCCGCCGATCCGCGCTTCACGGCGGACACGATTCTCGGCGAGATCGCAAAGAACGTGCGTCTGTCGCTCGTCGATCGGCTCCTGTACCGATTCGTCCTCGTGCCGCAGACGCGGCGCGCCATCCTCGCGCTTCGCGACGCCGACGCGTGGATGGCGGCCAATCCCGATTGGGGACGCGGCCGGATCGATCCGTTCAATCCGGTCAAGTTCGGCATTCTGAAACAGCCTGTCGATGACACGATCGGCAACTCGGACATGATGCCGGTCTGGAATCTCGCCGCGCACTCGGGCTACGCGCTGCACTGGGACGGCTTGAACACCGACTTGCGCGAGGTCGTGCTGTCGTCGGCGCTTGGCGACGGGGCGACGATCAAATGGGTGGACCGCGACGTCGCGAAGTGGGACGAGACCGATCCGCGCCGTGCGTCGAGCCTGCGACGCGTCATGGACTTCATCAGCACGGTGAAGCCGCCCGCATATCCGTTTCCCGTGGACGCCGCGCTGGCGGCCGAGGGCGCGTCGTTGTTCCGCACGGAATGCGCGGCCTGCCACGGCCCCGGCGGCGCCAGGACGGGCACGGTGATCCCGATCGCCGAGATCGGCACGGATCGGCATCGTCTCGACATGTGGACGCCTGCGTCGGCCGTCGCCTACAACGCCTACGGCGACGGGCACTCGTGGAAGTTCTCGCACTTCCGTACGGGCGGCGGCTACGTGGCCGTCTCGCTCGAAGGGCTGTGGCTGCGCGCGCCGTACCTCCACAACGGCTCGGTGCCGTCGCTCGCCGATCTCCTCGCGCCCGAGTCGGAGCGGCCGCGGTTGTTCTGGCGGGGTTACGATGTCTATGATCCTGTACGGGTCGGCTTCGTGAGCGACGGCGATCGGGCCAGACGGATCGGCACGCGCTTCGACACGAGCCTCCCGGGTGACAGCTCGGCCGGGCACACGTACGGCACGACGCTTTCTCCACAGCAGAAGAACGCGCTGATCGAATATCTGAAGACGCTCTGACGCTCGCCGAAGGCCCATGGCGACAATCAATCCTCTGGCCGGGAAACCGGCGCCGCTGTCGATGCTGGTGGACGTGTCCCGGCTGGTCACCGCGTACTATGCGGAGCGGCCGGATGCGGGTGTCGCCGCCGAGCGCGTGACGTTCGGCACGTCGGGCCATCGCGGCTCGGCCTTCGATCGCACGTTCAACGAAGCGCACATCCTCGCGATCACGCAGGCCATCTGCGACTATCGCCGCGCGCACGACGTCGACGGCCCGCTGTTCATCGGCCGCGACACGCACGCGCTCTCCGAGCCCGCCTTCGTCAGCGCGCTCGAGGTGCTGGCCGCCAACGGCGTCGACGTGATGGTCGACGTCGATCGCGGCTACACGCCGACGCCCGTCGTCTCGCACGCGATCCTGCGCTACAACCGGGGCCGCGCGTCGGGTCTTGCGGACGGCATCGTCATCACGCCGTCGCACAACCCGCCCGAGGACGGCGGGTTCAAGTACGACCCGCCCAACGGCGGACCGGCCGACACGGACATCACGTGTGCGATCGAGCAGGCGGCCAACGCGTTCCTGGCGGCCGATCTGCGCGGCGTTCGTCGCACGCCGTACGCGCGCGCGTGGACCGCCGCGACGACGCATCGCTACGACTACGCGACGCCGTACATCGACGAGCTCGCGTCGGTCGTCGATCTGGACGTCGTGCGCGCGTCGGGCGTGCGCATCGGCGTCGATCCGCTCGGCGGCGCGGGCGTACGCTATTGGGCGCCGATGGCCGAGAAGTACGGCCTCGCGCTGACCGTCGTCAACGACGTGGTCGATGCGACCTACCGTTTCATGAGCGTCGACTGGGACGGCAAGATCCGGACGGACTGCTCGTCGCCGTACGCGATGGCGTCGCTCATCGCCATGCGCGATCGGTTCGACGTCGCGTTCGCCTGCGACGCCGATCACGACCGGCACGGCATCGTCACGCCAACGGCCGGCTTGCTGAACCCGAATCACTATCTCGCGGTCGCCATCGCCTATCTCTTCGCCCATCGCCCCGACTGGGCGGCCGGCACAGCCATCGGCAAGACGGTCGTCAGCAGCGGCATCATCGATCGCGTCGCGGCGAAGCTGGGACGACGGCTGGTCGAAGTCCCGGTCGGCTTCAAGTGGTTCGTCGACGGACTGCTCGGCGGCGAGCTCGGCTTCGCGGGGGAGGAAAGCGCTGGCGCGTCGCTCCTGCGCCGCGACGGCACGACGTGGACGACGGACAAGGACGGCATTGCGCTGGGTCTGCTCGCCGCGGAGATCACGGCGCAGCTTCGTCTCGATCCGGGCGCGGTCTACGAGCAGTTGACGCGCGAGCTTGGCTCGCCGGTCTACGAGCGCATCGACGCGCCGGCGACGCCGGATCAGAAGGCGCGCCTCGCGAAGCTGTCGGCCGCGGACATCCACGTCAAGGCCATTGCCGGCGAGCCCATTCGATCGGCAATCACGGCCGCGCCCGGCAACGGCGCGGCGATCGGCGGGTTGAAGGTCAGCACCGACGACGGCTGGTTTGCCGTCCGGCCGTCGGGAACCGAGGACGTCTATAAGCTCTACGCGGAGAGCTTCCGCGATCGCGCGCACTTGGCACGCATCCAGGCCGACGCGCAGGCGTTCATCGCGAGCCTGGCGCCCGCAGCGCCTTCGACGCGCTGATAGCGGGCTAAGGCGCCCGCGAATCCTTTTTATGAGACGCGGCCTCTTACCTGGCAGGAGGAAGACATGGCAGTGACGCACGTCACGGAGCAGACGTTCGAGGCAACGGTGCAGAAGGGCGGCATCGTGCTGCTCGACTGGTGGGCGAGCTGGTGCGGGCCGTGCCGGGCGTTTGCGCCGATCTTCGAGGCGGCCGCAGAACGGCATCCGGACATCGTCTTCGGCAAGATCGACACGGACGCCGAACAGGGGCTCGCGGCCGAGTTCAACATCCGCTCGATTCCGACGGTGATGGCGCTGAGGGACGGCGTGCTGCTGTTCTCGCAGCCTGGCCTGCTGTCGGCGCCGCAGGTCGACGAGCTGATCGGCAAGTTGCGCGCGCTCGACATGGACGACATCCGCGCCAAGATCGCCGCGGAGCGCGGCGCGCCGGAAGCGCCGGTCGCCGGATAGCTTGAAGCGCGTTGCAAAGTTCGAACTTCGAAGTTGACGAGGCGCGCTCCGACGCGTCCTAGACGTCGTAACGCGCGCTCAAGCCGATGTCTCCGCGCGGGCGCGCCGGACGGCCTGACGAATCGTCTGTCGCAGGCTCTTCGGCAGCTCGCGCGGCGTCGCTTGGCGGCAGGCCGCCAGGATCTTCTTCAGCGACGCACACGCCCCACGGCAATCGCGGCAGCGCTCCAGATGGGCTGCCAGCTCCGCGCACCCCGCGCGGCTGAGGTCGCCATCCAACTGGCGGGAGAACTGCGCCAGCACGTCCTGACATCCAGGTTTGGCCGGGGCCGCCGCGGTGCCTCCGACGACGGGCGCGAGGGCGGTGCGTAGCGACAGCCGTGCGCGGTGAAGCCGGCTCTTCACGGCGCGCACGCCGATCTTCAGCACCTTCGCGACTTCAGGCGCCGTGAGGCCCTCGATGTCGCGCAGCACGAGCACTTCGCGCTGGCTGCGACTCAGCGTGCGCAACGCGTCGGTGATCGCGGCGTCCAGCTCCCGCGCGGCGAGCGCCGCCTCGGGCGTCGGCGCGTCCGAAATCAGCAGGTCCCCGCCAAGCGGCGTGTCCGTGTCGAGCGACGTCTCGCGCGACGCGCGTCGCGCGTGTTGGCGGTGACGTCGAATCGCGAGCCGCCGCGCCACGCTGTAGAGCCAGGTCGACAACGCCGCATCGCCGCGAAACGACTTCAGCGATCGGGCCATGGCGAGCAGCGTGTCCTGCGCGATCTCCGCGGCCTCGTCGGCGCGCCCGGTCAGGCGATAGCCGAAGCGATAGACGCGCGGCTCGTAGCGCCGGACCAGGGCGTCGAGCGCGCGCGCGTCTCCACGCTGCGCGGCGGCGATCAGGTCCGTGTCCGTCATGACGTGCGAGGCGCCCGAACCGCGTGCCTACTCGTTGTCCTTCTTTGCCCCGAGCAGCGGGATGGTCTGTTCGGGCCCCTCGGCGAGCAGACCGGCCTTCGTGTAGATCAGCAGCTTGTCGCGCGTATCGGTGATGTCCAGCGTCCGCATCGTCAATTGCCCGATGCGATCCTGCGGTGTGAACATCGACTCGCCCTTTTCCATCGTCAGCCGTTCGGGCTTGTACGTCAGGTTCGGGCTCGTGGTGTCGAGGATGGAGTAGTCGTTGCCGCGTCGCAGCTCGAGCGTGACCTCGCCGGTGATCGCGCGCGCGACCCAGCGCTGCGCGGTCTCGCGCAGCATCATCGCCTGCGAATCGAACCAGCGGCCCTGATAGAGCAGCCGTCCGAGCCGGCGACCGTTGTCGCGGTACTGCTCGATCGTGTCCTCGTTGTGGATGCCGGTGACGAGGCGCTCGTAGCCGATGTAGAGCAGCGCCAGGCCCGGCGCCTCGTAGATGCCGCGGCTCTTCGCCTCGATGATGCGGTTCTCGATCTGATCGCTCATCCCGAGGCCGTGGCGTCCGCCGATGCGGTTCGCTTCGAGCAGCAGCTCGACCGGATCGCCGAACGCGATGCCGTTCAACGCGACAGGCTGTCCCTCTTCGAAGCGAATCGTCACGCGTTCCGGCTTGATCGCGACGTCCTCGCGCCAGAACGCCACGCCCATGATCGGCTCGACGATGGTGATGCCGGCGTTCAGGTGCTCGAGGTCCTTGGCTTCGTGCGTCGCGCCGAGCAGGTTCGAGTCCGTGGAGTACGCCTTCTCGACGCTCATCTTGTAGCTGAGCCCGGCGCGCGCCATGTACTCGGACATTTCTTTGCGGCCGCCGAGCTCGTCGATGAACGTCTGATCGAGCCACGGCTTGTAGATGCGCAGATGCGGATTCGCAAGCAGGCCGTAGCGGTAGAACCGCTCGATGTCGTTGCCCTTGTACGTGCTCCCGTCGCCCCAGATGTGGACGTCGTCTTCCTTCATGGCGACGACGAGCATGGTGCCGGTGACGGCGCGTCCGATCGGCGTCGTGTTGAAGTAGGGGAGGCCGGCGGTCGTGATGTGGAACGCGCCGGCCTGGAGCGCGGCGATGCCTTCCGCGACGAGCTGACGCCGGCAGTCGATCAGCCGCGCGAGCTCGGCGCCGTACTGCTTCGCCTTGCGCGGGATCTCGTCATAGTCCGGCTCGTCGGGCTGGCCGAGGTTCGCCGTGTACGCGTACGGGATCGCGCCCTTGTGCCGCATCCAGTGCAGCGCGGCGCTCGTGTCCAATCCGCCCGAGAATGCGATGCCGACTTTTTCGCCAACCGGCAGGCTCTGCAGAATGTTCGCCACTCGACGTCTCCAAACGTCACATCATATCGATGATTGCGTCAACGCAGTGTCACGCCGACGCTGACCCAGCGGCCGGGCATGTCGACGCCGGCGATTTCCACGTAGTCCTGGTCGAAGAGATTCGATGCGTCGACGAACAGATCCGCGCGGCCGAACGTGCGGCTGACGCGCGCGCCGACGAGCGCGTAGGACGCCCACGTCTGCGCGACGATGCGATTGCGGACGTCGACGTTGACGGCGGCGCGCATGCCGCCGGCGAACGGGACGGACAGCGAGAGTCCGGCCTGGTGCCGCACGTACTCGAGCACGTACTTCGAGAGCAGATCGACGCTGGGCGCGCTGACGTCCAGGGCCGTGTACGACGCGCGGATGAGCGCGCCGCGTGCCAGCCGCGTTGCGCTGACTTCGACGCCGCGGGTCGTGACGTCGCGCACGTTCATCGCCTGCCAGCGATCGGCGGTCGTCGCGCGCAGGTAGTCGATGACGTCGCGGTCCCAGCGGCCGAACACCGAGACCGATCCCGTCCAGCTCCGGTGCGTCCAGTCGAGCCCGCCGTCGACCGACCAGCCGCGCTCGGCGTGCAGGTCGGGATTGCCGATGTTGCTGGGATCCGAATAGTAGAGCTCGGTGAACGTCGGCACGCGGAAGGCGTGCGCCGCCGACGCGCGCAGGCGGACGTTCGGCGCGACGCGCGTCACGAAGGACACCGACGGGCTCGTCGACGTGCCGAACGTCGAATACGTGTCGACGCGCAGGCCGGCGACGAGCGTCGTGCGATCGCGAATCGGCGACTGCCATTCCGCGAAGACGCTGCCGCGCGCGTAGTCGTGGTCGCCGAGGTTGTTCGAGTGCACGCGGTCGCCGCCGCCGGAGCCGCCAACGGTGAAGGTCGCGCGCCGCACGCGGCGCGCGAGCGTGACGCGGACGTCGCCCGCGTTCGTGCGATGGTGGTTCTCGGCGAAGCCCGGCCGCGCGATGTCCCAGCGGAAATGATCGCCGTGGTTCTTGGCCGAGCCGTCGATCACCGTGGTCCATGCCGCGCCCGCGTGCTGCCATCGCAGCGCGGCGATCGTCTGATCGGTCCATTCTTTCGATGGCGACGGCCCGTAGAAGCCGTTGGCGCCGAACGCGCGGCGCTGGTGCCGCACGTCGATCGTGAAACCGTGGGCGAGCGGCCCGCGCGCGGCGCCGCCGCCTTGCGCGAACTCGCGATCGAACGTGAACCCGTCGCTGCGGCTGGCCCATCCGGCGAGCGTCCATCCGTCAGGGAGCACGCCGCCGCCAATCGCGCCCTGCGCGTCGACGTCGCCGTGCTGGCCGTACGACACGCTCGCGGCCTGATAGTCGTCGCGCCGGCTGATGACGTTGATCGTGCCGCCGAGCGCGTCGGATCCGTACGTGGCCGACGCCGCGCCGGTCACGACCTCGATGCGATCGACCGCGACGGATGGCAGCGGAATCTCGCCGTTGTGATGGCCGGTCTGGCTGTCGTTCAGCCGCAGGCCGTCGGCGAGCATCAGGTTCTGACCGAACGTCGCCCCGCGAAGGGAGAAGTCCGTTTGCACGTCCATCGGCCCGCGCGCGCGGGCGTCGGTGCCGGGCACGAATCGCAGCGCGTCGATGACGGACGTGAGGCCCATCAGATCGAGATCCTCGCGCGTGAGCACGGTGACCGATCGCGTGAGCGCGTCGAGCGACTCCGGCGCGAGCGAGGCCGTGACGACGACGGATTGCGAGACGCGCGGCGTGGCTGGAGGCGGTGACGAGGCGCCGGTCGTCTGAGCGAACGCCGGCACGGCCGCAGCGATCGTCGTCGCCGCAGCGAGAGCGCGAAGTCCGTAACGGACCTGGAAGATACGGCACGAAAGCGTCGGCATCGAGCGGCGTCCCTCCTTGGGATCGCGACCGGCCACTATGATGCGACTGCGGTGGCGGGCGCAACCCCCGCCGAGGACGGCGGCACGGCTCATCTATACTGTGGCGATGCTCGTGGCCAGACGATTCGTCGTAAAGGGCCGCGTGCAGGGCGTTGGATTCCGGTACTTCGCGGAATACGCGGCGCGGCACGAGGGCCTTCACGGCTGGGTGACCAACCGCGCCGACGGCGCCGTCGAGGTCTACGCCGAAGGCGATCGCGAGGCGATGACGCGCTTCGAGGCGAAATTGCGGCAGGGGCCGGGCGCGGCGCGCGTCGACGAGGTCTGGGTGGACGAGGACGTGCCATCGGGGCGGGCGACGGGATTTTCGATCCGGTCATAGCCGCCGGTGGGCGACGTTGGGGTGATCATGCAGGAGTTGAAGCAGCGCATCCGGCACGTGCCGGACTTTCCGAAGCCGGGCATTCTGTTCTACGACGTGACGACGCTGCTGAAGGATCCCGTCGGATTCCGCCTCGCGGTCGACGCGATGGCCGAGCCGTACAGCGACGAGCGCATCGATTTGATCGTCGGCATCGAGAGCCGCGGCTTCATCTTCGGATCGGCCGTGGCCGACCGCCTCTCGACCGGCTTCGCGCCGGTGCGCAAGCTCGGCAAATTGCCGTCGACGACGCGCCGCGCGACGTATGCGCTCGAGTACGGCACCGATACGCTCGAGATTCACGACGATGCGGTGACGAAGGGGCAGCGCGTGCTGGTGATGGACGATCTGCTCGCGACGGGCGGTACGGCGGCGGCGACGGTCGGCCTCGTGCGCGCGCTCGGCGGCGACGTCGTCGGCGTGCAGTTCCTGATCGAGCTCGTGGCGCTCAACGGCCGCGATCGATTGACTGGCGAGCGCATCGGCACGGTGCTGCAGTACTGAAAAGAGAAGTTCGAAGTACGAAGTTCGAAAGACGTCAAAAACAACGCGTGAGCCCGCCGCGCGCCCGTAGCTCAGCTGGATAGAGCACCGCCCTCCTAAGGCGGGGGTCGGCCGTTCGAATCGGCCCGGGCGCACCACCTAACTGCTTCGTTATCAATGGCTTGCTAGCGTTGTTCGATTCGATGTCGTGACGTTGCTGATCGCCGGTGGTGCGGTAGTGGTGCAGTCGCTTGTGGGACTGGCTATGGAGCGCTACATGAAGCCGAGGACTGCCGGCGGCTCAAGATCGTCAAGTAGCGCGGCCTCGATCACGGTCGCCTTGCTCGGCACGTCGCCGCGCAGAACGCGTTCTTGAATGTCGGGGACGAACGGCTTCAGTTCCTCGACGGCCTCCGCGAATTGGCCGTCGCGGCGGATTGTTCTCTCATCGACACCGAACTGATCGGCCAACCGCTCGGCGGTTCGTTCAGATTCAACGCGGACATTTTGTCCACTTTGAATCGTGCGGTTGTCGTTACCGATTGGCGCGCCTGGCGCTTTCTTCAGCCGGTTGTAGAGCCGTCCCGAGCCGCTGCGACGTGCTGTGTGCTTTCCCTCATTTTGAGGGGAAGCAGTGTGAAGCTGCCGCCGCGCGTGCCCCGAGCCGCTGCGACGGCGGCATTACAGCCGCTCGATCGTCGGCTGCCGGCAGCGATCGGGAAAGCGCCAGCACTCGCGGCTGACGTTCGGCGGCACGACGAGCGCCGCGATCTGCTCACGCTCGACCGCGGACAAGTACTTCGTCCCGGCCTTGACTTGGACCAGGCGCACGTCGGCCGGCCCGATCGCGATGACGTCGAACAAGCCGAGACTCGCACTCGCGCGCGTGCAGACGTAGCCGGCGGCCTCCAGGATGCGCATCGCGCGATGCTCGGCGCGCGTCCCCTTGCGTTTCGCGTTCATGCGCGGGCGCATGGCTCGACGAACTGGATGTCGCCCGCCATCGGGCGCTGATGAATCGGGGACGAAATCCACATGAAGCTGACGCGCTGGCCGGGCCGCAGCGATCGGCAACCGGCGGGGAGCTGGGTGACATGGACGAAGACGGAACCGCGCACGTCGTGGCCGAAGGCGCGAAGGAAGCCGAAGCCGCGCGCATCCCACGACACGACGCGCGCCGAAAAGCGCACGATCAATGCGTCATCGCGTCGACGAGCCGGCACGCCTGCCAGCCGGCGACGATCGCGTTGCGCGTCTGCGCCTCAATGTGCGGCCGCGCTAGCGAGACGGCGACCGCGATGCCGGCCGGCGAGAAGTGCCAGTCGCCCACACGAAGCTGCTCCCGGAACTCCTCAATCGCGCTGGCGACGCACTGCTCGATGATGGTGTCGAGCGCGGAGTACGGCGTCGAGCGATCGACGATCGGGCGCCAGGGCGATTTCATCGGGCGTCCTTGCCGTCACGGCCGCGCTTGACGGCCAACTGCCACTCCGGGCCCTCACCAGGCCGCAGGCCGCGGGACGGCGACCGAGCAATCCAGATCGAGCCGCTGGACGAGACGGCCATGTCCGGCGCGTAGTCGGTCTCGGCATCCCAGACCCCG
>CAZNMF010000209.1:0-2177 GCA_964573795.1 uncultured Solibacteraceae bacterium
CGATCCGTCGCGACGCGCGACGAGGACGCTCACGCCGTCGCGGGATCGATCTTCTCCGGGTTGATCTCGAGGTCCTTGAACGCCTGCTTGACGACCTTCGCCTCGACCTGCTTCTCGCGCAGCAGCGTCGACAGCGTCGCCGCCGCGACGTAGCGGGCGTTGACCTCGAAGTGCTGACGCAGCGACTGCCGATCCTCGCTGCGGCCGAATCCATCCGTGCCGAGCGTCGTCATCGGACGACCGATCCAGCGCGAGATCATGTCCGGCTGGCTGCGCAGGTAATCGGACGCGGCCACGACGACGCCGTTCGTGCCGGACAGGGAGCTCGTGACGTGCGGCACCTGCGGCTTCTCCGTCGGGTGCAGCAGGTTCCAGCGATCGACGCGATGCGCGTCGCGATAGAGCTCGTTGTAGCTCGTCGCGCTCCAGACGTCGGCGGCGACGCCGTACTGTTCGAGCAGCGCCTGCGCCTTGACGACCTCGTTGAGGATCGCACCGCTGCCGATGAGCTGCGCCGCGGCCTTTCCCTTCGTCGTCGCATCGCGGAACTTGTAGAGACCTTTGATGATCCCTTCCTCCGCGCCAGCCGGCATCGCAGGCATCTCGTACTGCTCGTTCATGACGGTCAGATAGTAGAACACCGCCTCCTCGTCGCCGTACATCCGCTTGATGCCGTCCTTGATGATCGTGGCCAGCTCGAACGCGTACGCCGGATCGTAGGCGCGGCAGGTCGGCACGGTCAGCGCGAGCGTGTGGCTGTTGCCGTCCTGGTGCTGCAAGCCCTCGCCCGCCAGCGTCGTGCGGCCCGCCGTGCCACCGAGCAGGAAGCCGCGCGCGCGCGAGTCGGCGGCGGCCCAGATGAAGTCGCCGACGCGCTGGAAGCCGAACATCGAGTAGTAGATGAAGAACGGGATCATGTTGACGCCGTGCGTCGCGTACGCGGTACCGGCGGCAATGAACGACGAGAGCGATCCCGCTTCGGTGATGCCCTCCTCGAGGATCTGTCCGTCCTTCGCTTCCTTGTAGTAGAGCAACGTCTCCATGTCGACCGGCTCGTAGAGCTGGCCGACGCTCGAGTAGATGCCGACGGCGCGGAAGAGCGACTCCATGCCGAACGTGCGCGCTTCGTCGGGGACGATCGGCACGACGAGCTTGCCGATCTCCTTGTCGCGCAGCAGCTTCGCCAGCAGCTTCACGAACACCATCGTCGTCGACGCCTTGCGGCCTTCGGTGCCGGCGTAGAACTCGTCGAAGACGCCGGTGAGCGCCGGCCGCAGCGGCTGGACGGTGACGACGCGCTTGGGAACCGAGCCGCCGAGCGCGGCACGGCGCTCGCGCATGTAACGCGCTTCGGGCGACGACTCGTCGGGACGGAAGAACGGCGCGTCGGCGATGCGGTCCTCGGGAATGGGAATCCCGAACCGATCGCGGAAATGCCGCAGATCCGTCTCGTTCAACTTCTTCTGCTGGTGGGTGATGTTCTTGCCCTCACCCGCCTCGCCCATGCCGTAGCCCTTGATCGTGCGCGCGAGGATGACCGTTGGCTGGCCCTTGTGCAGCACGGCCGCGCGATACGCGTTGTAGACCTTGACGGGATCGTGGCCGCCGAGCCGGAGCTTCTTCAGCTCTTCGTCCGAGAGATGGCGCACCATCTCGAGCAGCCGCGGATCGGCGCCCCAGAAGTGCTTGCGCAGATACGCACCGTCTTCAGTGATGTAGCGCTGATACTCGCCGTCGACGACCTCGCCCATCCGCTTGACGAGCAGGCCTTCAGTGTCGCGCGCGAGGAGATCGTCCCACTCTGATCCCCACAGCACCTTGATGACGTTCCAGCCGGCGCCGCGGAAGAGCGACTCGAGCTCCTGAACGATCTGGCCGTTGCCGCGAACCGGACCGTCGAGCCGCTGCAGATTGCAGTTGACGACGAAGATCAGGTTGTCGAGCCGCTCGCGCGACGCGAGCGTAATCGCGCCGAGCGTCTCGGGCTCGTCGGTCTCGCCATCGCCGAGGAACGCCCAGACCTTCTGCGCCGACGCCGGCTTCAGCCCGCGGTTCTGCAGATACTTGATGAAGCGCGCCTGATAGATCGACGTGAGCGGGCCGATGCCCATCGAGACCGTCGGGTACTCCCAGAAGTCCGGCATCAGCCAGGGATGCGGATACGACGACAGCCCGCC
>CAZNMF010000210.1:0-5436 GCA_964573795.1 uncultured Solibacteraceae bacterium
CGAGCGGGCGTCGCCCGCAGGTGAGGATAGAGCGTTGGCCACTCGACATGCATCCGCGGTGAAGGCTCACCGCCAGACGATCAAGCGCACCGAGCACAACCGGGCCCTCCGGTCGCGGCTCCGCACCGCGCTCAAGTCCATCCGCGCCGCCATCGACGCGGGCGACACCAGCGCCGCCAAGGCCGCGCTCAATCAGACGTTCTCGCTGATCGACAAGATGTCCGGCAAGGGCATCATCCACGACAACGCCGCCGGCCGCTACAAGTCCCGCATCGCCAAGCGCCTCGCCGCCAAGGCGTAGGACGACGCGGCAAGTTCGAACTTCGAACTTCGAACTTCGAACTTCGAACTTGGCGAGTGCGCCGTGGGCGCGCTCGCCTTCTTGTCCGCTGACGCCCGACGCGAACGACATCGACGGCTAGCGCCGGCCACCGACCGCCAGCCGCACGCCAAGCGCGACGAAGAGCCCGCCCATGGCTCTGTTGAACGCGAGTGGGAGTCGGGCATTGCGGAATCTGACTTCTTCAGTCGATGCCCGCGATGCTCAGAGCGCGCTCGATCACGGCGTCGGACAGCCACATGCCCGCAACTCGTAGCTCGAGCAAGACCGCTCTCGGATCGTCAATTCGTCCCCGACGATGAGCCCTCACGACGATTCCCAGCGTTCCAACGACGCTGAGGCCGTGAGCCAGACCACATTTCCGGCCGTTCAGATCGTCGATGACGACCTGCGCGTCCGTCTCCTGCAGTGCCGCCGCGATCACCGATGACTCGCCTGGCCCCAGATCCCAGGCGACAACGGACGCCGGCAACTCGGGCACGCGAATCTTCTCCAGCCACTCCGCCGCAGCAACAGCTTCCGCGGCCTTGTCCGTGTGGCCACCAGAAATCACTTCGTCGAAAACAAGCTCAGGGACGACGACGCGGCCTGCGCCCATGGCCTGCAGAAGTTCGAGGCGGCCAGCGTTTCCCAGAAAAATGAGCGGCGACGCGTTGACGACCAGGACGTCAGGCATCCCGCAACTCACGGGCGAGATCCTGTTCGTCCACCGTAAACACGTCCACGCGCCGGCGGCCGAGCTCGGCAAGAAATTCGGCCCGAGTCATCCCGGCTGTCTCGGCCGCGCGAGTCATCGAGATCGCGCCCTGCTGATACCAGTGGATCGCCGCCGCGAGACGCAACTCGTTCGCCACCTCATGAGGCGCCTTGCGTAGCGCCGCAAACAGACCGTCTGGGACGGAGACGTCTACGTGAGTCATGCCTCAACCTGTCCGTAGTCTAGCCTCGAGGGACATGCCGTGTCTCTCGTCTGCATGTCGCAGATCTTCAGAATCTCCGCTGCGGCGGCAGCGGTCTGCCCGTCAGCTCCACGACCAGCCGCTCGACGAGTGCGCGCTCGTCGCCGGCCGATCGCTTCAGCGCCAGGTCCGTTCGCAGGAGCGCATCGAGCGCCGGACGCACGCGCGAGGGCTCCGCGGCCACGAGCCGCGTCGAGACCCACCAGCGCAACTGCCCGACCAGCCCGTGCGGCGAGCTGCCGCGCTCGAAGCGATGCGTGGTCTCGACGAGCGCGCGCGCCGCATTGCCGTCGGCAATCGCGTTGACGACGGCCCAGTCGTCGACGGCGCTCTGCGTCGACACGACCTCCATCACATCGTCCGTCGTCAGCTTCTTGCGATCGCCCGCGAACAGCAGCAACCGCTCGACGTCGCTGCGAAGCTTGGTGATGTCATTGCCCGATCGCTCGGCGAGCATCCGCGCGGCGTCGGCCTCGATCGTTCGTCCGAGGCGCGTCAGCTCCTCGCGCAGCCACTCTGCCGCGCCCGGCCTCGCGTCACGCCGCGGTCCGGCGCCGCTCAGGCCCGTGAACTCGACGACGCTGGCAGCCTCGAGCACGCGCTTGGTCAGACGCCGCGTGCGATCGATCTCCGTTGCGACGAACACGAGCGTCGTCGACGCCGACGGCGACGCGAGATAGTCCTCGAGCCCTTCTCCGTCGACGGCCGGCTCCGCCTCGTCATCGTCCTCCGCTGCCTCGTCGCTCGGCGCCGCAGCCTTGGCTGCGCGCTTCGGCTTCAGCAGCCGTTCGGCGCGCAGCACGATGACGATCCGCCGGTCGCCGAGCATCGGCAGAATCCGCGACGCGTCGGCGATCGCCTGCGGCGTACCGCTGGGCTCGCCGGCATAGAGCCGTTCGACGGCGAATGGCCGGTCCGCCGGATCGACGACGGCCTCGATGCCGCCGACCATGTTATCCACCAGCTTCACGTCCTCGCCGACGAACAGGTAGACGCGCGCGAGCTTGCGGTCGGCAATCTGCTGTTTGAGCGCCGGGAGATTCAGCGAAGGCACGGCCGATCAGAACGCTTCGAAGATCGAGCTGACGACGCTGCGGGAGAACGTGCGGCTGAGCAGGCTCAGCGCGTTCTGATTCTGCGTGAAGAGCGCGTTCGCGTCGTTGGGCGTGACGCCGGTCGTGACCGCGTATTCCTCGCGCGCCTGAAACGCGGGGTTCGACCAGATCACGTGATCGTTGGCGACCTCACGGAAATCGATCGACGCGGTGACGATGATCACGTTGCGCGACACCTGGTTGGCCGAGGTGAACGCGACGGGTTGCAGGCCGACGCTGACGATCGTGCCTCGCAGCACGGCGTCCACGCCGGTGTCGGTCGGCGCGACGCGATACTTCCCTCGCCCCTGCCACTCGGTGCGCACGGCCGACGTCAGCACCCGATCGATGTCCGGCGTCGTCGAGCGATTGACGAAGTCGGGAATGCCGACGCTCGTGATCGACGCGGGCAGCGAGTTGCCGCGGCCGGCCAACGCGTAGCCGCACGCGCTCACGGCGCACGCGACGAGGCAGACGATCGGAATCAGGGCACGCGGCATGTCAGCTCTTCTTGGGACGCACGACGATGCTCACCAGCCGGCCGTTCGGCACGACGACTTTGACGATCTCCATGCCGTCCAGGTACGACGCGACGGCTGCGAACGCCGCGGCGCGAATCTCGTCTTCGTTCGAGTCACGCGGCACGCTGACGCGGCCGCGGACCTTGCCATTGACCTGCACGGGAATCTCGATCGCGTCCTCGAGCGCGGCCTCGGCGTCGAACGCCGGCCAGCCCGCCGCGTCGACGCCGCCCTCGTGGCCGAGACGCATCCACAGCTCCTCCGACAGGTGCGGCGTGAACGGCGACAGCAGCAGGACGAGCGACTCGATCGCCTCGCGCAGCACGGCGGCGGTTTCGGCGCGATCCTCGACCCACCCCGGCGTCGCGCCCTCGTCGTCGACGCGCAGGCCCGGCCGCGCCTTCTGACAGAACGCGTAGATCGCGTTGACGTGCTCCATCAACGCGGACACGGCCGTGTTGAGGTGCATCCGCGGATCGATGTCGCCGGTCACGCGTTGGATGGTGCCGTGCGTGCTGCGCCGCAGCGCGCGCTCGTCGTCATCCACCAGCATGCCCGTGGGCGACGCGGCGCCGGTCAGCGCGGGCATCAGATAGTCCGCGATGCGCCAGACGCGGGCGAGGAAGCGATACGCGCCCTCGAGCCCGGAGTCCGTCCACTCGACTTCCTTCTCCGGCGGCGCGACGAACATCACGTAGAGCCGCAGCGCGTCGGCGCCGAACTTCGCGATCATGTCGTCGGGATCGACGACGTTGCCCTTCGATTTGGACATGACCGCGCCGTGACGCAGCACCATGCCCTGCGTCAGCAGACGCGTGAACGGCTCGTCGATCGAGACGAGCCCGACGTCGCGGAACACGCGGCTGAAGAAGCGCGAGTAGATCAGGTGCAGGATCGCGTGCTCGACGCCGCCGCTGTAGAAGTCGACCGGCCCCCAGTACTTCACCGTCGCCGGATCGAACGGCAGCGTGTCGTTGGTCGGATCGCAGAAGCGGTAGAAGTACCACGACGAGTCGACGAACGTGTCCATCGTGTCCGTCTCGCGCTTCGCGGGCCGGCCGCAACGCGGGCACGCGACGTTGACGAACTCCGGCACCTGCGCCAGCGGCGAGTCGCCGCGGCCGGTGAACTCGGTGATGTGCGGCAGACGCACGGGCAGATCGTCGTCCGGCACGGGGACGAGGCCGCAATCCGGACAGTGGATGATCGGGATCGGCGTGCCCCAGTAGCGCTGACGAGACACGCCCCAGTCCTTCAAACGGAACTGCACCGTGCCTTCGCCGATGCCGTGTTTCTCTGCCTCGGCGGTCATCCTCTTGCGCGCGTCATCGGCGCGCAGGCCCGTGAACGAGCCCGACGCGACCAGCACGCCGTCGCCATCGTACGCGGCCGTCAACGTGTCGCCATCGAGCGCGTCGCCTTCCGGTTGCACGACGACGGTGACGGGCAGGCCGTATTTGCGCGCGAAGTCGAAGTCGCGCTGATCGTGCGCGGGCACGGCCATGATCGCGCCGGTGCCATAGTCGCCGAGCACGAAGTTCGCGATCCACACGGGCACCGGCGCGTGCGTGAACGGGTTGATCGCGCGACGGCCCGTGTCGAAGCCTTCCTTCTCGATCTCGCCCGTGAGCCGCGCCGTGCGATCCTGCGATCGGAACGTAGCGACGCGCGCGCGGAATGCGGCGGGATCGGCCGACTCGGACGCGAAACGATCGACCAGCGGATGCTCGGGAGCGAGCAGCACGAAGTTCGCGCCGTAGATCGTGTCGATGCGCGTGGTGAAGATCTCGATCGACTCGGACGTCGCCGTCACGCCGTCCGCGATCGGAAACGTCACGCGTGCGCCCTCCGATCGCCCGATCCAGTTCCGCTGCATCGTCAGAACCTTCTCGGGCCATTCGCGCAGCGTATCCAGCGCGGACAGCAGCTCGTCGCCGTACGCCGTGATGCGCAGGAACCACTGATCGAGATCGCGCGTCGTCACGGGCGTGCCGCAACGCCAGCAGCCGCCGTTGACGACCTGCTCGTTGGCCAGAACGGTCTGATCCGTCTCGCACCAGTTGACGGTCGAGCGCCGGCGGTACGCCAGGCCCTTCTCGAACATCCGCGTAAACAGCCACTGGTTCCAGCGATAGTACTCGGGCAGGCACGTGGCGATCTCGCGCTCCCACGCGTAGCTGATGCCGAGGCGCTGGAGCTGCCCCTTCATGTGCGCGATGTTCTCGAGCGTCCAGGTTTCAGGATGGACGTTGTTCTTGATCGCGGCGTTCTCGGCCGGCAGGCCGAACGCGTCCCAGCCGAACGGATGCAGCACGTTGAACCCGCGCATCCGCATCGTCCGCGCCATGATGTCGCCGATCATGTAGTTGCGCACGTGGCCGACGTGCGCATGACCGGACGGGTACGCGAACATCTCCAGGCAGTAGAACTTCGGCTTGGCGGGATCGACGTCGACCTCGAACGCGCGCGTCTCCTGCCAGCGCCGCTGCCACTTCTGCTCGATTTCTTGAGGACGGTAATCG
>CAZNMF010000211.1:0-3311 GCA_964573795.1 uncultured Solibacteraceae bacterium
GTCGGGCCGATCGCGCATGTCCGTGCCGTCATCGGCCCCGCCTTCCGAAGAACACGTAGGCCGCTCCGCCAACCAGCGCCACGAGGATGACCAGGCAGATGAGGATTGAGAGGTTCATGATTTATCGTTTTACGATAAATCGGCATCGAAAAGCAATACCTAATGCATCCTTCGAGTGCATCACCGCCTCGATGTTCGACGTGCTCGGCACGCGTCCGCTCCTCGGACGCGCGTTCACGCCGGATGACGATCGTCCTGGCGCCGAAGCGGTCGCCCTAATCAGCCATGGCATGTGGCAGCGCACGTTCGGCAGCGATCAGACCATCGTCGGACGCCGCATCCGGCTCGACGACACCGTCGTGACGATCATCGGCGTCATGCCGCCGCGTTTCCTCTCTATCTGATCGTCACGCCGGGCGGTGCGACTGGGATCGACCTGTCGCGGACGATCCGTCGGGCCGTATCGATCGAACGGCCGCGGCAAGTCGTCGATCGGATCGCCGATCTGGACGCGATGCTCGCGGAGTCCGTTGCGGGCGCGCGGTTTGGCGCCTGGCTGTTCGGCGTCTTCGGCGGGATGGCGATTGTGCTCGCGGCGCTCGGCCTCACGGCGACGGTGGCGTGGTGGGTCACGCAGCGCACGCGCGAGATCGGCGTGCGCCTGGCGCTCGGCGCGTCGACGCGCCAAGTGACGCGCCTCGTCCTGCGGCAAGGCGCGGCGCTCGCGATCGTCGGCGTCGCGATCGGACTCGGCCTCGCGGCGCTGACGACCAAGCTGCTCGCGGACTGGCTCTACGGCGTGAAACCGCTCGATCGCTGGACGTTCGCCGTCGGCGGCCTGACGATGATCGGCATCGCGATCCTCGCCAGCTATCTGCCCGCTCGACGCGCGGCGCGCGTGGATCCGATCGTGACGTTGAAGACGGAGTGACGAGCCCGACGTCGATGAGGCCCGAGCGTATGCGCGTGGTACACTCGCGACGTGGCGGGGCGACCTTCCGATCTCCGGCGCCGCGTGATCGGCTGGCGCACGGCAGAAGCGCGTGAGCGGATGCTTCGTGCGCGCGAAGGACCGATGGCCCCAGACGCCGCGCTCGAAGCTGCGATCGAGCTCCACGGGCTTCTCACTCCCGATATGGACCGGCTCGACACGACGCGCGCACGCGAAGTCGAGGTCGTCCGTGCGACATGGCGGAAGCTGCGGACACGTCTCGCATGTCCCCCCGTCGACGTCACGCCCTGAAGCCCGCGCTCGAGGCAGCCGTGCAGGCCGTGGCGGCAGCGCTGGCCGATTGGCCCGCGCCGGGAATGATTATCGGCGGCGTCGCCGTCATTGCGCAGGGCGTGCCACGCTTGAAGAGCCGGAGCGCGTCGCTGGACTGGAGCACATCGTAAGAGGCGTGGGGTTGGCGTGATCGCGCCAACGTCTCCGCTTTCGTGACTTATCGCCGCAACAAATCCGCCACTGCCGCGCGCATCCACGGGCGCGCGACGACGTACGTCGTCAGCAGCGCGACGCACGCGCTGACGAGCGCGACTTCCATCAGAACGGCCGACTCAACCCTGCCGATGCCGTAGAGGATCGACGACGCAAGTGGCAGCAGCGCCTGACCGGCGGCGACGCCGACGGTCGTGCCGATCGCGGCGACCCACGCCGTGTGGCGGAGCACGGCGGTGAACACGTCGCGCGGCTGCGCGCCGATCGCGATGCGGATGCCCATCTCCATCCGCCGCTGATTGACCGAATAGAAGACCGTGCTGTAGAGGCCGAAGAGCGCGAGCGCCAGCGTCAAGGCGCCGAACCCGATGGACACCGCGACGATCGCGCGCGGCAGGAGCAGCGACATGCGGATCAGATCGTCGAGCGTCGCGCCACCGTTCCACGCCAGACGCGGCCCGCCCAGATCAAGCAT
Organism: uncultured Solibacteraceae bacterium; assembly: GCA_964573795.1. Taxonomy (GTDB): domain Bacteria; phylum Acidobacteriota; class Vicinamibacteria; order Vicinamibacterales; family SCN-69-37; genus CAZNMF01. Next base: position 1,914 of record CAZNMF010000211.1, read on the forward strand.
GGCCTGTGCGATCGGCATGGCTGCCGTCTCGTGCACACCGGCATCGAGCATCTTTGGTTCCGATTGTTCCTTGGGCGAACGCATGATGACGTTGATGTCCGGCATGTAGCGATGCGCGAGCGGAAGGTACATCGCTGGCAGCGGTGATTCGGTGAGATCGTCGAATTTGCTGTCTGGCACAACGCCGACGATGCGAGCGAGGCGATGATCCGGGCCGATGCGGAGATGTTGGTCGACGGCACTCCGATCTGGCCACATACGACGGGCCATCGTCGTATTGACAATGACGACGTCCTCGCTGCCCGGCCGATCGCGTGTATCGAACGATCGCCCCGCGAGAATCGGCATGTCAATCGCCGTGAAGTAGTTGGCGTCCACGACAATCAACGGCGTGGTCTCCTGCGGCGCGGGCCACGGACGGCCGTCGGCGTGGAACACCGGCTCGCGGAGATAGCCCGCCAACGGCTCATTGCTGGCGAGTGTCACGGCCTCGACGCCGGGAATGGCTGCCATCCGCGTCCGCATGCGCTCGTAGAACATGCGGCCCGCTTGTTCAGTGAAACCGCTGCGCTCGAGATTGACGCTCGCGTAGGTGAGATGACACGCCGAGAACCCGAGTGAGATGTGCTCGAGCCCGACAAAGCTGCGAATGGACAGGCCGACGCCGACCATGACGAGCGTCGCGACGGCCATCTGAATCACGACCAGCGTGCCGCGCACGCGCCCGCGCCGCGGCTCGCTGACGCTGAGCTCGCGGTTGATGGCGCCTGACAGCCCATCCGACGTCGCTCGCAGCGCCGGGACGAGACCGACCGCCAATCCTGCGACGATCGCGATCGCCATCATCGCGGCGAAGATGCCTGGATCGAGATGCAGATCGATTGTCGGCGATGGCCATCCGCTGCCGACAGGCAGCGCCAACGTCGCCAGTCGACGCAGTCCAACCGCGGCAGCCGCGAAGCCGATCGCGCCGGATATGAAACCGATCACGACGCCTTCGCGCACGAGCGGCGCAATCAACTGCGCGCGCGACGCTCCGAGAGCGGCGCGGACGAGCATCTCATGACGCCGCGACGCGGCGAGGCCGAGTAACAGGTTGGTCACGTTGGCGCCGGCGACGATCAGACCGAGCAGGACAATCAGCACCAGCCCGCCGAAGACGGTCGTCATCCAGCCGCGATCACTCGGCGGCGTCATCGATACGTTCGAGAGCACCGCGGTACGCTCCCGGCTCGTCTCGGGGTGCTCGCGCGCCATCTGCATCGCGATCGACGCGACTTCCGGCGATGCCTGCGCCCGCGACGTCCCAGGGCGAAGCCGGCCGATCAGATTCAGATCTCGCTGCGCGCCTGACGATCCAAACAGGCGGTCCCTCGCACGGAGCGAGATCCAGACATT
>CAZNMF010000212.1:0-1631 GCA_964573795.1 uncultured Solibacteraceae bacterium
CGATGAGCGCGACCTGCGCGATCGCGGTCGGATGCATCGTCAGATCGAACATCCGCGCGTCGCCGCCAGCGCGCGACACGAACAGCTTCAGCAGCGCGTACGTGGCGCCGAGTCCAAGCCCACCGCCGGAGATGGCCAGCAGCGACGATTCCGCCAGCAGCGCGCGAATGAGACGTCCACGGCTGGCACCGAGCGCGGCGCGAATCGCGATCTCGCGCTCGCGACCGGACCATTGGGCGATCATCAGCACGGCGACGTTGGCGCAGGCGATGAGCAGCGTGAGCAGCACGGCGATCGCGAGCACGTACGGGAGCACGATCGACACCTGATCCGCGAGCGGCGTGCCGCCGATGTCCGACACGGCGACGGAGAGTCGCGGCGCGGCGGCTCCGAGACGCTTGGTGTAGTCGGACAGGCCGCTCTCGAGCTCGCGCTGCAGACTGGTCATCGTCTGACCCTCTGGCCGCCGCACGACAACCTGGAGATCGCTCGCCGCTGCGGCTGCGTCCTCGTCGACGACTCGCCACGCGGCGGTTCCCGTGTCCACGAACCAGAATCGATCGGGGGCGACACCAGTGACGGTCGCCAATTTGCCGTCGATCGCCACGGGCTGACCGACGACGTCAATGCGGCCGCCAAAGACGTGCTGCCAAACACGATGACTGACGAGCACGTCGTCCGTGCCGGCAGCCGGTAACCGGCCACGCGCAGGCGCGACGCCGAGCACGTCGAGAAAGACGGAGGTGACGTCGCGAACGGCGATCGTCTCCACGCGATCGTCCACCCGCAGCTCGTGCGCGCGCGGCGATGTCGACGCCGCAATGGCGGAACCAAATCGATCGCGCCAAGCCGCGTACACGCCACCGGGCACGTCACGGCCAAGACGCACCACGGGCTGATCGGCACGCTGCACTCGAATGCGCGCGAGTTGCTCGGGATGCGCGTACAGCGGCGGCGGATTGCGGAAGACGGCGTCGCGGATCGTCAGTGTCGCCGCCGTGGCGCCGATGCCAGCGGCCAACGACAGTACGGCGACCATCGTCGTGGCGGGATATCGCCAGAGCGCTCGCACGGCCGCGCGCAGATCCTGCATCAGCACGTCGCCGAGCCGCCATCGTCTCGACTCGCGAAACGTCTCGCGCGCTCGCGCGACGTTGCCAAAGGCGCGTCTGGCCTCCCGACGCGCCTCGTCGGGCGTACGCCCCTCGGCGATGAGGCGATCGATCTCGATCGCGAGATGCGCCTCCACTTCCGCGGCAAAATCCTCGTCGTTGCGCCTGGCCGGTCTCGCCACGACGCCTCCTCAGGTTGACATTCAACCCAAAGCATAGGCACACTGAGGTCGAATGTCTATCCGCAAACGATCCGATCGCGAATATGCGGCTCACCTGCAGGGCACGCTCGACCTCCTCATTCTGCGGACGCTCGCCCGCCAGGCGGCGCACGGCCAGGCCCTTGCCCGTGCGATTCAGGAGGCGTCCGGCGACGTACTCATCGTCGATCACGGATCGCTCTATCCGGCGCTGCAGCGCCTGGAGACGCGCGGCTGGATCGACGCCGAATGGGGCACGTCGGACAACAACCGCCGCGCGCGCTTCTACTCGCTGACCGCGGCCGGCCGCCGCGAGCTC
>CAZNMF010000213.1:0-2587 GCA_964573795.1 uncultured Solibacteraceae bacterium
GTAGTACGCGAAGGCCTGCGCCATCGGGTCCATGCCGCTGTGGCAGCCGATGCAGTTGTTGAGGAAGAGCCGGCTGTCGCCGCCCGGCGAGCGGCTCACGTCCTGCCGGATGCGATCCGGCGGGCGCGTCGTGTCGTGCACCGTCTCGAGGTCGTGGCACAGATGGTTCAGCATCGTGAAGCGGAACATCGCGCGGTTCGTGCCGGCGATGAAGAACGCGGCGGCGGCGGCGCGCGTCGTGAGCACGCCGGCGGTGGCCGCGGCCGGCGTGCCGTACACGGCCGACTGCTGCGTCTCGACCAGCTTCGCTTTCAGATCGACGTTGTTCGCCTCGGCCTGCGCGTAGTGATCGTTGTTGTTGTTCGACACGGCGGGCAGCGTCGAGTCGTTCACCGTGTACAGGATGTCCGCCGACAGCACGGTGTTGAACGGTTTGTTGTCGCGGACCATGCCGATCACGGTCGCCGTGTAGTCGTTCAGGGGCGCGAACACGGATTGATCGCGATTGGTCCACGGGGTCACGAGGTTCTTCAATGTGACGTTGTAGAAGGCCGGATCGTCGGTGGCCATGAGGGCGGCGCCGACCGGATCGCTGGGGATCTTCGCTTCCATCGCATCGAGCGTCGCTTCATCGGGCGGGACGCCCGCGATCGCGTCGTACATGCGCTTCGCCTGCGCGCGCTCGCTGGGCCCGGCCGCGGCGCTCTGCGCGACGAGCGCGAGCGCGATACCGAGCGCGACGGCGCACGAGACCTGCGAATTGTGCTGCTTCATGTTCAACCACTCCCACCGAATGCCGGCGCACTATACCCACGCGAATCGGCGATCCCTTTGTCTCAAGCTGCGTACGTCGCCAACTGCCGACATGCCTTTGCCATAGCGCGTGCGGGTAACCTTCCCGCCGCGAAATGGGAGCGGGATCACGGCGTCGAGGAGACCGTCCGCCTTACCTGTGCGCTCGAGCGACGAAGGCGAGAAAACCGCGAACCGGTTGCGGCCGGCGTGATGCCCTCGGCAGATTGCCGAAGCCGCTTGCGCGATGGTTTGATTACGTCATATGCACGGTCCGCTGCGCTTGCGCCGCGTGTGCTTGGGAGTGTCTTGAAAATGAAGGTCGAGCGCGGATTCGTGAGCTTGTTCACGCGCGGCGGGATCGTCGCCGCGCTCGCGGGCGCACTCATCGGGTGCAGCGGCGGCGGCAGCGTCAACATCGGCAGCGGCCAGACCCCCGACCCCGCGACCGTCGATTTCCCGATCTTCTACGTGAAGCGCACCATCCCGCAGGCCACGGACGACCTGCGTCAGCTGCGCGATACCCTGCCCAAGGCCGATCTCTACAAGCGCGACCGCGCGGCCCCGAGCGCTATCGAGACGAACATCACCGCCCGGCTCGCGACCAAGGATACGGACGTCTTCGACGTCAAGGACGTGGACGTGTCGCTGGACGGCAAGAAGGTGGTGTTTGCGCTGCGCGGCCCGCTGCAGATGAACCAGGACGAGAAGGACCCGCCGACCTGGCAGATCTGGGAATACACCATCGCGACCGACGACCTGCATCGGGTCATCAAGTCGGACGTGACGGCGAACGAGGCGAACGACGTCTCGCCGCACTACCTGCCGGATGGACGCATCGTGTTCTCCTCCACACGCCAGCGCACGTCCAAAGCCATTCTGCTGGACGAGAACAAGCCGCAGTTCGAGGCGCAGACCGACGATCGCAGCGAATCCGCGTTCGTGCTGCACGTCATGCAGCCCGACGGCAGCGACATCAAGCAGATTTCGTTCAACCAGAGCAGCGATCGGGACGCGACCGTCCTCTCCAGCGGGCGCATCGCGTTCAGCCGCTGGGACCATGCGCCCGGCAACGACGGCATTCATTTATATAGCTCCAACCCGGACGGCACGGACCTGCAGCTCCTCTACGGCGCCAACAGCCACAACACCGGCACGCCGCAGGCGAACGGCCAGCCGAGCATCGTCCAGTTCGTGCACCCGCGCGAGATGATGGACGGGCGCATCCTGACGATCGTCCGCCCGTACACCAACGTCGATTTCGGCGGCGATCTCGTGATCATCGATACCAAGACGTACGTCGAGAACACGCAGCCGGTGCTGGCGAGCGCCGGCATGAGCGGCCCGGCGCAGACGCGCGCGACCACGAACGATGTCCGCACGATCCCGGGCCCCTCGCCCGGCGGCCGCTTCAACTCGGCGTATCCGTTGTGGGACGGCACGGGCCGCATCCTCACGAGCTGGACGCAGTGCCGCCTGCTCGACGACACGACGACGCCGGCCGCCATCGTCCCGTGCACCGATTCGCGCCTCTCGGATCCCAACGCCAAGGTCGGCCCGCCGATCTACAGCGTGTGGATGTTCGATCCGGGTCAGAACACGTTCCTGCCGATCATGACGCCGACCGAGGACGTCATGATCACGGACGTCGTCGCGGCCCAGCCGCGCGCGACGCTGCCGCCCGTGATCCTCGACAAGACCGCGCCCGGCGATCTCGATGCGGACTTCGTGAGCCAGTCGGTCGGCGTGCTCGACATCAAGAGTGTGTACGACTTCGACGGCGTCGACACGGCGA
>CAZNMF010000214.1:0-1862 GCA_964573795.1 uncultured Solibacteraceae bacterium
GGGGGGGCCCCGCGGGGGGGGGGGGCGGGGGGGGCGGGGGGGGGGGGGGGGGGGCCCCCGCGGCTCCGGCGCCGGGCGGACGACAGTAGGGAAGTTCGAAGTACGAAGTTCGAAGTTCGAAAGAGAACTGTCGAAGACGTCGTAGGGACGGCCCCCTGTGGCCGTCCGTGCGAAGAAAAGCCAGAAGCCACACGGGCCGGGTGATGCACACACACATCATCCGGCCCGCTGTGTTCTCGTCGCGTTTCCGCCTTCGCCAAGGCTACGGCGCGACAAGCGCGCCCCACGCCTCAAGCCCCCTCCAGCCTCACCGTGAACATCGCGCCGCCGCCGGCGCGATTGGCGGCGGCGACCGTGCCGCCGTGCAGCTCCACGAGATGCTTGACGATCGACAGGCCGAGGCCGGTGCCGCCGGGATCGCGCGAGCGCGAGCGGTCGACGCGGTAGAAGCGCTCGAAGATGCGCGGCAGATCGGCGTCGGGCACGCCGGGGCCGCGATCGGCGACGGCGATCTCGACGTGCGTGTCCACGCGACGCGCGGTCACCTCGATGACGCCGGCGTCCGGGCTGTAGTTCGACGCGTTCTCGATCAAATTCCTGAAGACGTCCTGCAGCTTCGCGGGATCGCCGGGGACGGAAGCGGCGTCGGCGTCGACGCGCACGTCGACGCGCTGGTGCTTCGGTTCCAGGATCGGGAGCAGATCGCGCTCGACGCTGGCGATGAGCGCGGCGAGCCCGACCGGCACGCGCTCGATCGTCTCCTGTCCCGCGTCGAGGCGCGCCAGGCGGAGCAGATCGCGCACGAGCCGCTCCATGCGCAGCGTGTGGCGCGCGATCACGTCGAGGAACTCGCGCGGCGCGGGCGCGTCGGACGGCGCGTCGAGCAGCGCTTCGACGTAGCCGCGAATGGCGGTCAACGGCGTGCGCAGCTCGTGCGAGACGTTGGCGACGAAGTCGCGCCGCACCTGATCGGCGTGGCGCAGATCCGTGATGTCGTGCAGCACGAGCACGGCGCCGCCGCCGCGCTCGGCCGCGACCGGCACGACGTTGGCCATCACGCGCCGCCGTGCGTCGCGATCGAGCTCGACTTCGACGGGCGCAGGCGATCGGCCCGCGAGCGCCGCCGCGACGATCGACGCGACATCCGGCTGCCGCACGACCTCGAGGTAGTGCACGCCGTCCGCCGGATCCGGCAGCCGGAGCATCGCGCGCACGGCGCGGTTGGTCAGGACGAGATGGCCGCCGCCGTCGATCAGCACGACGCCCTCGACCATGCCGTCGAGGATCGCGTCGGTGTGCGCGCGGTCGCGCGCCATCTCGTGAAGCTGCGAGCCCAGGCGGCGCGCGGTCTGGTCGAGCACGTTGGCCACGAGGCCGATCTCGTCGCGGCCGTGATCGCGCACGGGCCGGCTGAAATCGCCGTCCTGATACCGCCGCGCCGTCTCCGCGACGAGCCGCAGGCGGCGGTTGAGCAGGAGCGACGTGGCGATCGTCGTGAGCAGCGCGACGAGCAGGCCCGCGCCGAGGCCCACGAGCGCGAGGCGCCGGACCTCGGCGATGCGCGCGTTGACGGCCGTCAGCGGCAGCGCGACGCGCACGAACGCGACCGGCCCGTTGTGCACGGCGACCGCGGCGTACTGCGTCTCGACGTTCGTCGTGTGGCTGTGGCGGATGAACGTGCCCTCGCCGGCGCGCTGCGCCTGGATCACTTCCTCGCGCGTCGCGTGATTCTCGAGCGTGTGCAGATCGGCCGGCGCGACCTCGGAGTCGCCGACGACCGTGCCGTCCGCGGCGATGAGCGTGACGCGCGCGCTGACGAGCCCGCCGAGCGCGTCGGCCTCCGCGTCGGCATCGGTCAGCGA
>CAZNMF010000215.1:0-12798 GCA_964573795.1 uncultured Solibacteraceae bacterium
GACGTGACGGATGACACGTCGACGAACAGCGGGCTGTCGCGATAGCGCAGGCGGACGAGGTTCAGCAGCAGATCCTCGTCCCAGGATCGCGACAGCGCCGCGTTGTAGTCCATGCGCGCGATCGGGATCGTCTTCGGTCCCTGCGACGCGCGCACACAGCCCGCCGACGCGAGCGCCGCCGCGACGCCCCACGAAACCCATCGCCGCATGCCGGCGCCCGAACGCTCAGATGCCCCCGACGTCCCGATGACCAGATGTCCCGATGACCCGATGACCCGATGACCCGATGCCCTCAGTGTCCCCCGCCGCCCGCCACCTCGCGCATCTTCTCGATCGCGTCGTCGATCGTGAACGAGTTCGGACGCTGCACCGGCGGGAAATCCTTGAACGTGTCGACCCACTTGCTGACGACGATGTTGCCGGTCAGCACGATGTAGTCGCGATGCAGGAACCAGTCGTAGTACGTGTTGGACGTGGTCGTCGCAAATTCGTACGGGTCGGTGCGGAGATTGTAGAGCTTCGGAAGGCGAAGCCGGACGAACGGCTCGGCCCAAACGGCCATCGTGCCTTCCAGCCGCTGCTCCATGAACACGACTTTCCAGTTGTCGTAGCGGATGGCGAGGATATCGCCGTCGTCGCTGATGTAGACGAAGAACGGGCGCGGACTCTCCTTCTCCTTGCCGGTCAGGTACCCGAGCAGGCTGACGCCGTCGATGTGGTTCTTGTAGGTGCGGCCGATCGCGGTGTAGCCCGACTCCAACTTCTTGACGACATCAGGCGCCCCGGCCATCTCGAGAAACGTCGGCAGCCAGTCATGGTGCTGCACGATGCCGTTGGCGACCGAGCCGGCCTTGATCTTCCCCGGCCACCGCGCGAGCAGCGGCACGCGGAAGGCACCTTCCCAGTTGGTGTTCTTCTCGCTGCGGAACGGCGTCATGCCACCGTCGGGCCACGAGTTGCGATGCGGGCCGTTGTCGGTCGAGTACTGCACGAACGTGTTGTCGGCGACGCCGAGCTCGTCGAGCAAATCGAGCATCTGGCCGACATGCTTGTCGTGATCGATCATCGTGTCGTGGTACGGCGACTGCCACCGCCCTGCCTGGCCGAGGCTCGACGGCTTGGTGTGCGTGTAGAGGTGCATGTGGGTCGTGTTCAGCCACACGAACCACGGCTTTCCGGCCTTCTCCTGCCGCTTGATGAAATCCGTCGCGGCGGCCACGAACTCGTCGTCGCACGTCTCCATGCGCTTCTTCGTGAGCGGGCCGGTGTCCTCGACCTTCTGCTTGCCGACCTTGCCCCAGCGCGGCTCGACCGTCGCGTCGTCCTTGTCGGTGGCCCATGAATGGATGACGCCGCGCGGACCGAGGTTCTTGCGGAAGTTCGGGAAGTCCTTCTCCGACGGATAGTCGTACATCTCGGGCTCTTCCTCGGCATTCAGGTGATAGAGATTGCCGAAGAACTCGTCGAAGCCGTGATTGGTCGGCAGCATGTGGTTGAGGTCGCCGAGGTGGTTCTTGCCGAACTGGCCCGTGGCGTAGCCCTGCTCCTTGAGCAGCGCCGCGATCGTCACGAGCTTCTCGTTCATGCCGATCGGCATCGCCGGGGCGCCGACCTTGCTCAGGCCGGTGCGAAGCACGCTCTGCCCGGTGATGAACGACGACCGTCCCGCCGTGCACGATTGCTCGCCGTAGCTGTCGGTGAACAGCATGCCTTCCTTCGCGAGGCGATCGATGTTGGGCGTGCGATAGCCCATCAGGCCGTGCGTATAACAACTGAGGTTGGATTGCCCGATGTCGTCACCCCAGATGACGAGGATGTTGGGCTTGTCGGTCTTCTTGGGCGCAGTCGCCATGGCATCTCACTCCTGGTTTTTCCCGGCATCAGGCGTTGAACGGGACGTTGGTCATCGACCGCGCAGACGAAGTTCAACGGCTGTGCCATGGCGATGGCGACGTTGTGCGCCTGATTTTTCGGGGATATTCAGACGTGCCGTGGCCGGGCGCTGCGCGCGCCGCGTGTACCGCGATCTGTCGTGGCAGAGCGCGTCACGGAGGGCCGAACCTTCAGGTTCGGTCTACGCGCCGACGCGCACTGCGGCGAGTTGCGGCGATTCGGCGGTCCCGTCGCGCGTGGCGTCCGCCTGCTGCAGCCGCTGCAGCTCGGCGTAGAGGCCGCCCTTCGCAATGAGCTCGTCATGCCGGCCGCGCTCGACGATACGGCCCTGGTCCATGACAAAGATCACGTCGGCGTTCCTGATCGTCGACAGCCGGTGCGCGATGACGAACGTCGTCTTGCCGGCGAGCAGCCGATCGAGCCCGTCGAAGACGAGCCGTTCGGACTCGGCGTCGAGGCCCGAGCTCGGCTCGTCGAGAATGACGATCGACGCCTCGCGCACGATCGCGCGGGCGATGCCGAGCCGCTGCTTCTGTCCGCCGGACAGCGCCAGGCCGCCGGGCCCGACGATGGTGTCGTAGCCGTTCGGCAATTGCTCGATGAAGGCGTGCGCCTGCGCGAGCTGCGCGGCACGGATGATCTGGTCACGCGTCGCGTCCGGCTGCCCGTAGGAGATGTTCTGCCAGATCGGCGCGTAGAACAGCTGCGTCTCCTGCAGCACGAAGCCGATCTGCCGGCGCAGCGATCCGACGCGGAGCTCGCGGACGTCGTGGTCGTCGATGAGCACCGTGCCGGCATTCGGATCGTAGAAGCGCGGAATCAGGCTGACGAGCGTGGACTTGCCGCTGCCGCTCGGCCCGACGAGGCCGACGAGCTGTCCGGGCTCGACGAGGAACGAGAGATCGGTGAGCACCGGTCGCGCCGGGTCGTAGCCGAAGGTCACGCCGCGAAACTCGATGCGGCCGTCGACGCGATCCAGCGCGATCGGGTGCGCCGCGCGCGGCAGACGCTCGTCCGCGCCGAGCACGGCCATCACGCGCTCGAGGCCGACCGCGGCCTGCGCGATGTTCGTGCTGGCCTTGGCGAGATCCTGAATCGGCCGGAAGAGCTTGCCGAGATACGTCATGAACACGACGAGCGCGCCGGCGGTCATCGCGCCCGCGAGCACCTGCCGTGCGCCGAACCACAGCACCGCCGCCGTGCCGATCGCGACGACGCCCGTCACGACGGGCCCGAGCAGCGATCGCACGCGGCGCGCGTACAGCGCCGCCTCCACGCTCTCGACGCTCTTCGCGTCGAGCCGCTCGCGCTCGAACCGCCCCTGCGCGAACGCCTTGACGACGCGAATCGCGCCGAGCCCTTCCTGGACGATCGTCACGATCTCGCTCTGCTTCGCGCGCAGATCGCGCGTCGCCTGCTTGACCACGCCGCGCAGGCGCACCGCGAAGAGCACGATCAGCGGCACGACGGCCAGCGCGACGATCGTGAACCGCCAGTTGAGCGTGAACATCACCGCGAGCATGCCCGCGATCGTCAGGCCGTCGATCACGATGTCGAGCAGCGACGTCGACGCGAAGTCCTGCACCGCGTTGATGTCGTCGGTGATCGTGCTGATGAGCGGTCCGACCTGCTGCTTGTCGTAGTAGGACAGCGACAGGCGCTGCAGGTGCGCGTACACGCTGTGCCGCAGATCGTGCGCGATCCACTGGCCGATGCTGACGGTGTAGTACGCGTTCAGATACGCGCTCGCCGACTGCAGCAGCGCGATGACGACCGTCGCGACGACCGCGACGTTCAGCGCCGCGAAGCGATCGAGCTCGCCGCCGGCGATCGCGGCGACGGCCGACGGCAGCGGGCTCCCGTCGAAGACCGAGTCGAGCACGATCTTGAGCGGCCACGGCGCGGCGAGCCCCATCGCCGTCTCGATGAGCATCGCGACGACGACGATGGCCAGCCACTTCCAGTAGGGACGGACGAGGCGGAGCGAGAATCGCAGCATCGACGAAGCCATTTCTAACACGACGGGCCGCGCGGGCGGCATACGGGCCGCTCCGGCGTTCGCCGGATTTGATATCGTCGACGCGTCACCGGGACAAACATGATGAGACCGAGCGCGGGTCTGGCCGTCGTGCTGGCGATCGCGGGACTGGCCTCCGCGGCGGCCGCGCCGCAGCAGGCCCCGCTGTTCACGTCGCGCGTCCAGGCCGTGCTGGTCGACGCGCTCGTGACGCAGAACGGCCAGCCCGTGTCCGGCCTGACCGCGGCCGATTTCGAAGTCCGCGACAACGGCGTGGCGCAGACGATCGATCTGCTCGATGCCGCCAATCTGCCCGTCAACGCCGTCCTGGCGCTGGACACGAGCGCGAGCACCGCCGGCGCGCGCCTCCGCGATCTCACCGCCGCCACCGACGCGCTGCTCGACGGCCTGCGGCCCGTCGAGCGCGCCGCGCTCACGACGTTCAGCCACGTCGTCTCGCCGCGCGTTTCATTGACGCCGGATCTCGCGTCGATCCGCGAAGCGCTGCGATCGATCAATCCCGACGGCGAGACCGCCGCGCTCGACGGCATCTACGCGGCGCTGACGGCCACGCTCGCCGAGACGGGCCGATCGCTCCTCGTCATCTGCACGGACGGGCGCGACACGAGGAGCTGGCTCGACGCGGACGAGCTGCTGGCGGCCGCGCGGCACGCCAACGCGGTCATCGACGTCGTCGCGACCGGCAGCGCGCGTCAGTGGCGGGTGCTGCGCGATCTCACCGACGCGACGGGCGGCCAGACGATCGCGGTCGAATCGAGCCGGCAGATCCGCGCGCAGTTCGAGTCCATCCTTCGCGAGTTCCGCAGCCGCTACGTCCTGACGTTCGTGCCCACGGGCGTCGCCGACGGCGGGTTCCATCGGCTCGACGTGCGCGTCCGGAACGGGCGCATGGTCGTCAAAGCGCGTCCCGGCTACATCGGCGGGAGCGGCCAGTGAGCGCTCGACGCGCGCGCGCGTCGCGTCTCGTCGCCACGACGGCGATCGCGGCCGCGCTGTCGATCGTCACGGCGGCCGCGCCGAAGCTGAGCACCGACGACGTCGCCGTGATCGAGCGATGGACACGCGCCGTCGTCGCGCACGTGCCCGGCCGCGTCGACGAGCCGCTGTCGATCGCGGCGGCGCTGACCTACGACGACCGCCAGCGACTCGACGATGCGCTGGATCCGTTCTTCGACGCGATGATTCGCGGGCGCATCGACACGTCGAGCGCGGTCGACGCGCGTGCCGCGCAGCTCGGCGCCGACGCGGCGCGCAGTCCCGGCGCAAACGCCTTCCTCGAGCGCGCGTCCCTGCTGCACGCCGACGCGATCATCTTCGCGGCGCGCCTGCCGTCGCCGCCCGCCGATCCGCGCGACGTCACCGGCGATCCGCCGCTCGTCTCGTCTTCGGACGGCGAGTACGAAGGGACGTTGCGTCCGAGCTGGCACTGGCCGTTCGCCCGCGACCTGCTCGATCGCATCACGCCGCGCCCCGCCTCCGATCCGTTCGTCGGCCGCTGGTATCACGCGATGATCGCCTATCTGTTCAGCGGCACGCGCTACGGTGAAGCGTCGCCGCTGCTGCGGCGCGCGGCGGAGATTCTTCCCAGCGACGCGCGGATCTTCTTCGACCGCGCGTGTCTGTCCGAGACGCTTGGGGCGCCGCATATCCAGGCGGTGCTGAACGATCCGCGCGTGCAGACGACGGGCGAGGCGTTGGATTTCCGGCCCGGTCGCGCGTCGACGCCGCGCACACTGCGCGTTGCGCCGATTGGCGAGCGGCAGACGAATAGCGAGGCCGAGGCGCTCTTCCGCCGCGCGCTCGCCGCCGACGGATCGCTCGTCGAAGCCCGCATGCGTCTCGGCCGCTTGCTTCTGCTCCGCGGCCGCGATGCCGAAGCGGCGACGATGCTCGCGCAGGCCGTGGCCACCGCGCGGGATCCGGCGGTCGTCTATCTGTCGCATCTGTTCGCGGCGCGCGCCGACGAACGGCTCGACGAACTGGACGAGGCCGCCGCCCACGCGGACGCCGCGCTCGCGCTGTTTCCCGGCGCGCAATCGGCGCTCATCGCCAAGAGCCACGTCGCGCTGCAGCGCGCGGATGCCGCCGGCGCGCTCGATCCCATCGCCCTTCTCGCGCGACATGACATCCGCGTGCCGCCGCGCGATCCGTGGTCCGAGTACTACCTCGGGGCCGGACGCGATTCGACGGCGCTGCTGTCAGAGCTCTGGCCGTCGGTCGGGCGCTGACCGCCGGGCGGCCACAGGGGCCGCCCCTACGACGGCGACGAATATCGTAGGGGCGGCCCCCTGTGGCCGCCCGCAGGCCGCACCTGAAGGTGCGGGCCTCCGAAGGCAGCCGTACGCCGTTGCCGGCAGACTGCAGACCGCAGCCTGTAATATTCCCCATGCCTGATCGCACCCGTCGTCCGTTTGCGATGGACGAAGCCGTCGCCCTTCTCTCGCGCACGCCGGCCGCCGTGAACGCGCTGTTGCGCGGTCTACCCGACGGATGGATTGCCGCGCACGAAGGCGGCGAGAGCTGGAGCCCCTTCGACGTCGTCGGCCATCTCGTGCGCGGCGAGCGCGTGGACTGGATGGGCCGCGTGCGGACGCTGCTGGAGCACGGCGAGACGCGCGCCTTCAACGTCGTCGACCGCACCGCGCAGTTCAAGGAATCGGAAGGACGGACGCTGGCAGATCTGCTCGACGACTTCGCGCGTCTGCGGGCACAGAACCTGCGCGATCTTGCGGCCATGAATCTGACCGACGCGGACCTCGATCGCCGCGGGCGCCATCCGACGCTCGGCACCGTGACGCTGCGCCAGCTGTTGTCGACGTGGACGGCGCACGATCTCGATCACCTCACGCAGATCGCGCGCGTGCTGGCGCGGCAGTACGCCGACGAAGTCGGCCCCTGGCGCGTCAACCTGCGCGTGATCAACGGCGCGCCGATCTAGCGTCGAGGGCCTCGTCAAGTTCGAAGTCGACGGAATCTTCGTAGCCCGTGGCCCGTAGCCTGTAGCCGATCTAGGGCCGGTCCCCGTGGCCGCCCGGCACGCGACCCGGTGTAGGGGCGGCCCCCTGTGGCCGCCCGGCGATAGGCCGCATGCGGCCCTCCGAAAAGCGGACCGCCCGCCCTACCTCGCCGGCAGCTTCAGCGGCTTGAAGAGGAACGTCGCGAGCATTGTCAGCTCGCTGCCCTGCGTCGTCGTGCGCGCGTAGGTCTCCCACTGATAGTTCACTTTGAAGAAGCCGTAGAGCACGCCGTTGCGCTCGAGCGTCAGCGAGACTTCGGGGCCGAGCGCGAACACGCGGTTCTTGCCGGGGATCAGCGCGTCGGGCACGCCGTCGATCCGGTCGCGTGACAGTTTGAACGACGCGTAGTAGACGAGCCCGGCCGTCACGCGCCCCTTCAGGAAATCGCCGCCGGCGCCGCCCTCGAGGTTCATCGCGTTGCCGACTTTCGTGTCGCTGTCTTCCTTCTTCGACTGGAAATCGAAGCTCGCGACGGTCGCCGCGTGATACTGGCGCGTCTTCGTCAGATAGACCGTCGTGCCGACCGACAGCTCGTGGCCCCACATGCCGAAGCCCGTGTTGTCGCTCGCGCCGTCGGTGTACCGGCCCGTCGGCACGAAGATCGAGTAGCCCGCCGTTGCGTCGGCACGGGCGAACGACCATCCGAGATTGATCGGAGCGACGACCGAGTCCGTCAGCCCCGCGCCGGGATTTTGATCGATCTCGGTGCCCTGAATGCGGTTGTTGGCGCCGAACGGAAACAGCACCTGGAATCCGTACAGCCCGCCGAGCAGCTTCTTGCTGGTGACGACGCTGATACCGCCGCCGTACGCGAGGCTCGAAAGGTTCGCGTCGATCGGCAGACGCTGGCCGTCCGCGTCTTTGACGGTATCCGTGTTGTACGCATAGAACAGCGGCGCGATGAAATAGATGTGCGGCGGCGGCGACGATCCGCCCTTGAGGCCGACGGTGCCTTTGATGTGCTGTGTGTTCAGCTGCGCCGACGCCGGCCTGACGCCAACCGCGCACGCGACCACGATGCCGATGACGACGAGGCGCGACAGAGACGTGCACACGACGAGCTCCTCTCGTTGCCGTTCGACGAGGCGTGTGCAACTTCCGGTCCGCGTCGCGGACGCGCGATCCCGCGATCGATCACGTGCCCGCACGTGACGGCCACGACATCTCGCGGGCGTGGCGCCACTCTCGATCGCTGGGCCGAACCTTCAGGTTCGGCCGCAGCGGGCGGACCTGAAGGTCCGCCCCTCCATCAAGACAGCGAGTTTTGAAACGCACTCCAAAGACGGACGCGATCGCTGCGGCCCTGGTACGATGCGTGCTGACGCTCGACTGACGAGGCCCTCATGCGACGAGCACGACGACAGCGGCTCCACTCCGGTGCATCGGCAATCGGTTTCGCGATGGCGGCCATCGCCATGGCCGTGGCTGTGCTGTGCGCGCAGAGCGCGCCACTGCGGCTGGTGTCGACGGCGTGGTCGCCGTTCACGAACGCGCCCGGCCAGCGGCGCGTCGCGCTCGATCTCGTCGAGGCCGCACTCGGCCGCATCGGCGTCAGCGCGACGACGACGCTGGTCGATCCTCCGGCGTTCACCTCCGCGCTGTTGACGGGTCCGTACAATGGCAGCGGCGCCGCCTGGAAGGACGCCGATCGTGAGCGCGTGCTGCTGTTCTCACGGCCCTATCTCGAGAATCGGCTGATGCTGATGGGACGTCACGGCGCGGACGTGTCGGCGGCGGCGTTGAGCGCGCTCGCCGGCAAACGCGTCGCGATCGTCGAGGGCTACTCGTACGGCGACATCGAAACGGCAGGCCCTACGTTCGTGCGGACCAGGAGCGACGAAGACAGCCTGACGCAACTGCTCCGCGAGCAGGTCGACTACGCGCTCGTCGACGACCTCGTCGTCCAGCAGCTTCTGACGAGCTATCCCGGCGAGGCTCGGGCGCGGCTGCAGATCGGCGCGCGGCCGCTGATCGTGCGTCCGCTGCATCTCGCGATTCGGCGATCGCGGCCCGATGCCGCGTCGATCGTCCGCCGCTTCGACGATCAGCTCGTGCGGATGATCGCCGACCGCACGTACCATCAGATCCTGCACGTCGACTGGCTGCGCGCGGACGTCGACGGCGACGGCGTCGACGAGTACGTGCCGAAGAGCGATCGCGCCGGCGCGGCCGCACCGCAGCGCGCGTACACGCTGGTCACGATGCCGACGCCGGCGTCGGAGCCGGGCGGATCCGGCACGCGCTTCTATCTCGGCGGCAACATCTACACGGACTGGGCGTCGGTGCCGAACCGCTACAAGGTCGAGGATCCGCAGTATCCGGATCCGCGGCGCTCGACGGCCAGCGTCTTCACGTTCACGTGGTGAAGACGCGCCGGGCCGGCGCGAGCGCTACGCGATCGGCTGCGTGCAGTGCGCGCAGCGGCGCGCGGCAATCGGCACTTCGCTCAGGCACTCCGGGCACGTCTTCGTGGTCGGGTCCGGCGGCGCTTCACCCCGCTTGCGCCGCTCGGCAATCAGGTTCATCGGCGTGACGACGAAGAAATAGATCGCCGCCGCGACGAAGACGAACGACAGCACGGCGTTGATGAACGCGCCGATCAGGAACTGGCTGCCGTTGATGGTGAACTGAATCGCGGAGAAATCCGGTTTGCCGACGAGGGCCGCGATGATGGGCGTCAGCAGATCTTTCACCAGCGCGTCCACGACGGCCCCGAACGCCGCGCCGATGACGACGGCCACGGCCAGATCCACCACGTTGCCGCGCATCAAGAATTGCTTGAATCCCTTCAGCATGTGCTTCTCCTTGGACGTGGCGAGGCCGGCGGCGTCGCCGTCGCTGCGATGTGGACGGCAGTATAAGCCACGCCCGTAGCGCGACGCGTCGAGAACGCGCGACGCACGCAGCCGCAGGGCTTCAGCCCTGCGGTGGCCCGAACCTGAAGGCTCGGCCCTCCGAATGAAAGTTCGATCAGTAACTGATCCGGAAGCCGAACTGGATCGACCGCGGGTCGCCGACGACGGTGACCTGGCCGAAGTTCGGGGCGGGATGGTCGGGATAGGCGCCCGTGCCGAAGACGGTGACGCGCGCGATGTCGTTGCGGCGGTTGAAGACGTTGAAGGCCTCGACGAGCCCCTCGATCCGGGCGCGCGGGCCGAGGCGCACCGACCGGCTCAGCCGCACGCTCGTCGTCGAGAACGCGCTGCCCTCGCCGGCGTTGCGCGGGATGAACGCGCCGTCGACCATCGGTCTCGCCGCCGTGCCCTGAATCGTGTTCGCGCCCGTCGTGATGTTGAACGGCAGCGCCGAGTAGTACTGCGTCATCACGCTGAGCTGGAAGCCGTGCGTCAGCACCTGCGCGGGGGTGGCGGCGCGCGTCATCGGCGTGTGCACCGACGCGAGCACCGTCAGACGATGCCGCTGGTCGTCGTCCGATCGGCCCCAGTCCTTCGAGACGTCCGTCGGATCGATCGGCGACGAGAAGAACGCTTCGCCGACGTTGTTCATCGACTTCGAGTATGTGTAGGACACGCGGACGCTGCCCCACGACGAGGGCCGCTGCACGAAGGCGAGCTCCAGCCCTTTGTAGTCGGACGATCCCGTCGCCGAGTACTGGCTGTTGTTCGCGTAGCTCGGATTCGGACGGCAGCCGTTGTTGCTGCCAGACGCGGCGCACGTCGGCACGTTCTGATTGATCGACATCAGCAGGTTGCGGCCGCGCAGGTACTGATAGCCGATCGTCATGCTGCTGCGCGAGCCGAGCTGGCGCTCGAGCTCGACGCTCGCCTGATCCGAGTACGCGTTCTGCAGTTGCCGGTCCATCGTCGACACGTTCACGAGGGTCGTCGTCGGCACGATCTCGGTGAGGATGTTCGGAAATGCCGGCGCGCCGGTCTGCGTCGGCGCGAGCGACACGCCGATCTGGCGAAGATTCGACAGGTCCGTGGTGTTGCCTGCCGAGAGCAGCGCGTTGGCCAGCGCGCGCAGCGGCACGCGATCGTAGAAGCGGCCGGCGTTGGCGCGCAGCACGGATCGATGTGCCGCGTCGAGCGCCCAGGCCGCGCCGAGGCGCGGCGAGACGTTGTTCGTGTCCGTCGCGATCGTCTCGAGCCACTGCAGATCGTAGCGAAGGCCGAGATTGAGCGTCAGGCTCGGCCGGATGCGCCACTCGTCCTGCGTGTAGATCCCGAGGTTCGGGTTCGCCTGCGCGATCGTGCTGTCGCCGAACGTCTGCGTGAATCCCGTGTTCGTGTAGACGCCGGCGAGGAAGTTCGCGAGGTTGGAGAACGCATACGCGCCGCGGACCGAGCGCGGATACGTGATCGTCACGTCGTTGGCGAGCACGTCGACGCCCGCCTTCAACGCGTGACGTCCCTGTTGGTACGAGAGATTGCTGACGATCTCGGACATGTCGGTGACGCGGCCGGTGGGGCTGCCCGACGAGGTGCCGAACGACGCGACGCCCGAGATGCTCACGGCGGGCCCGATCGGATCGGCCGGCAGCGCCTTCAGGTTGCTGTGCGCGAATTGGCCGCGCGTCTCCCAGATCGTCCTGTCGGACAGCACGCGCACGTAGCTGCCCGCGATCGTCTGATCGACGTTGTCGAGGCCGGCCGACGCCGACGGCGCCGCGGTGCCGCCCGCGCCGCGCGAGTGATCGCTGTCGACCGTGTACGCGCTGTAGCGCACCGTCAGCAGGTCGCCGGTCGTGACGTGGTGATCGACTTTCGCGAGCGCGGTCAGCGCGTCGACGGGATTGGCGTAGATGCCGGTCGAGACGCCGGGCCCCTGATAGCCCGCGGACGCCAGGTGCGCGTTGATCGTGTCGACCGTCGCCTGCGGAATCGTCACGAGCCCGCTCTGATCGAGCAGGCGCTGCTCGACGTTGCCGTAGAAGAAGGTGCGGTCGCGCGCGATCGGTCCGCCGATGCTCGCGCCCCACTGGTTCTGGTGCATCGGCAGCTTGCCGTTGCCCGCTGCGCCGGAGGCTTGCAGCAGCGGGTTCGGCGCGTTGAAGCGATCGTCGCGGAAGAAGCCGTACGTCTCGCCGGTGAACAGGTTCGTCCCGCTGCGCGTGACGACGTTCACGTAGCCGCCGAGCGCGCGTCCCATCTCGGCCTGGCCGCCCGACGTGATGACCTGAAACTGATCGATCGCGTTCACGCCGTACGCGATGCCGCTCAGCGCCGCCGCATCGTCATTGGCCGACAGCCCGTCGACCATGAAGTTGTTCGACAGATTGCGCTGGCTGCCGACCGAGAGGCCGACGCCGGGCACGGCCGACGTCTCGGGGAACAGTTGCGTGCCGCCGCCGACGTTGGTCGGCGACACGCCGGGCACGAGCAGCGCGAGGTCCAGGAAGTTGCGGCCGTTCATCGGCAGCACGCGCGCTTCGTCGGCGGAAACGGTCGACGCGATCTGGCTGCGCGCCGCGTCGACGATGGCGGTCTCGGCGGTGACGGTGACCTCGTTCGAGACGCCGGCCGGCGAGAGCGTGACGGGCACGTCGAACGACGCGCCGGCCGTGGCGGTCAGACGTCTCACTTCCTGCCGCAGGCCGGGCGCGCTCACGGTGATCTCGTAGTCGCCGACGCGCAGGTACGGCAGCCGGAATCGTCCAGCCGCATCGGTCGTCGCGCTCGTGGCGACGTTGGTCGCGACGTGCGTGGCGCGGACCTCGGCGCCGATCACCACGCCGCCAGAGACGTCCGTGACCGTGCCGCTCAGCGTGGCGAAGTTGACGGTGTCCTGCGCGAAAGCGGGAGCGGCCGCAAGCCCGAAAAGGAACGCGAAGGCGCAGACGAGCGTGCGGAGGACGCGAGGAGCCATCGCGTCACGATCTCACGGCGC
>CAZNMF010000216.1:0-2795 GCA_964573795.1 uncultured Solibacteraceae bacterium
GGTTGGCGTCCGGACGCCGGCCCCGCGCGGCCAGGGCCAACCTCCCGCGCCGGCGACGCCACCAGCGGATGGACGCGCGGGCGGACCGCAAGGCGGCGCGCCCGGCGGCGGCGGACGAGGCCGCGGCGGCCGCGGCAATCCCACCGCAGGGCTCTACACGGAACAATGCTCCGGCTGCCACGGCGTCGACATCGCCGGCGGCCGCGCGCCGAGCCTTTTCGATCCGAAGTGGCTCGACAGCGTCGACGACGCGCACATCGTCAACTCGATCACCAACGGCGTGCCGGGCACGGAGATGGAAGGCTTCAAGGGATCGCTCACCGAGCAGCAGATCTGGAGCCTCGTCTACTACATCCGCACGCAGACCGGCGCGCAGCAGCCGAAGCCGGAGTTCGTCGCCGATCCCAACGGCCTCGTGCTGAAGACGGAGAAGCAGACGGTCAAGGTCGAAGTGTTGACGACCGACATCAACACGCCGTTCGGCATGGCGTTCCTGCCCGACGGCCGGCTGCTCATCACCGAGCGCAACGGCGCGATCCGGATCTGGGACAAAGGCAAGCTGTCCGAGCCCGTGAAGAACGCGCCGAAGCCGCACGTGCAGCAGGACGGCGGCTATCTCGACATCACCGTCCATCCGAAGTACGCGCAGAACGGCTGGATCTATCTGTCCTACTCCGAGGATCAGCCGGGCTACGTGGCGCCGCCGCCCTCGGCGACGCCGGCGCCGGAGCCGGCGCGCGGCGGGTTCGGCCGTGGCCGCGGCGGTCCGCCGCCGGTGCCGTCGATGACGGTGGTCGTGCGCGGCAAGATCAACAAGAACAACGAGTGGACCGATCAGCAGTTCATCTTCCGCGTGGCGCCCGATCTCTACACGACGCAGGGCGCGCACTACGGCTCGCGCTTCATCTGGGACGCCGAAGGCCATCTGTTCTTCACGATGGGCGAGCGCGGCGACATGACCAACGCGCAGAACCTGTCGAAGCCGCTCGGCAAGATCCATCGCTTCAACGACGACGGCACGGCGCCGAAGGACAACCCGTTCGTGAGCACGCCGGGCGCGGTGCCGACGATCTGGTCGTACGGGCATCGCAACCCTGAAGGCCTCGCATGGGATCCGCTGGTGCCGGGACGGCTCTGGGAGTCGGAGCACGGCCCGAACGGCGGCGACGAGATCAACATCATCCAGAAGGGCCACAACTACGCGTGGGGCGTCGCGTCGAAGGGCATCCAGCCCGGCATCACGAAGACGTCCGAGCCCGGCATGGAGGATCCGATCGTCTACTACACGCCGTCGCTCGCGCCGGCGCAGATCTCGTTCTACACGGGCAATCGCTATCCCGGCTGGAAGAACACGAGCCTGTTCGTCGGCGGCCTCATCGGACAGAAGATGCTGCGCCTCGAGATCGCCGGCGACAAGGTCACGAAGCAGGAAGTGATCTTCAATCAGCTCGGCCGCGTGCGGAACATCCTGCAGGGGCCGGACGGCTATCTGTACGTCGCGCTGCAGGATCCGACGGGCGTGCAGCAGCAGACGCCGAACGGCCCGCAGAACATCCCGTTGTCCGCGGCGACGCCAGGCAAGCTGATTCGGCTGATGCCGGTGCAGTAACACGGAAGTTTGAAGTTCGCCCCTCGACATGCTCGGGGCGACGTGAGCAACGTCGAAGTTCGAAACGAGGTCGTAGCCCGAAGGAGTCTTATGAAGAGAAGCCTTGCTGTTTACAGTCTGGTCGGCGCCGCGCTGGCCGTGTCGGTGGTCGCGGCGCAGCAGGCGCCGACGCCGCCCGGCGTCGCGAACGCCGCGCCGCCGCCCGCGGCGGCCATCGCCCCGCTGCACATCTATCTGCGCGCGGGCATGAAGACGCACGGTCCCGGCCAGCACGACTACCCGCAGTTCCTCGCCGACTGGAGCACCGTGCTCACGCAGCACGGCGCGGTCGTCGACGGTAGCTATCACTTCCCGACCGCGCAGGAGCTGCAGGGCGTGGACGTGATCGTCAGCTATAAGGGCGACTCGGGCTACATGACCGAGAGCGAGAAGATGGTGCTCGAGGACTTCCTGCGCCGCGGCGGCGGCATCGTGGCGTTCCACGACACGATCTGCGCCGAGGATCCGGCGTGGTTCTCGACGATCTACGGCGGCGCGAAGAAGCACGGCGAGACGAACTTCACGCTCGACGCCAACGTGCCGTACACCGTCGTCGACAAGACCAACCCGATCATGGAAGGGTTCCCGGACAACCTGTCGCTCACCGACGAGTCGTTCTATCTGATGACGTGGGCGGACTCGCCGAAGATCAACGTACTGGCGACGACGAAGATCGACGACACGCCGAGCGCGCGCGCTGGCACGGGACACGTCGGCGAGGTCGTGCCGCAGATGTGGACGTACGAGCGGACGATCCTCGGCCTCGGCGCGCAGCCGTACCGCGCGTTCGTGTGGATGCAGGGCCACGAGTACAAGAACTTCACCAACCCGGCGATCGAGAAGATGATCCTGCGCGGCATCGCGTGGGTCGGCAAGCGGCCGATCGACTTCCTCGAGAACGGTCGTCCGGCGGGCCGCTTCGGCGGTGGTGGACGTCAGGGCCGTCAGGGTGGTCGCGCGGGCGCACCGGGCGCGGGCGGCGGTGGCCGTCGCGGCGGCGGCGCTCCTGGCGCTCCC
Source organism: uncultured Solibacteraceae bacterium (assembly GCA_964573795.1). Classification (GTDB taxonomy): domain Bacteria; phylum Acidobacteriota; class Vicinamibacteria; order Vicinamibacterales; family SCN-69-37; genus CAZNMF01. The sequence continues at coordinate 2,666 of CAZNMF010000216.1, forward strand.
GCGGCTCCGGCACCGGGCGGACGACAGTAGCCGACGCCGTACGGGCGACCCCCTGTGGTCGCCCGTACGAAGAAAAGTTAGAAGTTAGAAGCCAAAAGCCAGACGGGCCGGGTGATGCACACACATCATC
>CAZNMF010000217.1:0-7556 GCA_964573795.1 uncultured Solibacteraceae bacterium
CGCGATCCCCATCTTCGCCTGATACTTCGCGCTCCACTTCACGCGCTCGGTCGCGATGCGATGCTGGCTCTCCGGCATGTTCGCGAACGTCATCTCCCACACCGGCAGCACCTGCACGCGCTGGTTGCCGAGCACGCCGCAATAGAGCTCGCGGCCCTCGACGTACTGCTCGACGATCGCGTCCGTGCCGATCGACTCGTGGATGAACTGCACGCGCTCGCGCAGCTTCGGCTCGTCATCGACGACCGACGCCTGCGAGATGCCGATCGACGCCTCCTGCGTCAGCGACTTCACGATCAGCGGGAACGTCAGCTTCTTCGACAGCCGCGGCTTGCGGCCGCGCGGCACCATCTGGAACTCGGGGACGGGAATGCGGTGGTACTGCAGCAGCTTCTTCGACAGCGACTTGTCGCGCGCGAGCAGCATGCCGCGCGGGTTGCAGCCGGTGTACGGCAGCCGCAGCAGCTCGAGATAGCTGACGACGTTCTGATCGAACGTGCCGACTTCGTGGAAGGCCTCGAGCAGATTGAACGCGATGTGCGGCTTGAACTCGTCGTTCGCCTGACGGATGCCGCCGAGATCGTCCTTGACGCCGAGCGGATGGACGTCGTGCTCGAGCTCGCGCAGCGTCTGGAGCACGTCGTGCTCCGTCTTCCACTGCGCCGTCGTCAGATCATGACTCGCCGCATCGTCGGGCGGGACCAGGTAGTGGTGCATGAGAACCAACACCCGGAGCTTTTTCATGACGCGGGAAATGATACTGCACGCGGACGCGGACTGCGGTCCGCGGTCCGCAGGCGACGGGCTACGGGCCACGGGCTACGGCGACGCGGCGAGATCAGATCTGCAGATGCCGTGGCCCACGATCGAGAAATGGATCGCGCGCGGGGACGAAGCGATCGCGATCGTGGCCGGACTCGGGCAGCACCTGTCGCAGATACCAGGCAATGCCGCGCGGCTGCTGCCAGTCGCGCGGATAGCCGAGCGACACTTCGTCGTAGCGCACGCCGTGGCGCCACAGCGTCGTGCGCATGTGCAGATGGCCGGAGATCACGCCGCGCGCGCGGAAACGGCGCCCCCAGTCCTCGGTGCGCGTCGTGCCGCACCAGAGCGAGAAGCGCGGAATGCGCGGCGGACGCGCGAGGTCGTAGCGCAGCGGCCAGTGGTTGACGAGAATCGTGCGCGTCGACGAGGGCAGCGCGGCGAGCCGCGCCTCGGTCGCGTCGCACCGCGCGTGACACCACGCCGTGCGCGACGGCCAGCCGCTCGCGTCGAGCATCAGCTCGTCGCCGGACACAATCCCGTCCTCGCGCGCCCAGCGCAGCGCGTCGGTCTCGGCCACGTCCGCAGGACGGAACGTGTAGTCGAAGAGCAGGAACATCGGCGCGATGACCGTGTCCGGCTCCGGCGGCCACGCGGCGAACGGATCCTCCGGCGTGAGGACATGGAAGCGCCGGCAGATCGCGACCAGCTCGTCGTAGCGCGCCTGGCCGCGCGTGCGATCGGTCGCGTCGGCGGGGCACCAGAGATCGTGATTGCCCGGCGTCCAGATCACGCGTGCGAACCGTGACGTCAGGATCTCCAGCGCGAGCTCGAGGTGCGACGGCCGCTCGCCGACGTCGCCGGCGACGATGAGCCAGTCGTCCAGACACGACGGCAGATCCGCGAGCGCGTCGCGGTTGATCCGGTGGCCGAGGTGCAGGTCGCTGATGGCGAAGAGCTTCACGATTGAGGCAGCCACTCCGGCGGGAACGCGTCGAGCGCGAACGATGGACGCACGCCCTGCGGCGCCGGCGCCGCGACCGCCACGTAGTAGGCCTCGTCGAGATCGCGGAGATCGAAGGCCCAGTTCGGGTCGGACCCCGCGAGCGAGCCGAGGAACGCGACGCGCGCGTCGCCGTTGACGCCGAGCGTGAAGCTCAGGTCCGAGAGGTGCACGGCGATGCCGAGCCCGCGCGCCTTCAAATACGCCTCCTTCAGCGTCCAGTAACGCAGAAAGCGATCCTGCCAGGCGTCGCCGGCGCCGCCGACGTCTACGGCTTCCGACGAGGAGCAGAAGCGCGCGACGAGCGCGCGATCGAGCTTCGCCCGGCGGCGATCCTCGACGTCGATGCCGACTTCCGCGCCGTGCGCGATCGCGCAGACGACGACGCCGCCGCTGTGCGCGACGTTGAAGGAGACGGGGGAGGCGGGCCGATCGATCTCGGGACGCCCGCGCGGGCCTTCGCGCCACGGCCACGCCTCGGGCGCGACGCCGAGCGCGCGGCCGACGAGCGTGCGCGCCATCGCGCGGCCGAGCAGGAACATCTCGCGGTCGACGTCGTGACGAAAGCAATCGTAACGCGCGCGCTCGGCCGGCGACAGCCACGCGAGCGCGCGATCGTGCGACGCCGCGCTCGGCCAGATGCGATCGACGTGCGCATGCCACGCGCGGATCGCGCGCGGCGCGCGTGGCGATGGTTCGGACATTGCGATAGTATTGCCGGTTTGTCGGGCTTCAGGCTACGGTCTACGGGCTTCTGGCCCTTTCGAACTTCGAACTTTGAACTTCGAACTTGACGCGTGCACGAATTGGCAGCCGAGTCGCACACTATGTCCATCGCGTGTCTGTTTCCAGGTCAGGGCTCCCAGTCGGTCGGCATGGGCGCCGAGTTGTTCGATCGATTCCCGGAGTGGACCGCTGAGGCCGATCGCATTCTTGGCTACTCGATTCGCCAGTTGTGCGTCGAGGATCCGCGCGGCGAGCTCGTGCTCACGCAGTTCACACAGCCCGCGCTGTACGTGACCAACGCGCTGACGTGGCGCGCGCGCGTCGAAGACGGCAAGCCCGCGCCGGCATTTGTCGCGGGCCACAGCCTCGGCGAGTACAACGCGCTGCTCGCCGCCGGCGTCTTCGACTTCGCCAGCGGTCTGCGCCTGGTGCAGCGCCGCGGCGCGTTGATGGGACAGGTGAGCGGCGGCGGCATGGCCGCCGTGATCGGGCTGACGCCGCAGCAGATCGAGACGATCCTCTCCTCGTCCGAGGAAGGACGCCGCGTCGACGTCGCGAATTTCAATTCGTCCGATCAGACGGTGATCGCCGGCCCGGAAGCGGATCTGCTGGCCGTGCAGCCCGCGTTCGAGGCCGCCGGCGTGCGCAAGTTCACGCTGCTGAAGGTGAGCGCGCCGTTCCACTCGCGCTACATGCACGGGGCGATGCGTGAGTTCGCGTCGTTCCTCGACGGCTTCGAGCTCCGCGCGCCGGCGATTCCCGTCATCGCGAACGTCACGGCGCGGCCGTATCCCGCCGACCTCGTCCGCGAGACGCTCGCGCGTCAGATCGGCGAGTCCGTCCGCTGGCTCGACGCGATGACGTACCTGTTCGACCAGGGCGTGACCGAGCTCGAGGAGGTCGGCCCCGGCACCGTGCTCGCGAAGCTCGCGCAGCGGATCAGGAAGGCGAGGGGATAGAGGGGCGGGCTGCGGGCCGCCGGCTACAGGCCACGGGCTACGAAGTCGTAGGGCTACGGGGTCGATGTTACACTGGTCAACGACTAGACAATTTCGTTCACGCCTATTTGAGGAGTCGGCATGGCGACCGTCACCGCATTCGAGGCCAAGACGCGCTTTGGCGAGCTACTCGATCGCGTCGCCAAAGGGGAGGAAGTCGTCATTACTCGCCACGACAAGCCCGTCGCGCGGCTCATGCCGGAAGGACGGCCACGCGCCGAAGACGTGCGAGAGGCTGTCCAAGGACTGCGAGATCTGCAGCAGCGGATCCGCAAGCGATCGAAAGTTCGACTCTCAGATCGTGAGGTGCGATCCGCGATCGAGCAGGGACGCTCGTGACGCACGCGTTCGTCGCTGATGCGTCAGTCGCCATCGCCTGGGTCCATCCGGCCCAAGCGACGACACAGACCTCGGCGATGCTCGACGCCGTCGCCGGCGGCGCGGTCGTCGAAGTGCCTGCGCTCTGGCGCTTGGAGGTGGCCAACGCCTTGGTCGTGCTGGTACGCCGTCGAAAGCTGACGGACGAGGAGCGTCTCGGCGGCCTGCGCTGGTTGGATGCTCTCCGCACGCGCGTGGATCACGACGCCGCATCGCTCGCATTCACCCGGTTGTCCGATCTCGCTGTCGACCACAAGCTTTCCGTCTACGACGCCGCGTATCTCGAGCTTGCACGCCGCCGGGATCTCATTCTGGCGTGCAAAGATGGACCGCTGCGTGACGCGGCCAGGCGGTTCGGTGTTCGCCTCTGGCGCTAGCAGCCTGCAGACCGGCCGAGATTCTCGAGCATCTGCCGCCGATGCGCGATCTGCCGCGACGAGGGCAGCCGCCAGGCGCTGCGCACGAGCGGCGACACGGGCGTCTCCGCCGCCTGCGCGCGCTGCTTCGCGCGCTCGGCCTTGTAGGCGAGCAGGTTCACGACCGTCGCCCCTCGACGTTCCACATCCAGCGTCATGTGTCGAGTATCGACGAGGGGTGTGACAGGGGAGGACAGGGCGGGCCGCAGGCGGCGGTCCGCGGGCTGGCCGCCGGGCCGCCACAAGGGCGGCCCCTGCGGAGGCTGCGGGCGACAGGCCACAGGCTACGGAGTGGTAACGGCCCCGTGGCCGCCCGAAGATCGTGACGACGTCGTAGCCTGTAGCCTGTAGCCCGCAGCCCGCAGCCTGTGTAGCCCGTTCCAACGAGGATCCCATGCGTAGACGCCTGCTGCATTTCTGTCTCGCCATCGTCGTCGCCGCGCCTGTGCTCCTCTCCGCGCAAGGCGCGCGGCGCGATCGTCACGTGATCGTCATGAGCATCGACGGGCTGGCCGCGTATGCGCTGCACGACCCCGCGATCCCGCTGCCGAACATCCGCGCGCTTGCGAGCGACGGCGTGATGGCCGAGGCGATGCTGCCGGTCAATCCCACCGTCACCTGGCCGAACCACACGACGATGGTGACCGGCGTGCCGCCGGAGCGGCACGGCCTGCTCTACAACGGATTGCCCGTGCGCGCGCAGCCCGGATCGACGACGGCGCCCGTGCGCATCGAGGCGCACGTCGACAAGCCGCAGCTCGTGCTCGCGTCGACGGTGTACGACCGCGCGCAGGCCGCGGGGCTGACGACGGCCGAGGTGGATTGGGTGGCGATCGAGAACGCGCCGTCGATCACGTGGGACTTCTCCGAGTACAGCAAGCCGGACGCGCCGCTCGCGCGCGAGATGGTGCGCGCCGGCGCAATCACCGACGCCGAGCTGCAGACGTTCGCGAAGGCGCCGATCACCTTTCGCGACGAGATCTGGTCGCGCGCGGCCGAGTACATCATCACCGCGCACAAGCCGAACCTGCTGCTCGTCCACTGGCTCACGACCGACAGCATGCAGCACCAGTACGGCGCGCGCACGCTCGGCGCGGCGACGGCCCTGGTGCTCGCCGACGCGCGCGTCGGCCGGCTGGTCGATGCTGCGCGCCGCGCCGGCATCCTGTCGACGACGACGTTCCTCGTCGTGTCGGACCACGGCTTCAAGACCTTCAAGCGCCGCATTCACGCGAACGTCGTCTTGCGATCGCACGGGCTCGGCGACGCGGCGTGGGCGATCGCCGAAGGTGGGACGGCGATGATCTACGTGACGGGCGGCGCGGACAAGGCGAAGACGATCGCCGCGGTGAAGGCGGCGTTCACGGGCGTCGACGGCGTCGACGCGGTCCTGACGCCGGAGGATTTTCAGCAGTACGGCTATCCGTCACCCGAGAAGCTGCCGCGCATGTCCGAGATTGTCGTCGCCGCGCGCGACGGCTTCGCGTTCGACGACGCGACGACGGGCGAGGCGGTGGAGGATGTGGCGGCGGGATCGAATCCTGGCGCGCACGGCTATCTCAACACCGATCCCGACATGCGCGCGGTCTTCGTCGCCTCCGGCGCCGGCGTCCGCCGCGGCGCGCCGCTCGGAACGATCATGAACCTCGACGTGGCCCCGACGATCGCCGTCTGGCTCGGCCTCGAGATGCCCGACACCGCCGGCCATGCGTTGACGTCGATCATCTCGGAGCGCTAGAAGTGCGTTTCAGGTCTGCGCCCGGCCGAACCTGACCACCTTCGCCACGGCTACGGTGGTTCGCCGAAGCCTTGCGCGAAGGCGAAAGGTTCGGCCCTCCGACTGGCTCGTCCCCCCCAAGCCCGTCGCCCCAAGCCCCAAGCCCCAAGCCCCAAGCCGCAAGCCCCAAGCCGCAAGCCATAAGCCGTAAGCCTACCGCGTCCTTCCCACCCCGAGCGCTCCCGTCAGATCCCCCGGCGGCGGCGCACCGCGATCGGCGAACGCGCGATCGCGCAGCGCGAGCCCTGGCAGTTGCGGCAGATCGTAGCGGCGCGTCAGAAAACGCAGGATCGACGACGTGTCGTAGAACGTGTGATCGACGTAGCCGCGTCGCGCGTACGGCGAGACGATGATCGCCGGGATGCGCGAGCCCGGCCCCCAGCGATCGCCTTTCGGCGGCGCGACGTGATCCCACTCGCCGCCGTTCTCGTCGTACGTGACGATCACCAGCATGTGCGCCCACAGCGGGCTGCGGCGCAGATGCGCGATGATGTCCGCCGCGTGCGCGTCGCCGGACTGCACGTCCGTGCTGCCGGGATGCTCGTTCAGCGAGCTCTGCGGCTTGTAGAACGCCACCTCTGGCAGCTTGCCGGCGTCGATCGCCGCGAGGAACTTGCGCCCGTCGACGCCGCCGTCGCGCAGATGTTCGGCGCGCGCCTTCGTGCCCGGCGCTTGCGCGGCGAAGTAGTTGAAGGGCTGATGATGGTAGGTGAACTTCACCTTCAGCGGCCGGTTGTGGCGGTCGAGCGTCTCCTGCCACGCGCCGCCGTACCACGCCCAGCTGATCCCCTTCGCGCTCAGCAGATCCCCGATCGTCTGCTCGGTCTGCGCCGGCAGCGTCGTCGGCTTGGAGGGATCGGTGTACCGGCGGTCCTGGCCCTTCGCCGGCGCGTTCTCGCTCGGCTGATAGGCCGGCTGCATCGTGTTGACCGCGTAGAAGTCGGGCGTGAGATTGCCGTCCTTGACGTACTTCGGCGGGCCGTCGAGCGCCGACGCGGGCGAGTTGGCCGCGAGCGTCAGCGAGACGCCGTCGGGATTGACGGCGGCAATCGACGGCTTGGCCGGGCTCGTGTCGGCGTTGGGATAGCGCGGGATGCACGCGCAGATGAGATAGATGTGATTGAGGAACGAGCCGCCGAACGCGCCCATGAAGAAGTTGTCGGCGAGCGTGAACTCGCGCGCGATCGGCCACATCGGCAGCTTGGAGCCGTCGTAGTGGCCCATCGACAGCGCGCCGGCGTCGCTGTAGGCCACGAACCGGTCGTTGCGGCCGCCGTCGATCTGCATCTGGTTCTGATAGAACCGGTGCACGAGATCGCGCGTCGGCACGCTGAGCGACGCGTTGAAGCCGTGGGGATCGTCGATGGCGAACGGCGCGTTCGGCAGATGCGCGGTCTGCGCTTCGGTGATCGCGGGCTTGACGCTGCGCGCGGTCAGGCCGTTCCAGACGGGCGGCAGTTCGCGCAGCACGGACCCGTCGCGATCGCGCTGCGGCG
>CAZNMF010000218.1:0-1612 GCA_964573795.1 uncultured Solibacteraceae bacterium
ATCGATCCGATCGTCAGGCCGATCCAGAAGTAGTACGCGATGAGGTACGACTGCCAGAACGCTTCGCCCTTCATCGCGTAGCCCACGGCCGACAGCACGAGGCCGATCGCGCCGACGGCGATCGTCCGCGACCGCAGCCGCCCGATGATGTCGGCCGGCGGCGCTGCCAGCAGGTCCGCGTCGTTGTGACCGCCCACGCTCATCAATGTGCCTCCGTCGCCGCGGGCGCCTCGGCCGCGGGCGTCTCAGGATTCTGGAGCTTCTGCAGATCCGCCGCCGGCACGTCCGCGACCGCGCCGTGCTCGCTGAGCTGCAGCGCGCGGATGTACGCCGCGATGCGCCACCGATCCGCCGTCGGGATCTGCGCGCGGTAGTCCGGCATCACGCCGAAGCCATTGGTCATCACGTCGAAGAAGTGCCCGACGGGCGCCTGCCGCAGGCGATCGATGTGGTACGACGGCGGCTGGCGATAGCCGCGCTGCACGACCATGCCGTTGCCCTCGCCCGTGCGTCCATGGCACGGCGAGCAGTAGATGTCGAAGCGCTGCTCGCCGCGATCGAGATCCGCGCGCGTGATCGGAAACGGGAACTCGTCGGCCAGCTGGCCGTCGACCTTGCCCGTCGTCAGCAGGTCGTCGTCGAGCACGTCGGACCGGGCGACCGTGCCCTCGACGAGCGGCCGCGCCGACGAGCCCTTCGGGAACACGGCGCTCGCCTCGTACGGATCGTAGCGAGGCGCGTCGTGCATGTCCTGGCGGCATCCCGCCAGCCCGGCCACGAGCACGAGCAGGCCGGCCCACTCACCGATGCGCTTACTCATCAAGAGTCACCACCTCACGCGCGTGCAGCCCCGCGAGGAACGCGCCCGTCTGCTCGACGTCGAAGCGCGGATCGGCGGCCTCGATCACGAGGAAGTACGCGTCCTGGCTGGCGCGCGCGAACCGCTCGGCGTTGAACACGGGATGGTACGGCTGCGGCAGCCCGTTCATCGCGAGCATCGACAGGCCCGCCGTGAACGCCGAGAACAGAATCGTCGTCTCGAACGCGGGCGGAATGAACGCGACCCAGGAGTGGAACGGCCGGCCGCCGATGTTCATCGGGTACGCGATGACCTGCGTCCAGTACTCCAGGCCGTAGCCGGCGAGCGCGCCGACGATGCCGCCGCAGAGCACGAGCGGCGAGATGCGCCGCTCGCGGAAACCGAGCGCTTCGGCGAGGCCATGAATCGGCAGCGGTGAGAACGCGTCGGCCTTCGTGTAGCCGGCGGCGTGCACCTGCTTGGCCGCGTCGAGCAGCGCCTGCGCCGAGTCGAACTCGGCCAGCAGCCCATAGAGCGCGGGAGACGTAGCGGCGTGCGCCATCAGTGCGCGCCTCCTTCAGAGGACTTGACGCGCGCGTCGGGCGCGAGCGTCCGCATCTCGAACACGGAAATCATCGGCAGCACGCGGACGAACACGAACATCAGCGTGACGAACAGCCCGACGGTCCCGAAGAACGTCGAGAAGTCCCAGATCGTCGGCCGGTACATCTCCCACGACGAGGGCAGGAAGTCGCGGTGGAGGCTCGTCACGATGATGACGAAGCGCTCGAGCCACATGCCGACGTTGACGAA
>CAZNMF010000219.1:0-8520 GCA_964573795.1 uncultured Solibacteraceae bacterium
TCTCAGTTTCGCTATCCACAGGCGGTCCATGGTCATATCTATCGCCAACCAGAAAGGCGGCGTTGGCAAGACGACGACCGCGATCAATCTCGCGGCGGCGCTGGCGCTGCGGCAGAAGAAGACCCTCCTGATCGACCTCGACCCGCAGGCCAACAGCACGATGTCCTATCTGGACATCACGACGGTCGAGCGTTCGGTCTACGACCTGTTCACCGACAACGCGCTCGCGTTTGCCGACATCGTTAAACCCTCGAGCCAACCGAACCTCTGGGTCGCGCCGGCGCGCATCTCGCTGGCGAAGCTCGAGGCCCGGCTGGTGGGGGAGATCGACGCCCACTACAAGCTGAAGGATCGGCTTGCCGCGATTGCGCCGGAATTCGACGCCATCGTCATCGACTGTCCGCCGGCGCTCGGTCTGCTGACCGTCAACGCGCTGGTGGCGTCGACGCATCTGCTGATTCCCATTCAGTCGTCGTACTTCGCGCTCGAAGGGACGGACGATCTGCTCGAGACCATCGAGAAGGTGCGGTCGCGCGCCAATCCCACGCTTCGCATCCTCGGCGTCGTCATCACGATGCACGACAAGCGGACGGCACTGGCGCGCGACATTCGCGGCCAGATCGACAAGGTCTTCGGCAACAAGGTGTTTCGTACAGTGATTACCAAGAGCGTCAGGCTGGAGGAGAGTCCGGCCTACAAGGAATCCATCTTCAAGTTCGCGCCGGACTCGACGGGCGCGTCGGAGTACTACCGGCTTTGCGAGGAGGTCATCGATCGTGTCTAAGCGCGGCCTTCCGGTCTCACTGAAAATGCGCCACGACGAGCACTACGTCGATGCGTTGACCAATTCTGCGGGCGCGCCGATTGGCCGTCTCGTTCCGATCGACCAGATCGAGCCGAACCCGGACCAGCCCAGGCAGGTCATGGGCGATCTGTCCGAGCTGATGGCGTCGATCTCGGAGAAGGGCATCATCGAGCCCTTGATTGTTCGCCAGCGGGGAAGCCGGTACCAGATCGTCGCCGGCGAGCGCCGCTACCAGGCCGGCGTGCGCATCGGCCTCCGAGAGCTTCCGGTCGTCATCCGCGAAGTCGACGACACGGAGATTATCGAAGTCGCGCTCGTCGAGAACATCCAGCGCAAGGACCTGGGCCCGTTCGAAGAGGCTGAGGCCATGTCCAGCCTGGCCGAGCGCTGCGGTTACACGCACGAGGATCTGGCCAAGCGGCTCGGAAAGTCGCGCACGAGCATCACTGAGTCGCTGGCGCTGGCGCATATGCCTGATGAGGTCCGGAATCTTTGTCGGCTGGCCGACATTTCTTCTAAGTCATTGCTATTGCAGGTGGTTAGGCAGCAATCGCCCGAGAAAATGATCGCGTTCGTCGAGCATCTGACGCGTGAGGCGCAGGCCGGCGGATCGACGGTTACGCGCGAGGTGGCGCGCAAGGCGGTGGCCGTCAAGCCGAAGGTTGGCCGGCCGAAGGCGTTCGTGTTTCAGTACCGACCGCCGACCAAGACGTTCAATCTGAAGCTGCATTTCCGCAAGTCGGATGTCGAGCCGTCAGAGGTCATTGCCGCGCTCGAGTCAATCCTGGCTGAGCTGCGACAGACGAAATAGGCGTCGCGGCGTCGACGCCCGAAAGTGGCGCGCGCGCGTTGCGGCGCGGGCCGAACCTTCAGGTTCGTCCCTCCGAAAAAACCCAGGTTCGGCGCTCGGGTTTGGGGGCTCTGTGGCGCTCAGTCGTCATGGGAATTTCGTCGCATGCGAGATTGGCGGGCTCGCTGGGGCTAAGCGCTTGACTGGATGCGCGCGCCTGAATAGCTATGCAGGCGCGCCTGGGTTTGGGGGTTGCCGCGGGCGCGGCGCGTCGTGGATGGCGTCGGTCGGATCGCTTGTCGGAAGTCCATGTTTGTGTCTGGGCTTGTATTTAAGTCAACATAACATGTCTTATCAGACGTTATAGAAATACCCAAAACAAGCCGCCTGTGGAAATTCCGCGGGCCCTCGCTCGTGCCCGCCGACCTGGATCGCGGCGCCCCTCCTGAGCGCGTGCTATGGTTCCGAAAACGATCCCGTGAAGACGCTCGACCGCTACCTGATTCGCGAAATCCTGCCGCCGTTCCTGCTGGCGCTCGGCCTGTTCACGTTTCTCCTGGCCGTCAACCCGATGCTCGAATACGCCCAGCAGCTCCTGGCCAAGGGCGTCGAGTTGCCGACCGTCGCGTTCCTGCTCCTGACGCTGTTGCCGCAAGCGCTCGGGCTCACCATTCCCATGGCCCTGCTGGCGGGCCTGCTGATGGGCCTCGGCCGGCTCTCCGGCGACCGCGAGGCCGTGGCGCTGCTGGCCTGTGGCGTCAGCCCGCTCCGCCTGCTGCGGCCGATTCTGCTGTTCGCGGTCCTGGCCGGCCTGACTGACCTCTACGTGATGACGCGCCTGATTCCCGATGCCAATCAGCGGTTCAGGGAGGTCACCTCGAGCCTGCTGTTGCAGAAGGGGGAATCGGAAGTCAAACCCGGTGTCTTCTACACCGGGTTTCCGGGATACGTCCTGTTGGTGCGTGAGACGAGGCCCGAAGGCGGCTGGGGCCGCGTCATGCTCGCGGACGTCAAGGATCCAGGCCGCCCACGCATCACGCTGGCGCCATCCGGCTATCTGGCCCTCGAGCGCGAAAAACACCAGGTCGCCATCGTGCTACCCGGACAGTCCGTGCGGTTCCTGCCTGGCGATCAGGAGGGCGTGTACGACACCGCGACCGCGCGTGACGTGCGCTTCGCGGTTCCAGCCGATGCCGTCTTCGGCACCGGCGAGATTGGCCGCGGCCTGCACGAGATGACGATCGCCGATCTGCGCAAGGAGGAGGCCGCGAAGGTGGCGCAGCACATCTCGCCGCACGCCGAGATCCTGCAGCGGCATCAGATGTTCTCGTTTCCCGTGGCGTGCGTGGTCTTCGCCGTCATTGGCGTCGCCCTCGGCATCCACACGCGCAAGGAAGGCAAGCTCGGCGGGTTCACGCTCGGCATCGGCGTCATCTTCGCCTACTACGGCATCATGCAGATCGGCACGAGCCTGACGAAAGGCGGCCAGATGCCCGCCGAATGGGCTCGCTGGGTGCCGAACATCGTCGTCGGCCTCGTCGGCATCGCGGCGCTGGCCTCGCGGACGAAACGTGCCGGACGCGAGCTGACGGTGACCCTGCCCGGCTGGCTCCGGCTTCCCCGCCGTCATCGCCGGGCCGCCGTGCCGACGTCGGCCTCGCGCGACATCGTGCTGGTCGTCCGCATGCCGGAGCTGCCCATTCCCCGGCTTCGGCTGCTCGACACCTACGTGGCGCGGCGGTATCTGTCCGTCGCGACGCTCTCGTTCTTCGGGCTGATCGGCCTCTATTACATCGGGACGTTCATCGACAAGTCGGAGCGGCTGCTCAAGGGCCAGGCCGACGGATGGATGCTGGCGATGTTTCTCTTCTACTCGACACCGCAGTTCATCGTCCAGGTCGTGCCGATGGCCACGCTCGTCGCCGTGCTGGCCACGATCGGCAGCCTCACGCGCACCGGCGAGCTCGTCGTCATGCGCGCGTGCGGCATCAGCCTGTATCGCGTGGCCGCGCCGCTGATCGTCCTGTCGCTCATCTGGAGCGGCGGTCTGTTCATGCTGGATGACCGCGTGCTCGCGCACGCGAACCGGCAGGCGGATGCGCTCGACGATCGGATCAAAGGGAATCCGCAGCACACGCTCGATCCGACGTCGAGCGACAACTGGCTGGCCGATCGCCAGGGGCGCATCTACTACTATCGCGTGTTCGAGCCGAAGCGATCGGCGCTGTACGGGCTCTCGGTCTTCGAGCCGACGCCTGACGCGTCGCGCCTCGCCAGCCACACGTTCGCGCAGCGCGCGACGTACGACGGCCGCGCCTGGCACGCCAGCAACGGCTGGGTGCAGCGCTTCCCCGCCGTCGACAAGACGACGCGCCGGGACTTCACCAGCCGGACGCTGGACATCGAGGCGCCGGACAAGTTCCTCGGCATGCACACGCAGGCCTCGGACTTGATGACGTTCGCCGAGCTGCGCCGGCAGATCGCGAGCCTGAGCAACAGCGGGCTGAGCCTCGTCGAATCGCGCGTGCAGCTGCAGGCGCGCGTGGCCTTTCCGCTCGTGGCGGTCGTGATGACCGTGCTCGGCGTCCCCTTCGGGCTCACGACCGGCCGCCGCGGCGCGCTCTATGGCGTGGGCATTGCGATGGTGCTGGGCGCAGGCTACTGGCTGCTCAACACGTTCTTCATGGCCGTGGGACACGCCGCGCTGCTGCCGCCCGCGCTGGCGGCCTGGGCGGCGAACATCCTGTTCTTCGCGCTGGCCGTCTACGCGACGCTGACCGTCCGCACCTGACGAAGGTTCCGCCCTCCGGGCGCGACGACACGCCTACTGGCGCAGCCGGTCGATCCCGAGCGCGACGTTCGACAGCCAGAGCGTGCCTGACGAGCCCGGCGCGGTATTGACCGTGTCGACGACGACGAGCAGCGACTGGATTGGCGTGACGATCGGACGGCGCGTCGTACGCACGTCCACCGGCTCGAAGTCCTGCAAGGGGATGACGACCGACCGTGGCGTCGCGTCGAGATAGATCGATCGCTGCCATCGCTGCCCGTCCCGTCCGCCGGGCAACCGCACCTGCACGGACACGCGCATGGGCCGGCTCGCCTGGCCGGTCATCTCGATTCGATCGATGCCGCTTGCCTCGTGGATGGGAATCGCCAGCGCGGCATATTGGCCGCGAGGGCTGCCGTCGCCGAGGCGGTAGCGCAATCCCACCTTCCCCTCTCCCGACTCGATCTCACCGGTCGACGATGGCTCCCGCTCGACGGTCCAGGAGCCGGCCTGCGTCGGCAGGAGATGTCGTTCCGCGCCGAGTTGCGAGGCGGGAGCCGGCGGTGCGCCAGGCGCGGGCGACTCGATGACGATGGGATTGGAGACCAGCCAGGAGGCGTCCGTCCCGGGCCACGAGACTTCGACCCTGTAGGCGCCCGGCGCCGAGACGGCGCGTGTCAACGTCCCGGTGCCGCGCGCCATCGGCTGTCCATTCGCGTACAACGTGAGCGACGTGCCCGGCGCGTCGCTCACGCGCGCATCGATCTGGACCGGCGCGTCTCCGTCGCCGCTCCACGCGATCCGCTCCCCCATCGCCACGGTCCGGCTGCCCTGCGTCGCCGAAAGCTCCAGCACGGCCGGGCCGGCGAAGGCCCTGACGAGCGAGTACGAGCGGCCGCTGGTCAGCGCGCGCAGCACGCGTGCCGCGTCCGTCGTCGCGTCCTGCGACGGCGGCGCGTCGAGCACTGCGACCTGCGCGAGCGTGTCGAACATCGCCTCGTAGCTCGGACGCGCCAGGGCCGTACGCGTGCGCGGCTCCTCGTTCTCGCGCCAGCCGATGCGCGCGTGCGCGTCGAGCGCCGCGAGGCCGAATACCGGCCGCGCGCGTGACGCGGCGTCCCAGCGCTGCAGCGAACGGACCGGGCGCGCGAACAGGCTCGCGATCGACTCCGGCTGCCGGAATAGAGAACGAAGCCCCGTCAACAGCAGGCGTGACGAGGACTCGTCGCGCCATTCCGAATCGACGTTGAGCCATTCGACGCCGTCGAACGTCTGTGCGGTGCCGGTCCAGCGCAGCCCCGGATTCGGCGAGTCGGGATGGGCGATCACCGCCATCCCGCCAAGCCGATGCACGTCGTCGATGACGTCGCGCGCCGCGCCGCCGAGCGGATATGGGGCCGGCGCATTCAGCCCGAGCGCGACGACGTGGCCGTCGCGCGTGCTGATCTCGACGGCATCGATGCACAGCACGCCGTGGCGATACGCCGGCGGATCGGGCGTGCGCGTCGCATCGCCGTGGTCGGTGAAGATGACGAACGACAGGCCGGCGCGCGCGGCCGCGTCGGCCACGCTGTCGACCGTGCCCGTGCCGTCGGAACGGTTCGTGTGGATGTGATAGCCGCCCATGACGTACGCCGGCGGCAGAGTGATGGACAACGGCTTCGCGCGGGGCGGCAGCGTCAAGCCGGCAAAAACGACGACGGCGGCCACGAAGGCCGCCGTCGCGAACACGAGGGTGCGCAGCAGGCTACGCACGGCCGTCCTAGAGGCCGGCGTCCTTCTTGAGCGCCGCGGCTTTGTCCGTCCGCTCCCAGGTGAACTCCGGCTCGGTGCGGCCGAAGTGCCCGAAGGCGGCGGTCTTCCGGTAGATCGGCCGGCGCAGATCGAGCGACTCGATGATGTCGCGCGGCGTGAGCTTGAAGTTGGCGCGCACGAGATCCGTCAGCTTCTCGTCGTTCACCTTGCCGGTGCCTTCCGTGTCGATGAGCACGGACACGGGATCGGCCACGCCGATCGCGTAGGCGAGCTGCACCATCGCGCGCTCCGCGAGGCCGGCGGCCACGACGTTCTTCGCGATATAGCGGGCCATGTAGCACGCCGAGCGATCGACCTTCGTGGGATCCTTGCCCGAGAAGGCGCCGCCGCCGTGCGGCGCGTAGCCGCCGTAGGTATCGACGATGATCTTGCGGCCGGTGACGCCGGCATCGCCGTGCGGGCCGCCGATCACGAAGCGTCCCGTCGGGTTGACGTAGATCTTCGTGTGCTTGTCCATCATCGACGCCGGGATCGTCGTGTTGACGATGTGCGCGACGAGATCCTCGCGAATCTTCGCCTGGTCGACCTTGTCGCTGTGCTGCGTCGACAGCACGATCGCATCGATGCGCACGGGCTTCATCCCGTCGTACTCGACCGTGACCTGCGACTTGCCGTCGGGCCGCAGATAATCGACCTTGCCCGAGCGGCGCAGCTCCGACAGGCCGCGGACGAGCTTGTGCGCCAGCATGATCGGCAGCGGCATCAGCTCTTCGGTCTCACGGCACGCGAACCCGAACATCAGGCCCTGGTCGCCCGCGCCGCCGGTGTCCACGCCCTGGCCGATGTCGCGCGACTGCTCGTGGATGGCCGACAGCACCGCGCACGTGTCGGCGTCGTAGCCGAACTTCGCGCGCGTGTAGCCGACGTCGCGAATCACCTCGCGCACGATCCGCTGCGTGTCGAACGTGCTGTTGGTCGTGATCTCGCCGGCGACGACCGCCAGGCCCGTGGTCACGAGCGTCTCACACGCCACGCGCGCGATGGGATCCTGCGCGATGATCGCGTCGAGGATGCCGTCGGAAATCTGATCGGCGATCTTGTCGGGGTGGCCTTCGGTGACGGACTCGGACGTGAACAGGTGACGGCCGCTGCGGCCCATGTGGGGACTCCTTACCGGCAGGCCGGATCCGCCGCCCGCCAAACAGCTAACCGTACCAGACGGCTTCGGCCGAGGTCAACGTCAGCGGCGCGGATGGAAGGTGTCGTAGACGTGCCGCAGGCGCGCTTCCAGCACGTGCGTGTAGATCTGCGTCGTGGAGAGATCCGCGTGGCCGAGCATCGCCTGGATCGCGCGCAGGTCCGCGCCGCGCTCGAGCAGGTGCGTGGCGAACGAGTGCCGCAGCACGTGCGGGCTGAGCGGGCCGCGCACGCCGGCCGCCAGCCCGTACGCGCGCAGCAGCTTCCAGAAGCCGCTGCGCGTCAACTTGCCGCCGCCGCGCGCGTTGACGAACAGCCACGGGCTCTCGCGCCGTCGCACGAGCGCCGGACGGCTCTCCGCGAGATACCGCCGTACCCAGGCGGCGGCCTCATCGCCGAGCGGGACGATGCGCTCCTTGCGGCCCTTGCCGAGACATTGCACGTAGCCCTGATCGAGCCGTACGTCCGTCAGCCGGAGCCCGACCAGCTCCGACACGCGCAGGCCCGTCGCGTAGAGCACCTCAATCAACGCGCGGTCGCGCAGGCCGCGCGTCGTCGAGACGTCCGGCGCGCGCAGCAGCGCGTCGACGTCGGACGTCGACAGGAACGCGGGCAGGCCGGCAAACGCGCGCGGCGCGTGGAGATCGGCGGCGGGACTCTCGTCGACGACGCCGGCCAGCCGCAGGAACTTGAACAGCCCGCGTGTCGCGGCCACGAGGCGCGCGACCGACGAGGGCGCCAGGCCGCTCGCCATCGCCTCGCGCACGAAGGCCTCGAGATCCGCGCGCGTCAGCGACGCGACGTCGCGGCCGTGCGCGCCGCTGAATGCCTGGAGCCGCGCGAGATCGCGGCGGTACGCCTCGAGCGTGTTCCCCGCCATGCGCCGCTCGACTTCGAGATGGCGCAGATAGCGATCGACGGGCGTCTCTTTCACGGTCACGGCGCTCCATCATCGCTCCGATCGGCGGTGCGCGGCCACGCCGGAGGCGGGCACACAGCGCGTCCGGCCGTTTGCAGTCCGCGCGCGCTCTGAGTACGCTAGCCCGTCTGTCAGGAAAGTCCGGCATGGCGTATCACTCGAAGTGGCAGGATCTGCCGACCGAAGCAATCAATCTCGACACGCTGGGCATCGACACGATGCCGGCACTCGACATCATCGATCTCATCGGCGCCGAGGACCGCAAGGTCGTCGCCGCCGTCCAC
>CAZNMF010000220.1:0-1866 GCA_964573795.1 uncultured Solibacteraceae bacterium
CTCGAGCGATCGCCGCGCATCCGCGCGACGCCGCCCGGCAGTGTGCCGCCGTGGACCGTCAGCGGCGGACAGCCGGTTGGACAGTCGACGCGGACGCCGAGCTGGCGCAGGCCGTCGACGAGATCGGCGATCGGCCGGCGCGCCATCGCCTCGTCGCCCTCGAGCGTGACGACGCCGGGCACGAGCGCGGCGAGCGCGGCAAGGAAGCGCACGGACGTGCCGCTGTTCCCGATGAACAGCGGCCGGGCGGGCGCGCGCAAACGCGCGCGCCCGCCGTGGACGACGAGGGTCGTGTCGTCGATCGATCGGATCTCGATGCCGAGCGCCTCGAGCGCCGCGCGCATGTGACGCGTGTCGTCGCTCTCGAGCACGCCCGTCAGCACGCTCTCGCCGTCGGCCAGCGCCGCCAGCGCGAGCGCGCGGTTGGTGATGCTCTTGGATCCCGGGACGCGCCACGTCAATCTCGGCGGCGCGATCAGCTTGTCAATCGTCAACGGTCCGGACGGAATCATCGCGGGATGAGGATAGTTCGGGCTGCGGGCTGCGGGCTACGGGCTACGGGCTACGGGCTACGACGTTCGGGCGGCCACAAGGCAGTTGCTACGACACCGTAGCCCGTGGCCCGAAGCCTGTCGCCCGCGTAGGGGCGGCCCCCCGTGGCCGCCCGGTCACGCCCCGAAGTACTTCCCCAGGAACTCGACGAACGTCGCCCACTCCGCGGGCGTCGCCGTGTGTGGGCCCGTGTGCAGGTTGAAGCCAAGGTCGCCGCTGACGAGCGGCGTGTCTGGCGCGGGATAGTCGGTCGCGCCGAGATCGCGCTTGCCGAGCAGACGATAGACCGGACCCGCCGCGACTTCGGCGAGGAACTCGCCTTTCGGATCGGACCACTGATCGCCCGTGCCGCCGGTGACGAACAGCGGCCGCGGGGCGATGAGCGCGATCAGCATGTGCGCGTCGACGGGCATCTCACTCCAACGTCCCGGCCACTGCTGGAATGCGTCCGAGAACTGCCACGGGAAGTTCTGCGCCATGTCGTCGACGGTCTCGCCCCAGTCGCGTCGCGCGAGCGCCGATCCCATCTCGCCCGCGCAGCCGGAGAACACGGCCTTGAACCGCTCGTCCTGCGCCGCGGCCCACAGCACGGTCTTGCCGAGCCGCGAGAACCCGTAGAGCGCGATGCGCGATCCGTCGACGTTCGGATCGGTCTGCAGGTAATCGGCGATGCGGCTCGCACCCCAGGCCCACGCGGCGATCGTGCCCCACTCGCCCGGCGCGGGCTTCGTCTGTCCCGGCGCGAGCGTCTGTCCAATCACGCCCTCGGTCCACGCGTCCGCGCGATCGGGCTGGATGTCGTTGTAGCCGACCGTCGCGAAGCCCCAGCCGCGCGCGAGAATCTCCACGGCGTTCGGCGGATCGCCAAATGCGCCGCCGCCGCGCGCGCCGCCCGCGCGCCCGGCTCCGGCGGCACCCGCTGTCCCGCTAGCGCCAGCCGCACGTCCCGCGCCGGCGGGCGGTCCTCCTGCGCGCGCCGGCCCGCCGCCGAAATTCACGAGCAGGATGATCGGCACACGCCCCGTCGCCTTCGCCGGCGTCGTCACCGTCACGCGAATCTGCGGTCCGTCCGGACGCGGACCGACGTGTCCGACGACCTGCTTGACGAGCGCCGCGCCGTCGCGCCCCGCCGCATCGCGGCTCGCGACGTCCCACGTGATCGTCGGCGCGTTGGCCGGCACGCGGCCGTAGATCTGCGTCTCGTACAGCTTCAGCATCTCGGCGCGCCGCTCGCGCCACATTGCCGCGCTCGTCACCGTGCGCCCGTCGGCCATGGTCAACGGATCGGACAGCGTGTACGGCGCGACCTTGCTC
>CAZNMF010000221.1:0-26866 GCA_964573795.1 uncultured Solibacteraceae bacterium
GAGCGGCGACCTCGCGCTCATGCGGGTGGCTGCCCCGCCGACGGCCAGCAGCGCAACGGCGCCGATGACCGCGATTCCGGTCGGCCGCCAGAACCGGCGTCCGAGGGAGCTCAAAGGAATGCGCATGGAATGTCCTCCGTAGGAGTGTGTTTCAGAGCCGTCAAGTGCGCCGAAGGCGCCACGTCAATTTCGAACTTCGAAGTTCGAACTTCGAAGTTTTGCGCTCTGCGCAAACAGGTTGTGCTGTTCGATAGGACGTCGCGCAACGTTGCGGCGGCCTTACCGCAACATGACAAATGTGAAAGGTTGAGCGCTTTCAGGCGTTCGGAAGCTCCGGCGTCACGGCGCCGGCTGGACGGGCACGTTCCGGCTGCCCGTGAGATCGCCCGCAAAGTCATAGACGACGAGCTTGAGCGACTCGGCGGCCGCGGTCACGGGGATGGTCAGAGGCAGCGGCAGTCCCGACGCGCGCACGTCACGAAGCCGGGCTTCGTCGTAGCTCAGCTCGACGTCCGTGCGGAGCTGACCGACGGACCGCTGCCGCTGGTCGAGGCAGAAGGCAGCCACGTGCAGTGTGGCGACGAATCGCCCGTCGACGGGCTGGAACAGGACGCGCGAGAGATCGATCTTGACCGTGAGCGAGACGCTGGCGTGCGCGGGGTCGTTGGCGGCTGTGGCGTCGAGCCCGAGGTCCGCGATTTCCCTGACGTCTTCGGCGGCGGCGAGCACGCGCGCGAACGTGACTGTGGCGCGTCGATCCAGCGGACCGACCTCCGGCCTCGCGTAGTAGCCTCGCCGCGCCAGCACCGTGACGCCGGACCGCTTCACGGTGACGCGCACGTCTCGAAACTGCCCGTCCCAGCGCGTATTGGACGGGTAATAGCCGAGCAGGTACTGATCGCGGCTGTCGAGATCGATCAGGTCGAGCGACTGCGCGGCGCGCGCGAAGCGGTTGGCGTCCGATCGGCCGCCGGTCAGCTCCGCGAAAATCCGCGACACGGATGCAGGCGCGAGCGCGCTGAGGCCGCGGAGCGGCTCATTGCACCTGGCCGCCTTGTTGAACTCCGCCCCGCACCCGAACGTGCTCTCCGTGCCGCCGGTGCGGACGATGTCGAGCACGACGCGCGCGTCGGCGGCAGAACGGCCGAGATCGCGATCCAGCTCAACCGGACTGGACGCGCCGACGATCGAGACGTGCAGACCGTACTCCGCGAGCCAGATCAGATGTTTCTCGCCGTCGACGTGACGCAGGTATTCGATGCCCGCGTTGAGATTGGCACGATCCTGTATCGCGGCGGCCGTATTTGACAGGAAGTCGTTGAGCGAGAGCCCGTCGGCGGTCGCCGCCTGACCACCGCCGATCTTCAGATCGTCGCGCAGCAGGCGCTCGGTCTGGTCGCGGAGATCACGCTCGGCATCGGCCGACGCGGCCATCTGCGCGTTGACGCTGCGCATCGGCGCCTGATCCGCGCCACGGAACACCGCGTCGATCTCGGCTTGAATCTGCGTCGGGATCGTGCGATCGCCATAGATGAACGCGGGGCTGCGAAAGAAATCGTACAGCTCGCGCTCGATCTTCCGGCTGGTAGCGCGGTAGCGATCGAGCACGGCCAGCACGCTCTGGTGATCGGTCGTGAAGTCCGTCGCGCGATTCCACGCCATGACGCCGACGTAGTCCTGCGGCAGCACGCGATCGCGGACGAAGTGGATGACGCCGTCGACGCCGTCGGCGGGCCCCGTCAGATCGCCGCGCCCCAGATAGAGCAGGAAGACGCGGCCCGCCTGCGCCTGGATCGGCGACGCCTGATTGAGCCGGCGCGTGAGCGGCGTCGCCGCGCGCGTGATGTCGGCGACGCGGTGCTGCACCGAGAAGTGCTGGATCTCCTGCGGAACGCCGTCCTCGGTGATGGCGAACTCGTCGCGCGTCAGGCCGAGGACCGGCCGGCCGTTCTTGTCGAGCACGCGCACGTCGAGCGGCACGAGCGCCGTGCTGGCGTTGAACGTCGGACGCGCGGGCTCAGGCGTCTGCGCCACCTGCGCCGACACGGTCACCATCGCGGCGGCTACGGCCGCGAGCTGACACGCCAGCCCACCCAGACGGTGTCGTCTCATCGTGAGTCCGTCGAAGGCTTCAATCTACACGGGGTGCGGCGGCGGGAGCCAGCAGCGTTTGAGACATGAGACAGATGTAGGCCGGGTCTTCAGACCCGGCGCGCGCGAACAGCCGCCGAGACGATCGCCAGCGCTGCGACACACGCCGTGTCCGTACGCAGCGTCCGCGATCCCATGCCGGCTTCGACGAATCCGTGCGCGCGCAGCAGCGCAAGCTCGAAGGCGTTCCAGCCGCCTTCGGGACCGATCGCGAGCAGGATGCGCGTCGCGACGTCCGCGGCGCGCGCGACAGCATCGAGCGGCGCATCAGCGCCCGGGTGCAGCACGATCCGCACGGTGACCGGACAGAGCGCCTCGAGCTCGTCTTCGATCAGCGGCTTCAAGCGGCGAGCGATCGTGACGAGCGGGAGGCGCGTGTCGCGTGCCTGCTGGAGGCCCTCGATCAACAGCGGTGTGTAGATTTCAGGCGACAGGACGTGCGCGTCGAAGTAGTGACGCTCCACGCGCTCCGCGTTCGTCAGGATGATGCGGCCGACGCCGAACGCCGCGAGCTGCGCCCACAACCGCCGCATGACCTTCGGCCGCGGCAGCGCGAGCAGCAGATCGACTGGAGGCCTCGAAGGCACGGCGTCGTCGAACGTGCAGCGCAAATCGACGGTCGCGTCGCCAACCGTCGTCACCGTCCCGACGCCGAACGGCCCGTCGACGATGCCGACGCGGATGTCCTGTCCGCTCGTCGCGCGCAGAACGTCGACCACGTGTCGCGCGCGGGCGCCGACGAGTCGGGCGGTCCCGTCGGGACCGACTTCGTCGCGCGCAAGCAGGACGACGTTCATGGCGTCATCTTAGCCGCGCGCGCATTCATCTTGAACCGAGCCGTCGATCGAGCAGCGTGCGCGGCGGCACTGGGATCGGTGAACGTGGGCTTCCGGCGCAAGGGCGGGAACGCGAGAGCTTCGGCCGCCGCGACGCAGCACCCAACCGCAGCCGGCGTCTGCCTGTCTAACCACCTGTGAGACACGGACTGAATCCGCGGCCGAGACGCGTTCGCGCGCGAGACGGCGCCGCATGCGCGCTCGTCGTCGGAATCATTCTGACGACGCCAGGCACCGCACGGAGTCGGCTCTTCGCCGATGCGCCGCCAACGGACAATCCACGGGTTTCGGCGGTCGACAAGGCGGTACACGCGGCCGCCACGGAGTTCTTCAGCGATCCCGTTCATATTGGGCTATCAATCGTCGTCGTGGATCGCGGAAAGACGGCGTTCTACGACTACGGCACCATCTCGAAAGCGACCCCACGCCTGCCGACGCCAGACAGCGTCTACGAGATCGGATCGATCACGAAGACGTTCACGGGAGTGCTGGCGGCCCAAGCGGTGCTGAACGGGACGATGGCGCTGGATGCCGATTTTCGGCAATACCTCGATGAGCCGTACCCGAACCTCGAGGCGGCCGGCCGGCCGATTACGCTGCGCACCTTGATGACTCACACCGCCGGCATGCCGCGCGACCTGCCAGCCACCGATCGTCTCTTCGTGAATCCGGACTTCGAGACACTGCCCTACCAGTTGATCACCCTCGAAAGCCCGTACGATCGCGTCCGATATCTGCGCGAATTGCACGACGTTACGCTTGCCAGCGTTCCCGGACAGAAGGTGAGCTACTCGAACATCGGGATCAAGTTGATCGGATTTGGCCTCGAGAAGATCGCGGGCCGCCCCTTGAGCGAGATCGTCAGCGCGCGCATCACCGGCCCCCGACAGATGGCGTCGACAACGCTCGATGTGCCGCCCCGCGATCGCCGACGTCTCGCGGTGGGCTACAGTCCGGCAGGCAAGCCTTCTCCGTATCACGTCCCCAACGCGGGAGCCGCCGGTGGGTTGTATTCTTCCGCGCGCGACATGGCCCGCTATCTCGCCTGGCATCTCGACGAACGCGACGAGGTCATCCGGCAATCGCACGCCGTGATCGCCGGCGACCTGCGCTCGTTCGCCGAGGGCATGGGCTGGAACATCGCAGCGACGGCTGACGGCCAACGCAGGATCTGGCAGAGCGGGGGCGTGTTCGGGATGTCCAGCCAGATGATTCTGTTTCCAGACCGGCAGTTGGGCTTCGTGCTGCTGGCCAACGACGCAGGCTTCAACACCCAAAGCCAGCTCGAGGCTATCGTCATGCACTGCTGTGTGGGAGATACGGCGCAAGCCCGGTGACGGGTGCGCGAAGCGCGACGCATACGCTCAGGCACGGGCGAAACGGCGACTTCGGCAATCCAACGACCATCGTCCTCGCGATGGCAATCGATAGCGACCGGGAAAGTCGGCGCCGTGCGGCTCGAACCGGACCCGCCGGAATTCCGGTCTTCTGGCTGATGAGCGCCATCAGTAACCCGTCGCGCCTGTCGCAATCGTCCTCGGAATCATCCGTAAGTGAGTGCTCCTCTCTTGTGGACGTCCAGCGCGGGCCGCGTGCGCAAGTCCTCTTGACAATCTAGATACGCTGGGCGCAGACTGGCGCCTCATCTAGCCGATCTAGATGAGGCGTCGAGGCACTCGACGATTTCGAAGTTCAACGTTCGAAGTTCCGAGCGCGCCGAAAGGCGCGCGAAGGTGTCCCATGAGTCCGACCGACAAGCCCAGCGCCCTGGTCCAGGGCACGCTCGACATGCTCATCCTGAAGACGCTCGCACTCGAGCCGATGCACGGCTACGGCATCGGCGTGCGGCTCGAACAGATCAGCAAGGGCGTCTTCCAGGTCAACGCCGGCTCGCTCTTCCCCGCCTTCCGCCGCCTCGAGCGCGACGGCCTCATCAAAGGCGAGTGGCAGACGACGGAGAACAACCGGCGGGCGAAGCTGTACTCGCTGACGGCGGCGGGGCGGAAGCGGCTGAAGGACCAGGCGCGCGACTGGGAGGCGCAGACCAGCGCGATCGCGGCCATCCTCAACGCGCGCCTGAGCGACGTGCCATGAGGCCGCTCCGACGTCTCCTCAACAACCTCCGCGCGCTCGTGCGCGGGCGTCGCCGCGACGATGCGGAGCTCAGCGACGAGCTGCGCGCGTATCTGGACGCGGCGATCGACGCGAAGATCGCGGCCGGCATGACACGGGCGGCGGCCGAACGGGCCGCGCGCGTCGAGATCGGCAGCGCGGCGGCGATTCGGGATCACGTGCGGGATGTTGGGTGGGAGACGCGCGTCGATCATGTCATGCACGACGTGCGGCGCGCGATCCATGGCGTTCGTGCGCGCGGGTGGCGCGGCGTCCTCGTCGTGCTGCTGATCGGCATCGCGATGGCCGCGAACGCGACGATCTTCTCGGCGGCCGATTCGTTCGTGCTGGATCGCGTGCCGTATCCGAACGCGTCGCGGCTGGTCGAGCTCGGCTCGGAACGGCCTGGGACGGGCTGGTCTCCTACGGTGCTACCAGAAGCGATCCCTGTCTGGCGCAGCTTCTCCGATTTGTTCTCCTCGTTCCAGGCGTACCAACGGCGCAGCGGCTTCAGCTACGTGACGGACGCAGAAGGCACGCGACTCGTGCGGTCCGCGGGCGTGACGCCAGGCTTGCTCGCGGAGCTCGGCGCCAACCCGCTCGCGGGACGCCTCATCGTGTCCAGCGACGTGCGGCCGGACGCCGCGCCCGTCGCCCTGATTGCCGAAGAGCTCGCGCGCGAGCAATTCGGCAGCGCCTCGGCGGCCATCGGCAAGAGCCTGACGATCACCGGCAGCACGGCGACGATCGTCGGCGTGTTGCCCGTGTCGTTTCGCTTTCCGAGCGGCGAGGAACGGATCTGGACACCGCTCGACATCTCGAACGTGCCGGCGAACTACGCGGTCGGCACGCTCGGCGTCCTCGCGCCCGGCCGCTCGCTCGAGGCCGTCGACGCCGAAGTCTCGGCACGCGACGCGGCCGTCCGCGGCCGGCTGAGCCCTCCGTGGAACCGGGTAACGAGCAAGTGGGAAGCGCACGCGCGACCCATCGGCCAGGGCTCAGTCGACACGCGCGTCCGCCGCCTCATCGTCTTTCTGTGCGCGGCGGCGGGCTGTCTCTTGCTCGTCACGTGCGCGAACGCGATCAGCATCGAGCTCGCCACGGCGCTTGGGCGCGCGCGGAGTCAGGCCGTCGAGATGGCGCTCGGCGCGTCGCGCGGCGCGCTGGTGCGCACGGCGATCGTCGAAGGCGCGATCGGCGTCACCGCAGCCGCGGCGCTCGGCACAGCGCTCGCGTACGCGGCGATCGCCTGGATCGGGCGTCAGCTTCCGGAGACGGTCACGGGGGCGCTCGTCAATCGCCTCGACGTCGACATTCGCTCACTCACGTTCATGGCCGCGATCGCCATCGTCGTCTGGCTGGCCGTCTCGCTGCCTGTCGCGATCGCCGCCACGCGCGCGAACGTCCTCGACACGCTCAAGCTCGATGCGCGAGTGTCGTCCGGATCGCGCGGCAGCCGCCGGCTCCGGCACGCGCTCACGATCGCCGAAGTGGCCGTCACGATCCTCATGCTCGCCGGCGCGTCGCTCGCGGTCCGCAGCTATCTCGCGCTGCTGGCCATCCCGACCGGTTTCGACACCAGGGGCCTCGTGGGCATCGACATCCAGCAACGGCAAGGCTCGCCGGAAACTCCGCGCGATCTGGACGAGCGCGTGCTCGCACAGCTACGCGCATGGAAAGACGTCGTCGCGGCATCGCGCACGGGTGCGAGCCCGTCCCGCACGTCTGGCTCGAGCGGCGGTCAACTGCAGATCGCGGGCAGACCAGAGCCGCTTGGTCGGGTGGAACTGGGCCCGTACGATGCCGACGCGGATTTCTTCGGCGGAACGATGCGGCTGCCGCTCGTGTCGGGGCGCGACTTCCGTCCCGACGATCCGCCGAACGCCGTGATCGTGGACGAGCGCTTCGCAACGAAGTTCTGGCCGGCCGGAGACGTGGTCGGCGCTCGCTTCAAAACCGGCGGCGGCTGGCCCGGCACCGGCGAGGACGGTTTTGTCGTCGTCGGCGTCGCCGGACACCTTCGGACGTCGCACGATTCCACCACCGGCGCGAGTGACGAGTTCTTTCCCGTCTATCGCCAGCCGATCGCGCCGAACTTCGCCTTGTCCTATGTCGCGCGGATGAGCGACGCGCGTCACGTCGATGAGCTGCGCAGCATGCTCCGCGCGCTCGCGCCGACCGCATTGCTCACGGTGAAGCCCATCGAGGATCGGTACGCCGAAGCGTTCGCCAACGAGGGCCTGGCCGCGTCCATCATGATGACGTTCGGCGCGGTGACGTTCGTCGTCTCGATGGCCGGCATGTACGGCGTGATGGCGCTGCTCGTCGCCACGCGCACGCGCGAGATCGGCGTGCGCATCGCCATCGGCGCCGATCGCGTGGCGATCGTGCGGTTCGTGCTCGGCTCGGCGGCACGGCTGATCGTCGTGGGGGCCGCGATTGGCGTCATTGCCGCCGTCTTCGCGGCACGCTGGGCAACGTCCTTGTTCTTCGGCGTGGCCGCGACCGATCCGGCCACGTACGCGCTCGTCGCCGGCGCCATCGTGCTCATGGGTCTGGCCGCGACATGGCTCCCCGCCCGCCGCGCCACGCGTGTCGATCCGGTCGTCGCGCTGAGATCGGAGTAGATCAGGACGGGAACAGCGGCGTGCCTTCGGCCAGCGACCGGAGCGGCACGGCGTCGACGCGATCGGCGAGAGGAAACCGCTTGTCGCCAGGATAGAGCACGACCACGCGCTCGAGTCCCAAATCGTCGAGCGCGTGCCGAATCGACGGCGTCAGGCGCGGCGCGTCGACTCGCTTGCATTCGACGCCGAGCAGCGCGGCGCCACGCCGCAGAACCAAGTCGATCTCCGCGCCTTGATGCGTACCCCAGAAGAACGCTTCGTCATGGGCTTCCGCCGTCAAGATCTGCTCGATCGCAAAGCCCTCCCACGACGCGCCCGCCTTTGGATGGCTCAGGAGCGCCTTCGTCGACTCGATGCCGAGTAACTGGTGCAGGAGTCCGCTGTCGCGCACGTAGATCTTGGGCGCTTTGATCTGCCGCTTGCGAAGGTTGGCGTGAAACGGCTGGAGCTGGCGGATCATGAAGACGTCCGTGAGCACGTCCAGATAGCGGCGCACGGTCGGCTCGCTCACGCCCAGCGCCCGTGCGGGATCGGCCGCGTTCCATGTCTGCCCGTGGTAGTGCGCCAGCATCGTCCAGAAGCGCTGCAACGCCACGGCCGGCACGCGCACGCCCCATTGCGGCAGGTCGCGCGCCAGTATGGCGTGGATGAAATGCTTGCGCCACGCGACGCTGTCGGCCTCCCGACGAGCCAGATATGACAGGGGAAATCCTCCTCGCAGCCAGAGACGCGCGTCTGTCTGGGCGCCAACGTCCGCCAGACTCAGGCCGCCGATCGTGACGTTCTCCAGGCGACCGGCCAGACTCTCGGACGTCTGCCGCAGGAGATCGCCAGACGCCGACCCGAGAATCAGGAACCGTGACGGGTTGGGATCTCGGTCGACCAGCACACGCAGCACAGGAAAAATGTCTGGGCGGCGTTGAATCTCGTCGAGGACGATGAGCCCTTCGAGGGGGCGAAGCGCCGTGATCGGCTCGTCGAGCCTGGACAGGCTCACGGGGTCTTCGAGGTCGAAATAGTTGACCGACGAGGCGGAGAGCAGTTGCCGGGCCAGTGTGGTCTTGCCACACTGGCGGGGGCCGGCAAGCAGTACGACGCGGCTGCGTGAGAGCGCCAGATTCAGGGCTTCGAATGATGAGCGGCGACGAATCACGCCGCTACATATACCATGAAAATCGAAGTTTTAATATTCTATTTTCATGGTGAATTCCTGTCTCATCGTCGGTCACTTCCGCGTCTTCGCCCACTCCAACAGGGCCTGGATCGCGAGCCCGAGCTGCCCCGCCGCGCCGCGGTACGCACCCGATCCGCGCGGCTGGTTCTTCAGCGTGTACCACTCGTAGAAGCCGTGATCGCGCACCGCGCGCGCGGTCATCGGCTGGACGGCCGCGTATGCCTCGGCCGCATAGCCGTACCGCACGAGCTGCCGCACCATCCGCGCGCCGAACCACGTCCAGTCGCCGCCGTTCTGATAGGCGTACTCGTGGATGATCGGATGCCGGAAGAGGCCGTCCGGATACGCGGGATAGACCGTGAGTCCGATCGATGCGGCGCCGGCGCGGCGCTGGTTGACGAGCATGCCGTGCAACGCGCGCAGCACTTCGTCCGGCTGCAGCAGGCCCGCCTCGATCGCGACGGCCGTGCCGCCGTGGTAGTAGATGGCGTCCTCGTCGAGGCTCGCCGGGAACGGCGATCCGGCGAGATAGACGTGCGGCCGGAACTTGTGGCGCGCCGCGTCCCACAACACCGCGCGCACCTGCTGCCGCATGCGATCGGCGATCGGCCTCAGCCGCGCGGCATCGGCATCCGTCGCGCCAACGAGATCGACGTACGCATCGACCGCCAGCAGGAACATCGCGTTGTCGTAGACGTCGATCGCCGGATGACTGTTCGCCGCGCTGAAGTAGATGCCGGCGCGTGTCTCCGGCTGCACGTCGCCCCAATCGATCGTCGTCGCGCCCCACAGCAGGCCGTACTTGTCGCTGAAGCGATGCGCCAATGGAAACTGCAGCGCCCGCCCGAGCCGCGCGCGCACGGTCGCGCCGTCGACGACCTCGTCGAGCAACGCGCGATCGCCGGTGCGTGCGACGTACCGTGCGACGGCCTGCACGAGCGAGCTTTCCTGATCGGTCTCGACCGTGTTCTTGAACGCGGCGAAGCCCGGCAGCGCCGGCGACGTCCAGTCGGACTGCGGATCCTGCGGATCGACCGGGCCGTACCCGTCGGGAATGCCGTTCGCCTCGCTCTGGAAATGGAAGAACCCGACGAGCGATCGCCGAATCTCAGGCTGCGTGTTCGCATCGATGGCGAGATCGAGGAACGTGTTGAGATCGCGAATCCAGACCTGCGGATATTGCCCGCCAGCGGTGAGGCCGGCTTTGACGAGCGCCGTCGCGTCGTGGAGCACGGCCGGCAATTGCTCGTCGGCGCGGATGTCGGCCGCGACGCGATCGAGGCCCGTCCGGCACCCGCCGGCCATCGTCGACGCGATCGCGAGCGCGGCGACGACCGACGAGGCGAGCCGACGAAGGCGGACGGACGGGCGAGAGCGCATCGAGTCGTGTGCCGAGATCACGACGCGATGATATGAAGCCGCGTGCCCCAGGGATCGTCGACGAGCCAGCCCGCAGACGTCTCCTCGACGAAGTGCCCCGCGCCTCGCAGACTCGCCGCGGCCGCCGCGGCTTCGGCCGTGCCCGGGACTTCGAGCGTCCATTCGAGCAGGCGCGCCTGATCGTCGCGCGCGGAGGGCCCGCGCGACCACGTGTTCGTGCCGAGATGATGGTGATAGCCGCCGGCCGAGAGGAACAGCGCGCCCGGATACGTCCACACCACTTTGTCGAAGCCGAGCGCCGCGTGATAGAAGGCCTCGGCGCGATCGAGGTTGCCGACGTGCAGGTGCACGTGCCCCATCCTCGTCCCCGCGGGCGCGCCGTCCCACGCGCGCTCGCCGCCGGCGCACATCAGCGCGTCGATCTTCAGCGGCTCGGTGCCCATGACGAGCTCGCGATCGAGATGCCGCCACGTCTCGCGCGGCCGATCGGCGTAGATCTCGATGCCAAGGCCATCTGGATCCCAGCAGTAGATCGCCTCGCTGACGAAGTGATCCGCCATGGCGACGCGGCCGACGGGCACGCGCGTCAGGTGCGTGGCGAAGCGGCCGAGCGAGGCGCGGTCCGGCAGCAGAATCGCGAAGTGATAGAGACCGAACGCGCCGTGATGCGGCACGGGATGCACGCCGGCCTTTTCGCGCAGGCGCACGAGCACGCCATCGCCGCCCTGCGGGCCGAGCGATGCCGACGTGTCGTCGCGCTCGATCACACGTAGGCCGATGACATGCTGGTAATACTCGAGCGATCGCGCGAGACTGGCGACCTGCAGATGGACGTCGCCCGGGTGCGTCCCGTCAGGCAGCCGGAAGACCGGCGGCGGGATGCCGTAGGGCCGCGGCGGGGACGAGACGTCGGCCATTGGTGCTCACACTACCGCGTCCGGTGATACAAAGGAACGGGATTTCCCACACATGGCCTCGCCTCGGTCTCGAGTCGCGGTGTTGAGCGCGTGCGCGCTGCTGCTCATCGTCGCCGCGGGCGCGGTCCGCATGCGGGCGCAGCAGGTGTTTCGCGCAGGGACGACGCTGGTGCCGATCGACCTGCACGCGGTCGATCGCGAGGGCAAGCCCGTCACGGATCTCGCGCCCGGCGAGTTCACGATTCTGGAAGACGGCGTCCCGCAGCGGATCCGTCACTTCGCCAAGCAGGAGTTGAAAGCCGGCGCGAGCCGAGCGGACGGCGGGAGCGCATCGACGGCGCTGATCGCCGATCCGTCCGCGCCGCCGCCGCAGACCTCGCGCGTGTTCCTGATCGTGCTCGGCCGCGGCCGGCTGACGATGCCCAACGCGGGGCTCGACGGCATCCTGCACCTGCTGCGCGATCGGCTGCTGCCGCAGGATCGCGCCGCACTGCTCGCCTACAATCGCGCCACGAGCTTCACCACCGACCACGCGTCGCTCGCGGCCGTCGTCGATCGCTACAAGCGCGGGCACGAATCGGTCGAGGTCAAGCTGGCGATGTACTCGAGCGGTCTCGTGGGGCTCTATCGCCCGCCCGGTATTCCTCGCGAAGTCCAGCCGGAGATCGATCGTCTGTTCGGCGACGTGCAGCCGCGCACGATGCCGGATGGCGCGCCTCGCGTCGACGCCGCCGAAGCAGCGCATCAGCGGCGCGTGAGAGAAGCGCTGCTGGGCGGCGAGACGAACGGCGACACGCGCGAGTTCGACCAGTTCGACTACGCCGAGGCCGACGCCGAGGATCTGCCGTTCGACGCGTACGTATCGGCGCGATCGATGGATGCGGACGATCTCCGCAACCTGCAGACCGGGGTGGACTACCTGCGGCGCTTCCCGGGTGAGAAACATCTTCTCTACCTCGCGTGCGGCGGCCTGACGCTTCCGGTCTCCGCGTTTGCGCGCGAGGCCAGCCAGGCACGCGTGGCGATCGACGTCATCCACACGTGCGGGATCGCCTTCGGCGGCGGCTCGATGGGGCCACGGGTCGGCCCACAGATCGGTCCGATCGGATCGCCGTGGGACGGGTATCTCGGCCGCGGCACGTCGATCACGTCGACGCAGAACGCGCGGGAGCTCGCCGGCGAAACCGGCGGCACGTTCTACGCGAACCAGCATCGCCTGGCCGCGCAGGACATCGACGCGATGGACCGCGCGACGCGCGTCCAGTACACGCTCGGGTACTACTCGACGCGTGCCGCCGCCGACGGACGTTATCGCCGTATCGAGGTCCGCGTCAGCCGGCCCGGCGTCACGCTGATGTACCGGCACGGGTACTTCGACACGCCGCCGCCGCGATCGTTCGGTCCGCGCGAAGAGCTGTCGTACGTGCGCATCGTGCGCGCCTTCGAGTACGAGAAGCCAATCGCCGACCTCGCCGTCGTCGCCGGCGCGCGCCGCGCGCCGAACGACGTCACGGGCCTGCCGGAAATCCAGGTCGATCTGACGATCGCGCCGGAGCGCGTGACGTTCGCGACCGTCGACGGCCGCCACGTCGCGTCGGTCGAGGTCGCCGTCTTCCTGCTCGACCGCGCGGATCGCGCGATCGATCAGATCTGGCAGCGCCTCGAGCTGAACCTCCGCGACGAGACCTACGCGCGCACGATGGCATCCGGTCTCGCCCACCACGCCTCCTTCGGCCGCACCGACGAGGCCCGCCGCGTCAAGGTGGTCGTCTACGACTACGCGGCCGACCTCGTCGGCAGCGCCGTGGCACCGCTCGACAAAGAGTGATAGAAGAATGCGGCGCGTCATGGCCGCATCGAAACTCGATCTCCTCCAAGGAACGCTGGACCTGATGGTCCTGCAGACGCTGTCGTCGATGGGCCCGCAGCACGGGTACGGCGTCGCGCGGCGCATCGAGCAGCAGAGCGGCGACGCGGTGCTGCTCAATCAGGGCACGATCTACGCGTCGCTCGTGCGCCTGCAGCAGCGCGGCCTGATCTCGGCGAAGTGGGGGTCGTCCGACAACAACCGCCGCGCGAAGTTCTACGCGATCACCAAACGCGGCGAGCGACGTCTGGCGCAGGGCGCGTCGGACTGGGCGCGGCTCGCGGCGGTGATGACGCGTATCTTCCAGGCCTGATCGATCCAACGCGCCGACCCTCGCGGCCGTGCATAATGATCGTCGCGTGCGCCGCGTATTCGCCTATCTCTGGGCCCCGTTCGCCAATCTGCTCTGGTATCTCGAGACGATCGTGATGGGCACGATCTCGCTGCTGCTCTGGCCGTTCGATCGATCCGGCGAGCTGCAGCATGCGTGCGCGCGGTGGTGGTGCCGCATGGTCGCGCTGACGATCGGCGCGCGCATCCGCGTCCACGGCGTCGAGCACGTGCAGGCGGGCCGCAGCTACGTCTACATGGCGAACCACTCGAGCCTGATCGACACGCCGGCGCTCTTCGCCTATCTGCCGTATCAGTTCAAGATCATGGCGAAGCGCGGGCTGTTCTACGTGCCGTTCATGGGCTGGCATCTCTGGACGTCCGGCAACTTCCCGATCGATCGCGGCGACGCGCGCAAGACCGCCACGAGCCTCCGCCACGTCGTCGACGCGCTGAAGCGGGGACGTTCCCTCGCGGTGTTTCCGGAAGGCACACGCACGCCGGACGGCCGGCTGCAGGAGTTCAAGTCCGGCGCGTTCAAGCTCGCCGTCCGCGCGGGCGTGCCGATCGTCCCCGTCGCGATTCGCGGCACGTTCGCGCTGCTCCCGAAGACGACGCTGGCGCCGCGGCCGGGACGCGTCGACGTGTTCATCGGCGCGCCGATCGACACGACGGGCGTCAGCGACAGGGACCTGACGCCGCTCATCGAGCGAACGCGCACGGCGATTCAGGCCGCGCTGGACGGCTCGGCGCGGCCTGAACTTCGAACTTCGAACTTCGAACTTCGCACTTAACGAAGCGCTTTTCATCTGTCCCTGGACAGTTCCCGCCCCTCGTGCTAGCTTCATGTGGCTCTACCACATGAAAGTATGGCTTACGGCTTACGGCTTACGAGGACGGACTCGGGCTTGGGGCTTGGGGCTTGGGGCTTGGGGCTTGGGGCTTGGGGCTCGGGGCTTGGAGGGCGCGGGCGCCACGTCTTTCGGAGCGCCGGACCTTCAGGTCGGGCGTCCCTTCGACGCCGTCAAGACAGACCCGCTCCGCGAAGGATGCGCGCCCTCACTCGCCACCCGCCAGCGTCGCGATGTACTCGGCAACCGCTTTGATGTCCTCGTCCGTCAGGCCGGCGGTGACCACGCGCATCACGCGCGCGCGGTCGTTCGCGCGGTGGCCGGCGCGGAAGTCGGCGAGCTGCTGCTCGACGTAGTCGGCCGACAGACCCGCGAGCCGCGGAAACTTCGCGTGTCCGGCGCCGTTGGCCTCGTGACATCCCGCGCAATTGGCGACGTGCGCCGCGGGAATCCCGCCGGTGTAGATGGCTTCGCCCCGCTCGGCCAGCGCCGCGTCGATCGGCGCGCGCGCCACGGGCGGCGACTGTCGGCCGAAATACGTCGCCAGCGCCGCGAGCGCGGACGCGGGGACGGACGCGAGCGGGCCCGTCATGATCGCCGTCGCGCGGCGCCCGCTCTTGTAGTCTCGCAGCTGCTTCAGCAGATATTCCGCGTGCTGGCCGGAGAGCGATGGAAACGCCGGCGACGGTGCGGGCCGCCCCGCCGGATGACACGCGCCGCACAACTGGACGAACGATGGCTCCTCCTGCGCCGCAGCGGTCGACACCACGCCTGCAGCCAGCACGATCGTCAGGATCCCCACGGCACGAGTGCGCACGATGCCGCCTCCTCGCATCGCTACTTCAAGTTGAAACGACCGAAGATGCCGACGACGTGCACGGCGTAGTCGAGCGGTCCGGCATCGAGATACGCCGCGTTGTTGGCCGGCATTGGGTTCTGCGCCACGCCCTCGTAGTGCCAGTCGCGAATCCCGCCGCGCTCGTAGCGATAGATGACGTGCGCGTCCACCCACGACCTGATCGGCATCGTCAGATCGGCATCGACGAAGTGCTGATCGAAGACGAGATCGGGCCAGCCCGCTCCCGCCAGCGCCGCCTGCACGTCCGGAATCGCCAGCGCGGCGGCGTTGTAGTCGTAACCGGTGCTCGTTCGGCCGCGTCCGAACGTGTAGTCCACGTCGAGCACGAGCTTGCCGAAGGTCTGATGCGCCGACGCGCCGATCGTGACGCTGCGATCGCGCTGCGTGACGTCCCACGTGCGGCTGAGCGGATAGAGCGGGCTCGTCGCCGACGCGACCTCGCACAGCGTCTGCCAGTTGGACGGCTGCACGCGCTCGGTGCCGACCAGCGACGTGCCTGCCGGCGCCGGCGGCGCGACGCCCGTCGTGCTGGCCTGAATCGATCCGTCGCTGAAGAAGAAATACGTGCTGCCCATCACGCACGCGTTCGGCTGCAGGCCGGCCTGCTGCAGGCGGCCGCGCTGGATGGACGCGAACCCGCCCACGCTGAGGTCGTTGGTTGGCTGCCAGGTCAGGTCGACGTTCGGCGACACGATCCGCTGATGATCCGTGCGGCCGTACGAGGAATCGGAATAGTCGAGGTCACGCACCTGCACAGAAACGCCTGCGTCGA
This sequence comes from uncultured Solibacteraceae bacterium, assembly GCA_964573795.1. Classification (GTDB taxonomy): domain Bacteria; phylum Acidobacteriota; class Vicinamibacteria; order Vicinamibacterales; family SCN-69-37; genus CAZNMF01. The sequence continues at coordinate 15,877 of CAZNMF010000221.1, forward strand.
TCGTCGGGGTGATCGCGACGTTGAGGCGCGCGTCGGCCGTCTGGCGATCGCGATCCGCGAGATCGAACTTCCGGAACTGGTCGAGCACGTGAATCCAGTTCGCCATGTTCGTCCCGGTGGCGAGCGGGATCGGACCGAGCGACGCGCTGAGGAACGCCTCGTAGGGATCGGACATGTACGGGCTGCCGCGGCGGCGGCCGTACGCGTACGACGCGCGGAACGTCCCGATCGGCAGGCTGCGCGCGACGTAGCCGATCTTCGTCGTGTGCTCCCACGTGCGCTCGCGCTCGCGATAGGCGCGGTCGAACGTCTCGCGCTCGAACGCGATCTCGACGGCATCGTGGCGCGTGATCCGGTACGTTCCCGTGACGCCGGCGTCGATCTGGCTGTACGCGAACGGCACGTTGCGGAGAGTCACGGTGCCGGAGCTCGGCGCCAGCCCCAGCGCGCGCGTCGCGTCATCGTCGCAGCCGGTCCCGTTGTAGCCCGCCGCAGTCGTGCCGGCCGGATTGACGCCAGCCGTGAGATTCGGCGTGACGAACGCGCCGCCGGTGCCGTCGTTGAGCAGGCGTCCCCACTGGCCCGTCAGCGGATTGCAGGCCCAGTACTCGGTGTGATTGTCGGTGTCGTAGTAACGGAGCTTCGCGCGCACGTCGAGCGCGCGCAGCGGCTTCAGCGACCAGCCGAGATTGACGAGCATCGTGTCGATGGCCGCGTCCGCGGTCGGGCGCGTGAGCGACGCGGCCGTGTTCCACATGTTCGTCGTGGGCACGCCGTTGATCGCCCCGCCCGCCAGCGACGAAGTGGTCCACGGGATCAGCGCGTCGTTCTGTCGGAATCGCGACAGCGAGATCACGCCCGTCAGGCGGCTGTCGGCGATCGACGGCAGACGTCGCGCGACTTCGGCGCGGAGATTCTGCGCCGTGTTGTCGGGATGGAGATCGTACCGGGCGGACGTGAACGCGTTCGCGGGCACGCCCGTGATCGTGTTGAGCGTCACGAACAGCGGGTTCTCGACGGTGAGCGTCTCGATGTCGTTGCGGAACAGCGAGACGCTGCCCTGCACGTTCAGTTGTATGGCGTCCGTCGCGAGCTGCACGCCGGTCGACACGTCCGTCGTCGACGCGTCGACCGACTCCGGCGGCTCGACGTTGCCGCCGCCCCCGCCGCCGCCGAAGACCAGACCGAACGGCCGCGTGCCTTCGCGCCGCTCGCGCGTGTAGCTGCCAAACGCCTTCCAGTCGCCGGGCAGCGTGAAGTCGACGCGCGCGCCGCCGCGTTTGCGCGTCAGTCCGAGGCCGGTGAGCGACGTCCCGTCGAGCGCGGCTTGAATCGTCGTCTGCGTCGCGGCCGCGCTGGCGCCGCCGCCAGGCGGCAAGCCGTCGAGCGCCAGCGTGTCGGTGCCGAGCCCGCTCCAGAGCGATCGATACGTCGACGTGAAGACGTGCGGGATCTCGGTGAAGAAGCCGCGGATCTTCCACGCGTTGTACGTGCCGGCTTCGACGCGCAGAAATTGATCGCTGCGGCCCAGGCCGCCGCCCGACGCCTGCACGTACCGCGCCGCGTCCGGCTTCTCGAACGTGACGCCGAAATGGTTGAGGTACGGCCCGCTGTCGAGATCCTTGTATTCCCTGAACTTCGCGGCCGTGGTGTCGCCGGCTGTGACGAGCCCGCCGAATTCGACGTGCGCGTCGTAGAGCCAGCCGTTCTTCGATCGTTTCGGCGCGCGGATCGTCCACGGCGGCAACTGCAGCCAGCCCGTCGGCGTGCGCGCGTGCTCGGTGATGCCCAGGCCGTCGGGATCGCGCGCGTCAGCCGCGGACGCGCCTTGCGGGCTCATCGCGTTGCCGAGGTGATCCTGCGCGAGTGCCGGCGCTGCGAACAGAAGGCTGATTACGCCGCAGGCGATCGGAGGAGCGACGCGCGTTCGAAACGTCATCGGGGCCTCCTCTCGTCTACCGCTGGAACCGCGCGCCAGCCGGATGGTTGCTGCCGTGGATCTGCGAATGGCAGTTCTGGCACGAGCGCCCGATCGCGCGTGCGCTCTGCACGCCGCCCACGAGCGCATCCGCGGCGCTCTGGCCGTCGCGGAAGAACTGCCCGGGATGCCCAACCGGCGGGTTGTGGCATTGCTGGCAGAGATACGGCCGCGCCGCCACCAGCAACTTGTCGTGATTCGATCCGTGCGGCTGATGACAGTTCAGGCAGCTCTCACGAACCGGCGCGTGCTCCCAGATAAACGGGCCGCGCTTCTCCGCGTGGCACGTGTAGCAGACGTCGTTGACCGAGTCCGCCTTGAGCATCGGCCGCGTCGGGCTGCCATGCGGGTTGTGGCAATCGGTGCAGGTGATCTTGCCCTCGAGCAGCGGCATGTGCGATCGGCGGCGGAACTCGGCGCGCTGCTGCGGATGGCACAGGAAGCACGTCTCGGCGACCGTCGGCCGCACGAGCAGCGCGTTCGCCGAGATCTGCTGCATGGGATTGTGGCAGTCCGCGCACGCGAGGTCGTTCGACGCGTGCGCCGAGTCGGACCAGTGCATCCGGTTACCGCCGCGATGACAGCTCAGGCACATCGCGTTCTGCGTCGCGACCGGCGTGCCCCACGCCTTCGTGAAGCCGACGAGGGCGGTCTTGTCCGCAGCGCGGGCGACGTGGAGCGAGCCGGGACCGTGACACGCTTCACAGACGCGGCGCTGCGCGTCGTTCGCCGGCTTCAGACGAAACAGCTTCGCGTGCGTGGTCTCGGAGAAGTGCAGGTTCTCCTGGCTGTGGCACTCGATGCACCGTGCTTCGCCGACATACGTCGCGCCAGCCTGCTGTGCCGCGGTCCCGAGGCCGACGGCCTCGAGCTCCGCCACCAGCGCGACGGGCATCGTCGCGCCGGCTCGCGTCGATCGCAGCCCGATCGCTGCCGCCAGCACGCAGCATCCCGCCGCCAGCCGGCCGAAGACGACGAGACGCGTCATGCCACCCCCTGCGCTGAGGAAAGTCGCGAGCGGTGCAAACCAGGCGCCACCGCCGATCGCCCGCAGACCCCGCGCGCGTGGCGAGCACGTGCGCCCGGCCGCGGCGTCCGGTGTGGAATCTCGAAGGGCAGACGCGGAAAAGCTCGCGTGAGCCCACGGCTCTCATGCCGATGGCGCGCTCTGCGCTCACGGACACGTCGAACGAATCGGGCGGATTTCGACAGGCCCGTTTCCGGGAAATCTTGCCCAACGGGTGGGCAGTCTATCCCTCAGGTCCCGATCGCGCGCCGCTTCCGTCGTGGCACGTCGACGGCCGCGCTGGCACCGCTTTCGCACCGCGATCGACGTAGCCGGCCCGCGCACACGCGAGCGGCTCGTCCTCGGAACGCTCGGTGGCCACAGCCGTTCTCGTCGATTCCGTTCCCCTCCCGTCCCGGCCGGTCTGCACGCCCTGGAAGCTCACGCGCTGCTGCAGCGTGATCCTCCTCGTCGTGCTCGCCGGCGCGCTCGCGGCGCGCGTGACGTCGCTCGACGCCGCCGGCTTTTCCGAAGACGAAATGGACAAGTTGCACGGCGCGCAGGCATACCGCCGCGGCGACTTCGCGTTCGACGGCGAGCACCCCGCGCTGATGAAGCTCGCCGTGCTCGGCTCGCTCGAAGCGGCAGCGGCCTGGAACGCGCACAAGCCGGCGCGCGCGCCGATCGTCCGCACCGAGACGGCGGTGAGGCTGCCCAACGCGCTCGCCGGCGCCGCGATCTCGATCGTGCTCTTCCTGCTCGTCACGCGCTGGTTCTCGCCGCTGGCGGGCCTGATCGCCGCGTGGCTGTGGGCATTCGACGTGAACGCGATCGCGATCAACCGCATCGCGAAGGAAGACACCTTCGTCGTGCTGTTCCTGCTCGTCGCGGCGCTGCTCTACGAACGCGCCAAGGCGGTTGGACGCGCCGATCCGCGACGCGCGCAGCGCTGGTTCGCGGCAGCCGGCGCGGCGTTCGGCCTGATGCTCGCGTCGAAGTACGTGCCGTACTTCGTCGGCATCCACATCGTGTACTTCCGGATCGCCGAGCCGCACCCCGGCCCGAATCGCGCGGACAAGCGCGTGTATTTCGGCGCGATGACACTCGCGTTCCTGATCGCCAACTTCCCGGTGCTGTCGCCGGGCAACTGGACGACGATCGCGAGCTTCCTCAGCGAGCGCGCCGTGCCGCACACCGGGTACGTCTTCCAGGATCGCCTCTGGCCGAACACGCTGTCGTCGACGCCGGTGGGCCTGCCGCCGTGGTTTTATCTCGCCGATCTGCTGACCAAGATCCCTCTGCCCGTGCTGGCCGCGAGCGCGATCGGCGTGTGGGGGCTGGCGCGACGTCGGGATCGCGGCGCCGTGTTCGTGCTGACGTTCATCGTGCTGACGCTGCTGCCGTACTCGCTCGTCGCGACGAAGTTCCTGCGCTACATGCTGCCGACGCTCGCGATGCTCGACGTCGCCGCCGCCGTCGCGATCGCGGACGCACTGATGCGGATCTCGCGTGCCAATTCGCGCGTCACATACCGGCTCGCGGCCGCAGCCGCCGCGATCGCGCTCGCGGCCCCGCCGGCGGCCTGGCTCCAGGCGCGCCCACTCGCGGCGCTCTACCGCAACGCGATCGGCACGCGCGTCTCGCCGAACCGTCTGTGGTTCGCACCCGACGAGCTCTACGACGCCGGTCTTCGCGAGGCGGTGACCGACGTGGCGCGGCTCGCGCCGCGGAACGCGCGCGTCGTCACCGACGCGCCGGCCGTTGCGGCGTTCTACGCGGCGGCGGTCGGACGCGGCGACCTGCGCATCGCGCGGCCCGAGCGGGACACGCCGCGGCCCGACGACTGGTTCATCGTCCAGCAGGGCCGCGTCTATTTCGAGAACTACGCCGCGGTCCGGAAGGCGCGCGAGCGTCCGCCCGTGCTCGCAGTCGACGTCCAGGGCTTTCGCGCGGCGGAAGTGTACCGGGACTGGTAGCGCGTCGCGCGCTCACACGTTGCGCGCGCGATCGACCAGCAGCGCACGCTCCCGCACGTTCTGCGTCAGCGACGCCGCACGCTCGAGCTCCTGACGGGCCTCGTCCACCCGGCCGAGCTTGACGAGGAAGTCGGCCCGCACGCTTGGCAGCAGGTGATAGCGATCGAGCGATCCCGTCGCGACAATCGCGTCGGCGATCGCGAGACCCGCAGCCGGGCCCTCCGCCATTCCCACGGCCACGGCGCGGTTCAGCTCGACGATGGGCGACGAGGCGAGCGACGCGAGATCTTCCGCGAGCCCTACGTCACGGACGAGACGCGCGAGTCCGGCGATGAGACGCGGCGACTCCATACGCCAGACCGCGCCGATCGCGCGATGGGTGTCGGCAGCCGTCACGGCTCCCGATCACACCATCCTTGCCGCGGCGCTTCAAGCCGCACCGCGGATCACGAGCGCGAGGCTCTTCGCTGCATCTCGTCGAATCCTTCGGCGGCTTTCTGGACGTCCGGCGGAAAATCCGACATCTCCTGCACCTGCCGGATCTCGATGACCTCGTTATCCGATCCAGGGCAGCGCTTCGCCCACTCGATGGCCTCGTCGCGCGACTTCACCTGGATCATCCAGTAGCCGCCGATGACCTCCTTCGCTTCCGCGAACGGACCGTCGGTCACCGTCGGCTTGCCGCCCGAGAACGAGACGCGCGCGCCGGTCGACGGCGGGTGCAGACCGTCGAGCGCCAGCAGCACGCCGGCTTTCTGAAGCTGCTCGTTGTACTTCATCATCGCGGCCACGGCCTTGGCATCCGGCATCGTGCCCGGCGCCGCCTTCTCGTAGCCCTTCGGAATCATCAGCATCATGAAACGCATGGTGAATCGTGCCTCCTATGGACACGTCGATCGAGGACGGGCCGGATCGACAGCCGTGCCAAAAAAATGTTGCAGTCGGCGCGCGTTCGTTCAGCCTTGCCGCAGCGCGGCGTTGGGATCGATCTTCATGGCGCGCCGCGCGGGGACACCGCACGCGACGGCCGCGATGGCGGTCAGCACGAGCGTGACGGAGGCGAACGTGACCGGATCGCGCGCACTCACGCCGAAGAGCAGGCTCACGCCGACATGGGCCAGCCACAACGCACCGAGCAGGCCGATGACCATGCCCGTCGCGCTGAGCGCCAGCCCTTCTCGGAGGACCATCCTGAAGATCGCACGCGCATCAGCGCCAATCGCCATGCGGATGCCGATTTCCGGCGTGCGCGTCGTGACGGAGAACTGGACGAGGCCGTAGAGGCCGACGGCCGCCATCACCAGCGCGACGATCGCGAACGCGAGCAGCAGCGACGTCTCGAACTGCCGCGTCGCGAGCATCGAGCCCAGACGCCGTTCGACCGTCGTGACGCCGTACATCGTCACGCGCGCGTCGGCGCGGCGAACGGCGGCCTGCACGGCCCTCGACAGCTCGAGCGGATCGTCCGACGACGTGCGGACGAGGACCGTCTCGAGCCGCGACGGATTCTGTGCGAGCGGCTCGAACATCTGCGGCGCAGGCTCGCGCTCCAGCTCCTGCCGGCGCATGTCTCCGGCGACGCCGATCACAGTGAACCATGGCCCACCGACCGTAGCCGCGAGCGAAGCAAGCGGTTGGCGAACGTTGGCATCGTTCGCGGCGGTGCCCAGCGCGAACCGTTTGCCGATCGGATCCGCGTCCGGCCACAGGCGACTGGCCATCGCCTCGTTGACGATAGCGACGCGCGGCGCGTCAGGGCCGTCGGCGGCGGAGAATGTCCGGCCGCGGCGCAACGGCACGCCGGCTGTCTCGAAGAAATGCGCGCTGACCTCGTCGCGGCGCAGGCTCACGCGCTGCGACGCGCGTGACGCGCCGCCGTCGAGCATCACGAGCTGCCCGGCAGCCCCGCCGACGAACAGATCGCCGATCATCGCCGCGCGCTCGACTCCTGGGAGCGCCGCGATCTGCTCGAGCGCGCGATCGTAGACGTCCGCCCGCGACGCCGACGTCTCGCCCGCCGGCGTCGCGATCTGCAACGACAGCAATCGCTCGGGTCTGAAGCCGAGATCAACGCGCTCGGCCGACCAGAGGCTGCGCAGCAGAAGGCCGGCGCCAGTCAGCAGCACGATCGCCAGCGCGAACTGCGCGACGACGAGCGCACGTCGCGCGCGCCGAGTCGCGGCGCCGCTCGACATGCCGCGCCCGCTCTCGCGCGTCACCAGCGCCGTGACGCGCCGGGCCATGGCCATCGTCGAAACGAGACCGATCGCCACGCCGGTCACGAGACACAGGCCCGACGTCCAGCCGAGCACGCGCGCATCGAGGCCGACGTCGCTCAGGCGCGCGAGCGTGACCGGCGCGACCGACACGATCCCGCGAAGCGCCGCTGCCGCAATCGCGACGCCGAGCGCGCCTGCGATCGAGACCAGCATCAGACTCTCGACGAGCAGTTGACGGACGACACGCGTCCGGCTCGCACCGAGCGCTGCGCGAATGGCGATGTCGCGCTCGCGGACGGCCGCGCGCGCCAGCGACAAACTGGCGACGTTCGTCGCGGCGATCAGGAGCACGCACAGGACCGCGCCCGTCAACGTCCACAGAACGAGCCGCGGCCGATCGCCGATCACGTACGTGCGCAGCGGCACGACGCCGATGCCTTCGTCGACGGCAGCGCCTGCCGGCGACGTCTCCGCATCCAGGCGCCGCGCAATGGACGTCATCTCGTCCTGCGCGCGATCGGGCGTCACACCGGCTCGCAGGCGACCGAGCACGAACCACGATCCTGCGCCTCGGGCGAGACGCCGCGACGCCCAATCGGCGAATTGAGTATGCGGTTCCCAGACATCGGCGTCGAACGGCGCGATCTGCACGCTCGACGGCAACACGCCGACGATCCGCGTCGGCCGGCCGTCGAGATCGATCGACGTCCCGATCGCGTCGCGCGATCCGCCGAACCGTGCGCGCCAGAATCGCTCGCTGACGAGCGCGACCGGCTGGCGATCGTCGGCCTCCGCCGATGTGAAGACACGGCCGGCGATCGGCTGCGCGCCGAGCAGGGCGAAGATGTCGGTCGAGACGCGAAGCACGCCGATGCGCTCCGACTCGCCGGCGCGCACGAGCGTGGCCGACGCCGGATCGAACACCGCGAGGCTCGTGAAGCTGTGACTTTGCCGCCGCCAGTCCTCCACGTCCCGATACGCCGACCGGCCCTCGCGCACCTGCTGGCTCCGCACGTCGCGCCACAGCATCACGAGCTGTTCTGGCGCGGGAAATGGCAACGGCCGCAGCACCACGGCATCCAACACGCTGAACATCGCCGTGTTCGCGCCAATCGCCAGTGCGAGCACCACGATCGACGTGACGGTGAAGGCCGGACTGCGGCGAAGGGTCCGCAGCGCGTACCGAAGCTCTCTGGCGATGTCAGCCATGACGAATCCTCACGCGCGACCGCGAGCGATGGCAAGACGCCTTGTCGCCGCCGCGCTGGCGGCCCACGCGCGTTTGACGCCGCCGGCACACCGGTGGCCGTGCGCCGTCGGAATCCCGACACGCACCGGCCCATCGATGTCGTTCGTCCGACGACGCGCGGCACGGATGCACGTTATTTGGCGTGATTTCGCGGGCCGCGTGGGACGCGGGGTGGATCGTGGCTTGCTCAACAGCGATGTCGGCCTCCTCAGGCACGAGAGGAATCACGACATGAGCGCACAACAGACCGGCACGTCCGTCTATCGAGAGCGTGACGCGGTGAAGCACGGCGGCGGCCGCTTCTGGATGGCGCGAGCCGAGGACGCGCCCCGATGACGCCATCGTCGGCCGTCCTGATGGTGTTTCCGTGGTGCGTCGATCGCGTGGGCCACGGCAACGTGCAGCGCATGCTCGCGATAGCGAGTCATCTGTCTCGGCAGGGATTCGACGTCGATCTCGTCTATCAGGGTAATCCGCGCGTGCCCAGCCGCGAGCACGAGCTCACCGGCTTCCGGCGCGTCGTTCGCGTGAGCGCATGGGAGAGCGCGGACGCGCTCCGCATCCACGACGAATGGGAGGCGTTCTACGCGGGATACGAGCCGCCGCCGGCCAACCTCGCCGCGGGCACGGCGCTGACCTCCGCCGTACGCGGCTTGCTCGACACGGGCGAGTACTCGGCCACGATCGCGACGTACGCCTGGACGGCGCCGATTCTCGCGCGCGTGCCGCCGCGTGTGCTCCGCATCGTCGATCTGCAGGACGTCATCGCGCTGCACGCCGAGCGCGCTCACGCGGCGACGGGCACGATGCCCGCGTTCTCGATGGCGGTCGAGACGGAGCGCTTCCTCTGGCGGCAATGGGATGTCCTGCTCGCCATCACGCCCGACGAAGCGCAGGCAATCGCGCCGTTCCTGCGGCCGTCGCAGCGGCTGCTGACCGTGCCGCACGCGGTGCCTGTCACCGATTGCGGCAAGGGCGACGGCGGCACGATCGCCTATACCGGCAGCGACAATCCCTCGAACCAGGCGGCGGTATCGTGGCTGCTCACCGAGGTCTGGCCGCGCGTGCTCGCCGTGCGTCCGCACGCCCGTCTTCGTCTCGTCGGGCTCATCTGCGACGCGATCCGCCGGACGTCGCTCACCGCGACACCGAACGTCGATCTGGTGGGATTCGTCGATCGGCCGATGGACGAAGTGGCCAAGGCGTCCATCTGCGTCGCGCCGTATCTGTACGGATCCGGCCTCAAGATCAAAGTCATCGAGGCCGCCGGCGCAGGACGCGCCATCGTCACGACGCCTGCGGGCGCCGAAGGCACGGGCTTCGTCGACGGCGCGCATGCGTTGATCGCGCAGGATTCGGCGGCGTTCGCGTCGGCAATCGTGCGGCTGCTCGGCGACGAGGCGCTTCGACGTCGGTTGGCGGCGGCCGCGCGCGACCACGCACGACAGCACTTCTCCGACGAGGCGTGCTACGGCACGCTCGTCGATCTGCTGCGCGCGCCGGACTCGCCGGTCGCAGTGACCGGCATCATTCCGCGCGCGGTCGAGCAGCGGCTTCGAACCGTGCTCGCCGCGCTCGACTCACCTACGGTCGTCGTCTGGGGCAATGGATCCCACACACGCGCCTTGCTCCCCGTGCTGAGCGCGCTCGGCGCGCGCGTGCGCGGCATCGTCGACAAGAGCGCCGCGATCGACGGCATGAGCCCGGAGCGGATTGCGGTCGTCCCCGCGAAGGCGTTCGCGCCGCGGCCGGACGATCTCATCGTCCTGTCGTCACAAGCGTACGAATGGGACATGTGGGAGGACCTCGCGCCGATCCGCGCCGCCGGCGCGCACGCGCTCGCGCTGTATTGCCGCGAGCTGATCACGGCCGGGCTTGCGCGGATCGTACGCGGCGGGACGCCGCGGCCGCTCTCGTCGCATCCGGCGACGTTGCGCGTCGCGCCGACGCGCCTCGTCATCGTCGAGCCCAGCGCCGGCCGCGGCAACGGACCGTTCCTTCGTCTGGCGCGATCGCTGCACGACGTCTCGCTCGGAACGCTGCGCGTCGTGGTCGCGGGCGCAAGGCGCATCTCGCCGGATGGACTCGAGTCGACGGATCGCGAGCTGTTGGAGCCGGCCTTCGACTTCACGTATCTGGACGCGCTGCGCGAGATCCGCGAAGACACGTGGCGCGGGGTCGCGCGCTTCTCGCGCCTGCAGGCGCTGGACCTGGCGCGTCTGTCCGATCGCCTGACGCTCGCCAGCCCCGACGTGGTCCTGTTTCACTCGACGACGCTCCTCGATGTCTTTGGCGCGGCGCAGTGGATGACGACGCGCCTCGATCGGGACGTGCCGGAGATCCGCTTCCTCTTCCACGTCGCATTGGAACAGGAAGCACGCTGGCTGAACGCGTCGGCTGACGCGGTACGGCACGCGTACGCCGTCGCGCTCGCGCTGCTCGACGACCGCGCGGACGGCCGCGTGCGACTGCTGGCGCAGAACGACGCGCTCGCGGAAAGGCTCGCGCGCGCGTTCGACCGTCCCGTCGACGTGATGGGATTTCCCGTGCCGAGCCGCCCGC
>CAZNMF010000222.1:0-1627 GCA_964573795.1 uncultured Solibacteraceae bacterium
CTCATCGGAGGACGTCGATCGGTTGTTCTCGAAACGTGTGGCGCCTCGTGGGTTCGACGGGCGCGTCCTCGCGGTGGACGCGGGATTCTTCAGGACGCTGGCCACGCCGATGATCGCGGGCCGCAGTTTTTCCGATGCGGACGTCGAGCGGCAGGCGCTCGTCGCGATCGTGAACGTCGCGGGTGCACGGGCGTTCTGGCCGGATCTGCCGGTCGAGGACGCCGTCGGACGAACGGTCACCACCAACGACGGCCCGCGCACCGTGATCGGCGTCGCCGCGGACCTCCGCATCCAGGTGGATGTTCAGGCAGAGCCAACGCTCTTCCTGCCGGTGAGCGCGAACGAGACGTATCGGTCTGACAGTACGTGGGCTGAGCTCCATGTCCTGGTACGAGCGACGTCCGGTCGGCGTCCGAACGGCACGCTGTTGTCGGATCGGCTGCGGAATCAGTCGTGGACGATCCCGAACTTGACGCCGACGACACTCGATTCGGTCGCGGCCACGCTCGGGCCCGTGCGCGAGAAGCCGCGCGTGCTCGCCGCGATCTTCGGCGCGCTCGGCGGCATCACGCTGCTGCTGGCGACGATCGCGATGTACGGCCTCGCCAGCTTCGAGATCCGTCGTCGCCGCGACGAGATGACCGTGCGCCTCGCGCTCGGCGCGACGCCTCAGGCGCTTCGACGACGCTTCGCGATCGTCATCGTTCAACCGGTGCTCGTCGGGGTGTTGGCCGGATTGCCGCTGAGCTGGATCGAGGTCAAACTGCTCAGCCGCTCGGTGCCATCGGTGAACGCGGGCGATCTGCAGATCTATCTCGCCGCGGCCGCCGCGATCCTCGCGGCCGCCCTCATCGCCGCGTGGCTGCCGGGCCGGCGCTTCCTGACGATGCGCGTGGCGGAGCTGTTGCGGACGTAGCGGGCTGCGGTCCGCGGTCTGCGGAGAGCGGACGGCAGATGTAGGCCGGGGCCTCAGCCCCGGCGGCCGACGCCGGGCCGCCACGAGGGCGGCCCCTGCGAGGGCTTCGGGCCACGGGCTACAGGCTACGAAATCGTAGGCGCCCAAAGACAATGGTCGGCCGTAGCCCGTAGCCCGTAGCCCGTAGCCTGCGGACCGCGGACCGCAGCCCGCCGAGTGATACCATCGCCGCCATCCAAACACACCGGCATCGCCGATGCGGATCCAGCAAGGCATCGCCGAAACGGAACCATCGTGGAACGTGAGTCAGCGGTGATCTCGTACACACTCGAACTGGTTCGGGCCACGAAATACTGCTTGCGGCGCGCTCGCCGACAACCCGTCCTGTCGGGCGCGCTGGTGCTGGTCATCGCCACCGCGACGACGCTGGCGTCAGCCGTGTTCGCCATCGCCGATGCGGGATGGCGGCGTCCGTTTGCCTATCCGGCGCCTGACGAGCTCTACGTCGTGTCGCTCGTCGATCCCGCCACGCGTCGCGAGCGCCGCACCGTGCCGCTCGATGTAGGCCGACGCTGGCCGCAACTGGACGACGTGCGCACCGGCCGCTACGAGATTCGCCCGCAGCACGTCGACTTGCCGAGCGGCGCGCGTTACGTCGTGTCCGTCGCCGCCTCGCGCGCGTTGCTCGATCTGCTGCGCGTGCAGCCGCGT
>CAZNMF010000223.1:0-28205 GCA_964573795.1 uncultured Solibacteraceae bacterium
GGACGGCCACCTCGCGCCGACGCGCTCGGCGTCCGATGTCGCTGACGAGCCCTGCACGGTCAAGATCCTCGACTTCGGCCTCGCGAAAGCGCTGGCGCCGGCGGGCGAATCGAATGTCGACGTCGCCAACTCGCCGACGATGTCGGCGCACGCGACGGAGCTGGGGATGATTCTCGGCACGGCGGCCTACATGGCGCCGGAACAGGCGCGCGGCCGGCCGGTCGACAAGCGCGCGGACATCTGGGCGTTCGGCGTCGTGCTGTTCGAGATGCTGACCGGCCGTCAACTGTTCACGGGCGAGACGGTGAGCGACACGCTCGCCGCGGTGCTGCGGCAGGAGATCGACTGGACGTCGCTGCCCACCGACACACCGGCCCCCGTGCGCCAATTGCTGCAACGGTGTCTGACGCGCGATCGCCGGCAGCGCCTGCGCGACATCGGCGACGCGGCATTCGCGCTCGAGCCGTCGTCGGATGACGCGCCGGCGCACGTGGAGCGCGCAACAGCCGCGCCGCGCGGAGTGCGATCGCGCGCGTTCGCGTGGACGATCGCCGCGATAGCGCTTGCTGCGGCTGTGGCGCTGGCCGTCGCATTGGCTTGGGCGCTCGTACGCGATCGGACGTCTGCCGCGGCGCCAGCGCTCGATCTGGCGATCACGCCGCCGGACGGCGCGGACTTTCGCATTGGCGTGAACGTCGGGAGTGCCGTCGTGTCGCCCGATGGCGCCAAGGTCGCGTTCGTCGCACCGGTCGGCGGCACGGCGCGCCTCTGGGTCCGCTCGCTCTCGCGCGACGACGCGCATCCGCTGCCAGGCACGGACAACGCGTACTACCCTTTCTGGGCGCCCGACAGCCGGCGGATTGCCTTCTTCTCGGGCGCGCGCCTGCTCGCGACATCAATCGACGCCGGCCTGCCATCCGTCCTGGCGCCGGCGCCACTCGGCCGAGGCGGCGCGTGGACGGATCGCGGCGTCGTCATCTTCGCGCCCAACGCGGGCGGATCGCTGTTCACGGTGTCCGACGCCGGCGGTGAGGTGAAGCCTCTCACGACGCTCGATACGGCCCGAGGCGAGAACGCGCACTATTGGCCGGTCGCGCTCCCCGGTACGGACGCGTTCCTCTACTTCGTGCGCAGTGCGCAACCGGAACACAACGGCATCTACGTCGGCCACCTCGACCGGCGACCGGCGACGCGCGTGATCTCGTCGTTGTCGAGCGGCCTCTACGCGCCGGGCCGCGCGCCGGGCGAGCCCGGCTATCTGTTGTGGGCGCAGGATCGGCAGTTGCTGGCGCAGCCGCTCGACGTCGCCACCGGAACGCTCGCGGGCAGGTCATCGGTCGTGGCCGACGACGTGGAGGTCGACAACGCGCAGCTGAGCGTATATGCCAGCGTGTCGCGGACCGGCGATCTCGTGTGGGCGTCGGCGCGCGCGTCCGACATGACGCTGACGCTCGTCGATCGATCCGGCCGGCCGCTGAAGCCGCTTTCGCTGCCCGCCGAGATCCAGGGCGAGATCGGCCAGCCGCTGTTCTCGCCGGACGGATCGAAGATCCTGTTTACACACTTCGTCGGAGGATCGGCGGACATCTGGCTGCACAATCTGACGACCGGCGCGACGTCTCGCGTGACGAGCGGTCCCGGCTTCAAGGAAAGTCCCGACTGGGCGCCGGACGGCCGCCGCATCGCGTACCAGGTGAGCCTGCCGGGATCGGCGGTCAAGATCGTCGTGCAGCGGCTCGACGGCGCGGCGGCGCCGCTCGAGATTTCGCTCGCCGGCGAGCGACAAAACAACGCGCCGTTCACCTTCGCGCCAGACGGGGCCTCACTCATCGTCGCCGCGACGCGAGACAGCCGGCTGGAGTTGCACACGGTCCCGCTCGACAGCCCGCGGCCAGCGCCTGTCGCCTTCTCCGGCACGTCGCCGAGCCGCCGGATCGCGATCGCGCCGGACGGCCGGTGGATCGCGTTTGGGACCGAGCTGAACGGCAGGCGCGCGACATCCGTGGCGCGGCTCGTCCGGACGCCGGAGGGATTTGTGCTCGGTGCCCAACAGGTGACGATTGCGGTCGAGGGATCGAGCACGATTCCGGTCTGGCGCCGCGACGGACGCGAGATCGCGTACATGTCCAACGGCCAGGTCGTGGCCGCGCCCGTGACGACGAACGGCGATGCGATCACGATCGGCCTGGCCACCCCGCTCTTCGCGTCGGCTGTCTCTTCCGCATCGCCGGCCATGTCGCCCGACGGCACGCGCTTCGTGATCGTGGACGAGCCGAACGCCGTCCACCAGACGCTGCACCTGGTGACGGACTGGTACGCGCGGCTGGGAAACGCGACGAACGCGGGCGACCGGACGCGATGATGCGCGCGTGTGTCGACCTGTTCACCTTCGATCGTCCCAAGGCACGGACGGCACGTCGGCCCAGGGCACGATACGCACGTCACGTATCTGGCCCGGCCGCTCACCGCCGTACACGATGAGCTTGTCGAGCGTGCGCCCGGGCTCGAGCCGCGCCATGTGCTCACCGAGGACATCGAGACCGCGGGAAAGATCACCCGCCACCGTCGCGCCACTCTTCGCTTCCACCATGATCAAGGCGCGTGCCGTTTCCACAACGACGTCGACTTCCGCTCCGCGCGTTTCGCGATAGTGCGACAACCGCACCGTTTGCCCGGCGTTCGCGCGCGCCTTGTAGATCTCGGAGACCACCCAGGTCTCGAACACGGCGCCACGCAGAGGGTGTGTGGCCAATTGGTCGGGCGATCGGATGCCGATCAAAAAGCACATCAGTCCGCTGTCCAGAAAGTGCAGCTTGGTCGCCTTGATCGTTCGCTTGCGCACGTTGCGGTGCCACGGTGAGAGCCGATGACACAAGAAGCTCGCCTCGAGCACCGACAGCCATGCCCGTGCCGTCGGCTGCGACACGCCGGCATCAGCGCCCAGATGACTGAGCGACAGCTCCTGACCGGATCGCCCGGCGCACAGACGCAGGAACGTCGTGAACGACTCCAGGTCGGTCACGTTGGCGAGTTGCCGCACGTCGCGTTGGACGTACGTCGTCACGTAGTCCGCGTACCAGCGCGCAGGATCGATGCCTCGGTCGAAGATGCGCGGGTACGCGCCCATCCACAATGTGGTCAGCAGATCGGCCGGCGCACCGGGAAAGCGACGAAGCTCGTCGAGGGCCGGGGGCAAGAGCTCGAACACCGCCGTCCGGCCGGCCAGTGACTGGGCGATCGCATGGCTCAGGCCGAAGTGCTGCGATCCCGTCAGAATGAATCGCCCCGGCCGATCATCGTCGTCCACCGCAGCCTGAATGTACGAGAGCAACTCCGGCGCGTTCTGGATTTCGTCGATGATGACGCCATCGCGGTGTTGCGCCAGAAATCCCCGCGGGTCGCGCCGAACGGCCTCGCGTGTATCGAGGGGCTCGAGATTGATCCAGGAATATGAGGGGAAGAGCGCCCGGCACAGGGTCGTCTTGCCCGATTGGCGCGGACCGGTGACGGTCAGGACGGGATATTGTCGAGCGAGATCGAGCAACGGCCGCGATGCGCTACGTTCAATCACATCAATAAGATACAGGCGAAATACACTAATTCAAAGTGACATTTTGAATCCATGCATGGGCAATCGACGCGTCCTTGCACGATCCTCGTCGTGGCGCGGTGCCGTCCGCGCGCACCTTCACATTCGCTGGCTTCAGATCGCGATGGACGATGCCCTGCTCGTGCGCAGCTTCGAGTGCGGAGGCGATCTGGCGCGCGATGGTGAGGGCGTCATCGAGACGAAGGCCGTGTCTACTTTGATCAGTGGCGGCGGGGCCCCACCCCCGCCGCGAGGCCAGACTATCGCTGTCCCTCAGCGCTCGCGCGACGCGCTCGGCTTCGGGATATCCGCGAGCGATCAATTCGGCGAGCGTCGGGCCGTCGACCAGCTCCATCACCAGCGCGTGCGTGCCGTCCGAGTCTTCGAAGCCGTAGATCTGCGCGATGTGCGGATCGTTGAGCGACGCGAGGACTTGCGCTTCGCGCCGAAACCGTGCGAGCCGATCGGGATCGTTCGCGACGAGCGGCGGCAGGACTTTCAGCGCGACATCGCGATTGAGCTTCGTGTCGCGCGCACGATAGACCTGCCCCATGCCGCCTTCGCCGATGAGGGCGACGACTTCGTACGGACCGACGCGGGTGCCCGAGGTCAGCGGCATGGGCTCGGAGTCATCGACACGTCGCGCCGAGCCACGTGCCGGGAGGGATGGTCATGGAGTGTGCCCTACGATAGTAGAAATCCCGGCACGACCACTCAGCGCGGCAGCTTCGCGCGCCAGTCGGTGTCGATCGTGAGCGACGCCACACTCTGCTGATCGACTGCCGTGTTGATCAGGAAGCGCCGGCCGTCGGCGGTGACGTCCCATGCCCAGCCGCCCACGGGATCTCTCCCGAGGCCCGATCCCGGCGGCGGCAGCTTGAACAGTGGAACGGGCGTGCCGGCTTTGACGGTCGTGCCGAGGGTGACCGGCACCTCCATCAGCTCGCCTTCCGCCGAGATGTAGTAGAGCGCCCGGCCGTCACGGCCCCAACGCGGATACGTTCCCCCCGCCGTGGAGACGAGCGCGGCCGGAGCCGCCGCGGCATCTGGGAACGGCGACACGTAGATCTCGAACCGCGCGGACTGGTTGGACTGGTACGCGACCCAGCGCCCGTCGGGCGAAAACCTGGCGTTGGCCTCGATGAACGGCATCGCGAGGTACTTCGCCGGCTTGCCGTCCCCTCCCATCGGCAGTATCCACAGGTCCCAGTCCGAGCTCTTGACAGACTGCTGGTCGTACAGCAGATACCGCCCGTCTCTGGACCAGTCCAGCGGTTTTTTCAGGTCTTCGTTCTTCAGCAGCACCTCTTCCTCTCCGAAGACGCCGGCCGGCTTTCGATACAAATCGAATGAGCCGCCGCCGGTGCGCATGGATACGAACGCGACTTGCGTGCCGTCAGGCGACCACACGGGATACGACTCGTTGTCCGGATCGGTCGTCAGGCGCGCGGCCGCGCCTCGAGCGATGTCGATGAACCATAGGTCCTCGCCGACGGTGTCCCGACGGAACACGGCCACGCGCGATCCGTCCGGCGAGAGCGCCAGCTCCCCGTAGCTCTGCGGATCTCCGACCGTGCCGGCCGCGTGCCCCGTGCGATCGAACCACGTCAGCGTGCTGGTCTGCGCGAAGGTGCCGCTGCGATATGCCAGGACCCCGGCATCGGATGTCCAGAAGGACGTCGGGAGAGGGCCGCCGTCCTCGAACACTCGGACGTTGTCGGCCACGGGCGAGGGGGCCCCCTCGAGATGAAGGCTGCCGGCATCGAACGGCTGCGCGACGAGCGTCTGGTCCCGCGGCCAGAGCAGGAGGCCCGGATGCGCGTCATCGGGCGGGACGTAGCCGGCCCTGTTCGGCATGATCCGGACCTCGTTGGTCGGCGTGTCGATCGAGCTGACGTACGTCCCTCGAACGCTCTCGTCAGCGCTCGAAATGTAGAACAGGAAGTGGCGGCCGTCCGGCAGGAACTGTGGGAGGCTGTAATACGTCTCGTGTCGGGCGGCGTCCGGCGCCAGCAGCGACCGCAGGGCCCCTCCCGAGGCCGAGACGGAGAACAGCCCAACCGTGCTGCCGAGCACGACGTCGCCGGTGCGGCTCCACGTTCCGCCGAAACAGGCGCCGGTCACGTCGGCCAGCGTCTGCGGCGCTCCTCCCGCGATCGCGCTGCGACGCAATTTGCGGTCCTGGACGAACGCCACCGACTGGCTGTCCGGCGACCAGAATGGACAGAGGGCCCCCGTCGTGCCCGGCAACGTCCACGCGGTCTTCGAATCGAGCCGCCGCACCCACAAGGACGCGTCCGAACGTGTCCGCGCCACGAACACGATGGCACGGCCGTCGGACGAGACCGCGGTTCCGCGGGGACCCGGCGCGCCGAACTCCGTACCTTCAGGGGCAGACAACTCGAACTCGACCGCGTGCAGAGACGGCACACGCGCGCGCTGCCAGAGAAACGCGAACGTGCCGGCTGACGCGATGGCCACGGCGAGCGCGCCGGCAAGCGCCCACGACCACCAGCCCGCCCACGCGCGCGGAGGCGGCGCAATTGCCGCGGGCGTGGGCTCATCGATCAGATCCCACACATCACCGATGTCGCGCAGCCGCTTTCGCGGATCCTTTTCGAGGCATCGGGCCAGCGCTCGGCGGACGACGGGCGGAACGATGGCGAGATCAGGCTGCTCCTTCACCACCGACGCGAGCGTCTCGGTGACGTCCTCGCCGGAGAACGCGCGCCGGCCCGTGAGCATCTCGTACAGCACGCACCCGAACGCCCAGATGTCGGCGCGCTTGTCCACCGGCCGGCCGCGCGCCTGCTCGGGAGACATGTACGCGGCCGTCCCGAGAATCATGCCCATCGCGGTCATGGCCGGCGTCGTGATCGTCGGCGAGTTCGCCACATCCGGACTCGACTCGCCGGGCGGAGCCAACGCTTTCGCCAGCCCGAAGTCCAGCACCTTGACCGTGCCGTCGTCGCGCACTTTTACATTCGCCGGCTTCAGATCACGATGGACGATGCCCTGTTGGTGCGCCGCGTCGAGAGCCGTGGCGATCTGCCGCGCGATGGACAACGCGTCATCAATATTTAGTCCGCGTGGGGCCCCACCCCCACGCGCTGGCCGTGCATTCGTGTCCCTCGGCCTCGCGCTGACGCGCTCGGCCTCGGGGGGGCCAGTCGCCGCGATCCGCTCGGCGAGCGTCGGGCCCTCGACCAGCTCCATCACGAGCGCGTGCGTCTCGCCGGAGTCTTCGAAGCCGTGGATCTGCGCGATGTGCGGATCGTTGAGCGACGCGAGGACTTGCGCTTCGCGCCGAAACCGCGCGAGCCGATCGGGATCGTTCGCGACCAGCGGCGGCAGGACTTTCAGCGCGACGTCGCGATTGAGCTTCGTGTCGCGCGCGCGATCGACCTCGCCCATCCCGCCGGCGCCGATGAGCGCATCGACCGCGTACGCTCCGATGCGCGTGCCTTGGGTTAGCGGCATGGGCTCGGGGCCATCAAATAGCAACGGCGCCAGCGGCTCGTCTGGCAGGACCTGAAGGTCCTGCCCTCCGTACGGGGCTGCGAGGTTCCGTACGCGTGCCGTGCGGGACGGAGCCCCGGACCTTCAGGTCCGGGGAATCTCCATCGGCGCACACGCGTGGACCGGGAGGGTCGCGGGAAGGGGATCACGGGAGCGCGGCGATCATACTCCGGGAACGGCCGCACCCCGTGGCTCATCGCGCGTGCGCCTGCCCCAAGGGGACGAAGCCCGCGATCTTCACGTCACGCGGCGGTGCGGCGCGTGCGGAACTCGATCTCCAGCTCGATCTTGTCGTCCACGCTGAGCAGACGCGCGAGCGATGGCTTCGTCATGCCGAACGTCGCGAAGTCCGTCGTCAGCGTCGCACGGCCGTTGACCGCATCGTTGGCGAACGTGGCGACGACGTTCCAGGTGACTTCCTTCGTGACGCCGTGGACGGTCATGTCGCCGATGAGCTGGAAGCCAGCCTGCGCGCCCATGCCGGACGGGAACGGCACGGTCAGGCCCACGGCCCGTTTGGGCACGAATTGCAGCGTCGGGAACTTCTCCGTCTGGAGGACGCGGCCGCGGACGTAGCCGTCGCGCATGGATTGATCGCTCTCGATCTTCGTGAGGTCCACGGTGATCTTCGACTCGGGCGCGAGCGAGCCGTCGGGATTGACGACGATCGTGCCGGTGACCGCCTGCGTCGTGCCGACAGCCTGACTCGGAAAGTTCACGCCGGCCAGTTGCTCCTGCACCTTGTAGCGCGCGGTCGTCCCGGTCGTGACGTCGAGACGCTGCGGCTTGGCCGGATCTGGCGCCGGCGCCGACGGCCCTTGACGGCCTTGGGCCAGAAGCGACGAAGCGGCAGCGGCGAACAGCAGCGCGAGCACGGATACACGAACGGCGATACGGAAGGGCGTCGTCGGCACAGGTCCTCCTGAAAATTGGCCCGCGAACAGTGATCCAACGCGAACCGGAACGGCAGGGGCTGAGCCTGATTACGCGCCGGGGACGGATTCCGTTTCCCCTGTGGATTCCGAGGGGCGGCGCGGCCAATGCGTTGCACAATATCGAGCGGGCCTTCCCGTGATGCCTCCGGAGCGATCGGCTCGATCGTGGCCGCGTGACGCGCGCGCGCGTGTCGTCCGTCCGCGCGTCCTGGCCGTCGCGATCCTTTTCGCCGGACTCGCCGTCACGGGCTCGGGCCAGTCGTCGACGTCGGATCAGAGGCCCACGTTCCGCACGCGGACGGACCTCGTCCTGCTCGACGTGTCGGTGCTCGATCGCGATCGACGGCCAATCCACGGGCTCACGGCCACCGACTTCACGGTGCTCGACAGCGGCGTCGAGCAGCCCATCGCGTCGTTCGCCGCGATCGACCTGCCGGCCTGGCCCGATTCCGCCGCAGCCTGGACGCGCGAGATCGGCCCTGACGTCGCGAGCAATCGCCTCGATGCTCGTCGCGCCGTCGTCATCGTGTTCGACGACGTGCACACGTGGCGGGATCCCGACGCCGCGCGGCGAGCGCGGTCGGTTGCGCGAGGCGTGATCGACGAGCTGGGACCGTCCGATCTGGCCGCCGTCGTCTTCGTGCTCGCACAGAAACAGGGACAGGAGTTCACGACCGATCGCGTCACGCTTCGCGCGGCCGTAGACCGCTTCGTCCCGTCGGGTCTGTTCGGGCCATTGGAGAACCCGTGGCAAGCGAGCACGCCAGGAAGCAATCTGCTGCGCCCGTCGCGCCTCGGAGTGCCGTCCGGCGCGTGCATGCGGGACTGCGTGGCCGAGTCGCTGCTCAACGTGGCGAAGATCCTCACCGCGTGGCCGGATGCGCGCAAGACGATGGTGCTGATCGCGCCAGGCCGCCAGCCGGCGCGCATCGACGACAACTTCGAGGAGAACGACGAGCGCGCACGCCTCTTCGACGCCGCGCAGCAGGCCAACGTGAACATCTATCAGTTCGACCCGCACGGCCTGCAAACCGGCCCGCAGCCGTTCACGGATTTCGGCACCTTCGCCGAGAACACGGGCGGGCGCACCTTCACCAACACGAACGACCCGCAGGATCTGGTTCCGCAGATGTTCCGCGAGAACAGCTCGTACTATTTGCTAGGCATCAAGCCGTCGAGCGGCACGCTCGACGGGCGGTTCCACCGGCTCACGGTGCGCGTCGATCGGCCGGACGCGCAGGTGCGCACGCGCGCGGGTTATTACGCGATTGACGATCGGCCGCGCGCCACCGCCACGCCGCCGATCGCCGTCGCCGGCCGCGCGTTGTCCGGCGGGCTGCCCATGGGCGATCTGCCGCTGTCGCTCACCGTCTCGCCATTTGCGACGGCCGGCACGCCCGGCGCAGCGCTGGCCATCGCCGCGCGCCTGGACGTCGACGCCGCGCTCGCCGCCGGTGGGATCGTCGAGCTGACGGCCGTGGCCTTCCGTGACGATTGGAAACCGATCGCCGACGTCACGCAGCGCTTCGAATTGCCCGCGACGCAGCCGTCGCTGCCCTCTCGCGAGCTGGCCATCCGGCTCGACGTGCCGCCCGGCCGCTACGAGATTCGCGCCGCGGCCAGCCATCCTGCCGACGCGCGCACCGGCAGCGTCTACGCCTCGGTCGTCGTTCCCGATTTCGCCCGCGAGCCGCTGTCCCTCTCCGGCGTCGTCGTCGACCGGCAATTCAGCGGCGCGACGATGCCCGACGCGCTCACCAGTCTCGTGCCCGTCCACATGACGACGCGGCGCGCGTTCGCGCCCTCGGATCACGTCATCGCCTTCGCGCGCGTCTATCAGAGGCGGGCGAAGACGGCGGCGCCAGCGCGGGTCACCGCGCGCATCGTCGACGCACGGGATCAGATCGCGTGGACGACGGACACGACGCTGGAGCCGTCGGCGTTCGGCGCGCAGCGACAGGCCGACGTCCATCTCGATCTGCCGCTCGATCGACTCGCCGATGGCGACTATCTGCTGACGATCGACGCGACGTCCGCGTCGGCCTCAGCACGGCGCGATGTCAGGTTCAGTGTGCGGCGATAGCCCGTTAATCATGAAACCACTGCTGATTTCCCTGTTGACCATCTGCGGCGTGGCCCTCATCAGTGCGGCATCCGATCTTCCCGCGCTGGCCATCATTCCCCAACCAGCCGTGCTCGTCCGTGAAGACGGATCGTTCACGCTGACGCGCCGGACGACGATCCTCGCCGACGCCGCTGCGAGGCCGGCGGCCGAGATGCTGGCCGCGCGGCTGCGTCGCGTCACGGGCTATCCGCTGAAAGTGCGACGAGACTCGCGCGACATGACGCCGCCGGGCGACATCCGGCTGACGACGAAGGCGGCCAAGTCGAGCCTCGGCCGCGAAGGCTACGAGCTCGTCGCCGGCGACGCCGTCGTCATCCGCGCGCCCGAGTCGGCCGGCGTGTTCTACGGCATGCAGACGCTGCTGCAGTTGTTGCCACCGCAGGTGTTCGCCGCCGCACGCCCCACGGGCGTGACGTGGAGCCTTCCACGCGTGCGCATCGAAGATCAGCCGCGCTTCGCCTGGCGCGGGATGATGCTCGACACCGGCCGGCACTTCTTTCCGATCGCCGACATCGAAGTGATGCTCGATGCGATGGCGCTGCACAAGTTGAACGTCTTCCATTGGCACCTGACGGACGATCAGGGCTGGCGCATCGAGATCAAGAAATATCCGAAGCTCACACAGATCGGCGCGTGGCGCGATTCGTCGCCGCCGTACGGCAATCGTCGCGGCGACGATGGGAAGCGCTATGGCGGCTTCTACACACAGAAGGAAATCAAGGACGTGGTGGCGTACGCCGCAGCGCGGCACATCACGGTTGTGCCGGAGATCGAGATGCCCGGCCACGCGGCGGCGGCCATCGCGTCATATCCCGAGTTGGGCAACAGCGACATCCCCGGCTACGCGCCGCGCGTGATGACGCGCTGGGGCGTGCATCCCTACACGTTCGCGCCGAAGGACGAGACGTTCACGTTCCTCGAGAACGTCTTGACGGAGGTGTGCACGCTGTTCCCGTCGACGATCATCCACATCGGCGGCGACGAGGCGCCGAAGACGCAATGGCAGCAATCGGCGTTCGCCCAGCAGGTGATGCGGCGCGAGGGCCTGAAGGACGAGCAGGAGCTGCAGAGCTGGTTCATCGGCCGCATCGAGAAGTTCCTCGCGTCGAAGGGCCGGCGGATCATCGGCTGGGACGAGATTCAGGAAGGCGGCCTGCCCAAGACCGCGACGATGATGGTCTGGCGCGACGCCAAGTGGGCGCAGAGCGCGCTGTCGCTCGGCAACAACGTCGTGATGGCCACGACGTCGCACAGGTATCTGGACTACTACCAGGCCCCCGCCGCGTCCGAGCTTGCCAAGGGCGTCGAGTACGAGAGCATCGGCGGCTTCCTGCCGCTGGAAAAGGTCTACGCCTACGAACCGGACTTCGTCGCCGAGTCGCCCGAACAGGAAAAGCAGATCCTCGGGACGCAGGGACAGTTGTGGACCGAATACATTCAGGACATCCGCAAGCTGGAATACCTGGCGTTCCCCCGGCTCAGCGCGCTGGCCGAGGTGGCGTGGTCACCGAAGGCCGCGCGGAGCTACGACGATTTCCTGCAGCGACTGCCGACGCAGTTTCAACGGTTCGATGCGCTCGGCGTGAATCACTACCCCGACCTGCCGGTGAAGACCGGCGAGTGACGATCGTCACAGCTCCGTCGCGGCAGGGCCGGGATCGCTGCCAAAGAGCTCTGCGCGCGCGGCGCGGTCGGGATGGCGCGTGAGATATTCCATGCGCCAGCGCCGGAGGAAGTCGGAGAGATCGTCGCGACGGACGAGGGCCCACACCGCACCGCCGAACCCTGCGCCAAACGCGCTGGCCGCAGCAGCGCCGAGGTCGCGCGCCGAGCGGACGAGCGTCATCGTTTCGGGGACCTGATTGGCGAGCGTGTTCTCTGCCAGTTGTTGCGACCGATCGATCAGCGGGCCGGCGCCGGCGACGTCGCCCGCGGACAGACGTTTCACGACCGCCGGGATGATCTCGATGGACTCGGCAGCGAACTGATCGAGGCGCGGGAGCAGCATATCGGCGTCGGGCGAGGACGCGACGATCCCTCGCAGTCGTTCCAACGCGCCAGCGCCGCTCTCGATCGCGGCCAGCAGGGACTCGTCTTCGACGTCCGAGGTGTCGCGCGACAGCTCGGTGAGCCGGGCCATCTGCGCGGAGAGCCGGTTGTAGTGATCGCGCACCGCGCCGCTTTTCGATGCGTGGACGCCGGACACGGCGATCGCAAAGGTCCAGCCTTCGGGCAGCGCGACGTCGCCCTCATGTGCCACCGGACGGAATCGATAGACCGAGAGCTGCCCGGCACGGCAGCACAGGATCGCCGTGTGGTCTTCGCTGCCGCCCTGCGTCCCAACGCCGTGATCCGCTGGGAAGCGCCCGAACGCGCGCCCGCTCTCGATGGCGCCGAGATATCCCGCCAGCGCGTCTTTCGAATCATCGTCGCCGGCGCATCGATGGATGGGCGGACTGGAGAACTGCTGCCAGGCGGGATGGTCCTCGAGACGATTGAAGGCCGCGAGCGGCAGGAACGTCGAGACGATGAGCGCGCTCGACGAGGAGAGCCCCGCGCCTTTCGGCAGCGATGAGCTGAACACGGCGCGCATGCCGGCGTGCGCGCCCGGAAAGTCCCGCGCGATCCGGCGCGCGACGGAGATCACGTAGTCCGACCAGTTGCCGGGCCGATGCGGAACGTCGGCATCCAGCGAGATCTCGCACGTGGCGCCCGTGCCGGCATCGACGATCTCGATCCGTTCGTCCCTCGTCGGCGCCGCGATCCAGTGAATGCCGCGGCCGAGCGTCGCGAGGAGCGAACGGCCGCCGCCGTAGTCGGTGTGCTTGCCGAGCACCTCGATCCGTCCCGGCACCCACCAGGCGCGTGCGGGCGCGCTTCCTGGGAATCGCTGCTCGAAGATCCGATCGACGTGTTCGAAGCGCCGCACGACTTCTGCCGATGTGTCCGGATCGAACGCGAGGCGACGGACGCGCTCATGCCAAGCGCTCGTTATCACGTCGCGGGCTCCAGACCGGCGAGCCGGCGTGACACGTCCTCCACGTCGGCGCGGCCGGAGAGATCGAGGACGCCGGCGGCGATGGGCAGGACTCTGAACCGCGTCCCGCGAGCGGCCGCGAGCGATGCCGCTTGCGACAGCTCGCGCTCGCCGCGCGAGGAGAGGCCGACGTCGCGGCACGCCTGGAAGATGCCGCGATCGAAGCGCCACGCGTTCATGCTCACGCCGCTCGCGCCGCCGCCCAGCCGCTCGAGCTCCGCGTCATCGGGCTTCTCGGCCAGTTGGCGAAGCCAGCCATCCGGTCCGACGTCGAGCAGCGCGAAGCGCCGGATGCGATCGGGCGCGATGTTGCCGTCGCGGATGAGCGCGTCGCGATCGAAGGCGACGAGTCCGGGCCCGTCCAGATCGACGAGCGCGCGGAGCGTCTCGACGGGATAGAGGTTGTCGCCATTGAGGGCCAGGAAGTCGCGGCCGGCGGTCCACGTCTCGGCGGCGAGCACCGCATCGGCGGTGCCCGCGGGCTCGCGCTGCACCGCATAGGCCAGCGTCACGCGACGCGGCGGATGCTGCGCGAAATGCTCGCGCATCGCCTGATGATCCGGCGCGACGACCAGGCACACGTCGGCGATTCCGGCGTCGGCGAGCGAGGCGAGGATGTAGTCGAGAAAGGGTCGGCCTCCGGCGATGGGCATCATCGCCTTCTGACCATCGTTCGCGGCCGCCTGTTGCGCGGGATCGAGATCCACCTCGTCGCCGTGGCACCGCATGCGGGTGCCGAGTCCCCGTGCGAGCACGACCGCCAGTCGCGCGTGGCCGCTCATGATTCCGGCGCGCTGCTCCAGAGCCGCGGCACCAGGCGCAGCAACCCGATCGTGCTCAGCGCGAACACCGCCGTCCAAAAGAATCCGGGCCCGCGTCGTCCGTACAGCCACGATCCGGTGCCGAACAGCGCGCCGTAGACCATCAGGCATCCAAGCGTCCAGCCGAGGAACGCGAGCGGCATCGAGTCGAGCGCCGGCGCGACGCCGGCCTCTTCGCGGATTCGGCGCCAGCCAGGTCCGGCCGGCCGAACCTTCTTGTAGAACGCGAGCAGCGTCTCGTGCTCGGTCGCCGGCGCGAGCCAGGCGGTCGCCAGCCAGACGACCGTCGTGACGGCCACCGTGACGAGCAGCGACGTGGACGCGGAGATGTCGGCGCCCTGCCGCGCAGCGATGAAGAAACCGAGCGAGACGACGAAGGACGACACCATCGCGGCGATCTCGCACCACGCGTTCACGCGCCACCAGAACCAGCGCAGGAGATACAAAAGTCCCGTGCCGGCGCCGATCGAGAGTAGCAACTGGAACGCGTGCTGCGCCGTGTCGAGCGCGAACGTCAGGAGCCCGCCGATCACCATGAGCAGCAGCGTGGAGATCCGGCCCGCCGTCACGTAGTGCCGCTCGTCCTTGCCCGGCCGGATGAAGCGGCGATAGCAGTCGTGGACGAGATAGGACGATCCCCAGTTGAGGTGCGTGACGATCGTGGAGACGTAGGCCGCGAGCATCCCGGCGATCATCAGGCCGAGAAAGCCGTGCGGCAGGAACTTCAGCATCGCCGGATACGCCATGTCATGGCCGACCAGCGCCGGATCCACGTTCGGGAAGGCGGTCTCGATGCTCTGCAGATCCGGAAAGACGATGATCGACGCGAGCGCCACGACGATCCACGGCCACGAGCGCAGCGCGTAGTGCGCGACGTTGAACAACAGCGTGCCGGCGAACGCATCCCGCTCGGAGCGCGCGGCCAGCATGCGCTGGGCGATGTAGCTGCCGCCGCCAGGCTCGGAACCGGGATACCAGACCGACCACCATTGCACGGTCAGCGGGATGACGAAGATCGACAGCGTCAGGCCCCAGTCGCCGAAATCCGGCACGAGATCGAGCGTGCCCGCGGGGATCTGATGTACGAGCCCGCTCAGGCCGCCGACGCTGGGTTGCTTGACGGCGAAGTACGCCGCGGCGAACGCGCCGCTCATGGCGATGCCGAACTGGATGAAGTCCACGACCAGCACGCCCCAGAGCCCCGACGTCGCCGCGAAGATCACGTTGAGCACGGCGCAGATCAGCAGCGTCTGCCCCATCGGCCAGCCCAGGACGACGCTCGCGATCTTGGCGGCGGCGAGATTGACCGTCGCGATGATGAAGCTGTTGAAGACGAGCCCGAGGTAGATCGCGCGGAATCCGCGGACGAGCGACGCCGCCTTGCCGCTGTAACGCAGCTCGTAGAACTCGAGGTCGGTCAGCACGCCGCTGCGCCGCCAGAGCCGCGCGTAGAAGAAGACCGTCATCATGCCGGTGAGCAGGAACGCCCACCATTGCCAGTTGCTCGCCACGCCGCCCGTGCGCACGAAGTTGGTGACGAGGTTCGGCGTGTCCGTGCTGAACGTCGTCGCCACCATCGAGGTGCCGACGAGCCACCAGGGTGCCGATCGGCCGGACGTGAAGAACTCCGTCGTGCTCGATCCACCTTTGCGGGCCAGCAGGAGCGCCGGCACGAAACAGACGGCGATCGAGACGAGCACGATCGCCCAGTCGAGGGCGCTGGGATTCACGCGGTGACCTTCGCGGCCCCGCGCGTGAAGTCGGGAAAGCGCACGGGCGCGCTGCCCTGCTGCAGCGACGTCTCGCTGAGCGCCCACGGCGCGCTCCACGCGGCCGCGTCGTACACGTCGTAGTCGGGCGGCAATCCTTCGCGCATGCACTGGACCAGCCGCCACGCCATGATGTAGTCCATCCCGCCGTGTCCGGCACCGGACGCGACCGCGCCGAGCTGTTTCCAAAGAGGATGAGTGTAGTCCGCCTTGAAGCCGTCGATGTCGACGAAGCGCTCGCCGCCCTGCTGGCCGTCGAGATAGATGCGCGGCGGATAGTCGAGGAACACGCCTTTGGTCGCGCGAATCGAGTTGAGGCGGCTGTACGGCGTCGGTGACGTCACGGTGTGCTGCAGCAGGATCGTCTTCCCACGGACGGTCCTGATCAGCGACGAATTGATGTCTCCCGCGATGTACTTCTCGGCCCACTTGGGCGACGTCTTCGGCACGTGCGCGTCGCGCCACGACGTGAGCCCGTGCTCCGGCGTGGACATCGAGACGAGATAGTCGAAGCGATCGCCCTTGTGGATGTCGAGGTACCACGAGACCGGGCCGAGGCCGTGCGTCGGATAGAAGTTGCCATCGCGCCGGGTGTGCGGCGCGCGGCGCCAGAGGCCCTCGCCTTCGTCGGCGAACAGCAGCGATCGGAGGTCGTGGATGTACGCGGCCTCGGCGTACAGCACGTCTCCGAACACGCCGGCCTTCACCATCGTGTTCACCAGCATCTCGTTGAAGCCGTAGTTGCAGTTCTCGAGCTGCAGGCAATGACGCCGCGTCGCTTCGGATGTGTTCACGAGCTCCCAACAATCGTCGAGGCTCATCGCCGCGGGACACTCGGTGGCGACGTGCTTGCCGGCCTTCATCGCGGCGAGGCAGACCGGCACGTGCCAGTCCCACGGCGTGGCGGTGTACACGAGATCGATGTCGTCCCGCGCGACGAGCCGCTCGAAGTCGCGCTCCCCCGCCGTGAACTGCGCCGGCGCGGGAAAGCCTTTGGCGGTGATCCGCTGCGAGGCGCGCTGTACTTTCTCCGGCACGATGTCGCAGAGCGCGGTGATGCGGGCGCCCTCGACGCCCAGCCACTCGCCGACGAGCGACGAGCCGCGCCCGCCAACGCCGACGATGCCGATGCGCACCACGTCGCGTCTCTCGAACGGCACGCCCATCATCGTCGCCTGCGCGGCGAGGATGGGAGCCGGAGCTGGAGGCGCGGCAGCGAGGACATCCGCGCCCGGAAGCGCCAGCGCGGCACCCGCGAGGCCGGCGGTCTTGAAGAGCTCGCGCCGCGTCAACGACGCGCCGGCAGAAGCGCGTCGCGCGACGGGCTCGTGCGGATCGCGTTCAGCAGGAGGGCGCGTGGAGCGGCCGCGCGGCTGTCGATGACGTGTCATGGTTCCTCCCCGTGAACGTGAGCCCTGGCCGTGCGACGGTCCTGCCCGTCGGACCTCAACGGGCATCCGGCGCACTTTACGTCAGATCGCCGGCCGGTTCTTGCGATACGAGTTCTTGATGGCGATCTTGCCGCCGCGGAACGTGAAGAGATCGCACCCGTTCACCTCTACGCGCGCGCCGTCTTCCCGCGTGCCCGTGAACGTCCATTCCGACACGCCGCGATCGCCCGCGATGAAATGCCTCGGCCTCGCCCAGTGCGCATCGGGAAATGCGTCGAACACGGCGGCATACGCGGCGCGCACGGCCGCCCTGCCCTCGCTGCGCTGTCCCTGCACCTGAGGTCCGGCTGACGCGTCGAACACACAGTCGTCGGTCATCATGGCCATCAGCGCGTCGAGATCGTGCCGGTTCCACGCGTCGGCGAAGCGGTCCAGCAACTCGAGTCGCTCCATGTCCGAACGTGTGTCGTTTCCCATGGTCTGGTGTGGAACGTTGATGCTATACCGCACCACGGCGCCTCCATGGCAAATTTGCGCATGCGGTGATGACGTGTCGGCCTTTCTGTGCGAGTCTGCCCTAGTTGACGGAAAACCGCATCGTGGCGTGCGCCGTGCGCACTCCATCGTGGACGTCTGCACGCAGCAGGTACCGGCCCGGGCTCAGGCGATCGGCAGGTAGATCGAAGCTCAAGTCGACGAACGTGCGGTCATTCGACGCGGGCACGGCGGCGTCAATAGGGCGTTCGATGGCGATGGCATTCGACGCGTCGCGCACGCGCCATGCCCCGTGGACCGATCGCGGCTGACTCTCATTGCCGACATAGGCGCGCACGAGCGCCTGCAGCTGATGCGTGCGATCGAATTCGCGACGGAGCGACGGGACGAACGGCAGCAAGTCGGCGAGATCCGGCGCCAGGGCGACGGACTCGTCAGGCCCTGCGCGCACGAGAATGCCTGATAGTGCGAGCGGCGCGCGGGCGAAGTCAGGGACGTCCGCGACTCCGAAGACGCTGCCAGCCGGCTGCCCCGAAAGCGCCGCGGACGCACGGATCTCGTACGTGCCCGGTTTGACGTCGAGTCGGGTGACAAATTCCAGCGGCCGGCCGCGGCCCTGCGTCACAGCCAGTCTCTTGTCGTCCGCGGCTCGCGATCGGCCACGCGCATCGAAGGCCGCGACGAGCAGGTGCGCCTCTCGCGCGGCTGAGCTGACGCCCGGCGGAGACGATGGCGTGCGCAGGAGCACGAGTACGCCTGGCCGGCTCGGCGATTCGAACGCGAACGGCACTGACGCCAGCTCCAGCGGCTGATCTTTGACGGGGACCACGCCGCCCAACGCGGCCGACAACCGTTCGTCGGCGGCCGAGACGCGCGCGACCTGAGACGCGACAGGGCCTTCGACGTACTCACGTCGCGTCCTCACGACGAGGCCGGGACGCGCGACCTTCACGTCGATGCGATGCACTCTGCCGCTCTTCCGCGCCTCGCCGGGGATGTGCCCGAGCACGTAGTACGACGCGCTCTCGTCGAGGATCGACTCGACTTTTGACTCCGGGGCGTTCGTATTGAGCACGGCCCGACCGCCGGTCAAGTCCGCCACCACCGGCAACGTGCTCTGTCGTTCGGCGATGCGCTCGCGGGTGCCGAGCGGCGTGTTCTGCTCCGTCTCGAGGCCAATGGGATCGATCACGTGCACGACCATGTTGGCCGCGCTCGCCGCTCGCGTCATGGCGTCGCGGGCGTCGCGAAGCGTGGACGAGCACGCGCCGGGCCGCGCCGAGGCAACGGGCCGAAGCATGCCGCCAAACCCATCCGCACCGCCCTCCTGCACGCGCTCGGCTCCCAGCATGTTCTCGAACGTCCGGACGTACGTGGCGATGAAGAGGACGACTTTCGGCCGCGACGACACGCCCTGAAGCACCTTGGCGATCCGTGTCAGGGCCTCCAGCGAGCACGCGCGGCAATGGCAGTCCCCGCTCTCGTACCCTTCCGGATCGTCGAGCCGGACGCCGTTCGCGTTGCCGGGCGCCTTGCGATCGGCGTGCGGCGCCACGGCGCAGGGCGCGTCAACGGCCGCTTTGAGACGCGCGTGGTCGGACGTGAAGTTCTGAGGCGCGCCGGCCGACGCCATGCCGCTCGTGAAGATCACTGCGCCGAGATCGGTCGGGCCAAGCGCATCCACGGCGGCATTCGCGATGCGTCGCGCCGACGCCTGATCCTCGGCGCGAATGGACCAGTCGAATGCGACGACGACGAGCCGGCCCTCGTCGGCGCCGGCGTTGACCGTGACATCGAGCGGCGCGTCGCGAAGCCACGCGGCCATGCCCGAGCGCTCGCGCGCCGGCAAGTCGACTTCCGAGAACGCTTGAATAGGCCGCGCTTTGCCGTCTTCCTGCACGGTGAAGTCGGACGCCGTGAGCCCGCGCACGGGCCGTCGAGCGCTGTCGAGGACGGAGACCTGCAGGCGCACCAACTGCGTCGACGTCTGGAACGTCGGGCGCGACGGCTCTTGTCCTCGAGCCCCGATGACGGCGAGGACACTGGCGATGGAGGCGACCGCGACACCCGCAATTGCCGTCCGCGCTCTGCCGGGACGCGCGAACGTGAATATCGGCCGTACGATGCGACGTCGCTTGTGCGCCATCGGAATCGAGTCGAGAAGGTGACGTTGAGGCAGGTATCTTGGGATCGCCGCCGGTGGCTGTCAAGGTGACGCGGCGTCGCGTCGCTCGGGCGTTCCGGCCGCGCGTTTCCGCCGCCGCAACAGCAGCTTGATCCACAGGAAGCCGACGAGCACGAACGGCATCGCAAACACAAACAGGAGCATCGGCGCGGGGCGGAGGTCGTAGGTGGCGTCGACGTGCGAGTCGAGATCGGCGCGGCCGAGCGGGCCGTCGATCGACACGTGCACGCGAAACGGGCCTTCGTGATCCATCAATAGCGCGACGAGGTGCTGGGTCGCATCGTTCTCGAGCCGTGTCGCGTCGCCCTCCAGCGTCGCGCCCCCGCGATCGGCGGGCGCGATCGCCACGTGGACACGCGTCTCCGGCGGTGCCGCCGCGTCGACGCCGGCCGGCTTCACCGTGATCCAGAACCGCCCCGCCGGCGTGCCATCGTCCGTCGTGTCGGGATCGGTCCAGACCGACACCTGATACGGCCCAGCCGGCTGCGTCGTGACGATCGGATACGGCGGGCCCGAGTGCGCCAGCGCAGGCCTCGCGCCCGCAACCAGCAGCACGGCCGTTGCCGCGATCGCGCGCCTCCACTTCGCCGTCTGTCTCATCCGCCGGCCCCCAATCCGCGCATCTCCATCGGCTGATACATCACCCAGATCGCGAACATGCAAAGTCCGAGCACGACGAGGGCCCACGGCGCGACCGCGCGCTCGGCGCGATCCGGCTCGTCCTGCGATGCAATCAACGACAGCACGCCGAGCGATCCGATGGTGCCGAGCAGCACGAATCCCACCTGAATCGGAAACACATGCCCCGGCCGCATGCCCGCCCATCGCCAGAGCGGCTCGCCCAGCACCGCGCGACCTGCGAGATCGATCGCGGCGCTCTGCACGACGGGCACCACGACCAGGATGCCCGTCAGCAGATGAAACGCGTAGTGCGCGAGCCACGCGCCGAAGCCGAACGGCGCGAGGCCGAAGACGTACCGCGTCGCCACGTGACCGATCGATCGCGCGCGATCGCCCGTCAACGCCTTCGTCACCGCCGCGGCCGCGCCGACGAGCACGAGCGGCACGACGCCGAGCGCGACGACGAAGATCGCGCCGAGGATGACCGCCTCCGATCGCGTGCCGAGAACGCGCGCGAGCCACTGCTCGACGCCGCGCACCGGTGTCACCATCGCGAGCGCGTTGACGAGCGCGCCGAACACGAACACGAGGACGAGCGCGGCGAGGTCGGGGCGATCGACCAGTCGTCCGATCGCGGATCGCCGGTGGACGTCGGCCAGCTCGATGCCGGGCGTCCGCGACGCGATCGCGATGTTGTCGTGCGGGCAGGCCTGCACGCAGTCGAGGCAGAACGTGCAGTCGAGATTGCCGACCTTCGACGGCAGGAACAGCCCGAGCTCGCAGCCGCGCTGCACGATCGGCGCAGGCGCCGGCGCCGCGCGATGGCCCGCGATGCAGTCCTCGGTCCGGCAGCTTCCGCACGTGCCGGCCTCGCGAATCCGCAGCTCGAACGGCGACAGCGTCGATGCGACGAAGTTGAACTGGCCGATCGGACAGAGATGCTTGCAGAACGTCGCGCCGGTGAACACGAGATCGACGGCCAGCGCGGCGCCGAAGTACGCGAGCACCAGCCACGCGGTCGCGCGCGGCAGCGACCAGAGATCGAACAGCTCGTACGTGAACAGCACCGCGACGAACAGCAGCAGCGCCGCCCACTTGCCGCGCAGCCATTTCGGCCAGTGCAGGCGCGGCGCGTGAATCAGACGTCCCCAGTCGCGCACGCGGATGAACGGACAGCCGGCGCAGAAGAGATTGCCCGCGGCGAGCAGCGCCACGGCGAGCAGGCCGCGGTAGTGCACCCAGACGAGCACGGTGGAGAGATTGCTGGACGCGATCGCCGGCCCGAACAGCCCGTGCACGACGACGACGATCGCCAGCGCCAGCAGCGCGAGCTGCAGCGTCGTCCGCGCGTGCCGCCAGCGCAGCGCGCGGCCGATGACCGGCAGGCGCAGCACGTCCATTCCGCGGAGCGTACCACCAGTCGAGGAGAACGACGACAAACCGCGATGCATCGAAGGTCTTTTTCGAACTTCGAACTTCGAACTTAGTCTCCTCAGCCTCCGCTACGCGCCGAGAGTCGCCCGATCTCCTTGCGCACGCGCTGGCCGTCTGCCGTTCTCACATCCGCAAACAGCACCCAATCCCCCGCCATCGTCAGCGACGGCCGCGCGACGTAGTCGCCGTCGCCGCGCTCAGGCGCGGGCTCGATCACCGGGGCCATGCCCGGATGCGTCATGTGCGCTTCGAGCTGCACCGCGGCCCCGGCAATCGCGTGGTGGCCGGCGTCGCGCAGCGAGAGGTGGACGTCGACCGGCTCGCCGGCGACGGGCGCCTGCGGAGTGACGGTCAGCGTGATCGTGATATCAGACGGGGCTGGCGTACGGCGGCACGCGCCGCCGGCCGCGGCCGCCGTCAGTACGGCGACGGCCAGGGCCAGAAGACTGAACTTCGAACTTCGAAGTTCGAACTTCGAAATTCGCGCGCGAAAGTCGCTCAGGCCGCGGCGGTGTCGCGGTTCCACGCGCACGTGCACTGCGGCTTGGCCGCCGACGCGGACGGGAACATGTGGTAGTACATCGCGATCACCATCGGGATGAAGACGATCGTGTTGTAGAACAGGTGCAACTCGACGCGCGGCACCCACAACTGCACGAGGCTGGTCGGCACGGGTCGGCCGAACAGGTTGTGGCCGGTGATCGCCTGCATCTGCAGCAGGAAGTGCTCGATGTGGTGGAAGAACTGGATGCCGAGCGCGATCGTCCACCACCGGCGCTCGTTCGGCTCGGTGAACCCCTTGCGCAGCAGGAACAGGCCGATGAGCATCACGAGCGCGTAGCCGTAGTGCAGCGCCTCGGACTTGATCAGCCACGGATAGAACAAGCCCAGGACGCCGCGGGCCGCAGGCGGCGCCCAGCCGAGCACGTAGATCTGAAAACCCTGCACCAGATGCTCCATCCAGTGCGCCAGCACGATGAACATGAACGTCTGCAGCCCGATCTCGTGCCAGTCCGTGTTCAGACGATCGATGAACGACGCCTGTGGCGCGTGCCTGTGCAGTCCAGCCTGTACCGCCATGAGCTCCTCCGGGAAGCGATGGACGATGATAGGGCCGAGGACAGCGGCGCGAAATCATATGAATGCACTATCAGGGCGAAAGACACTGAAAAGTTAGAAGTAACTTTTAACTTTTCTTCGCTCTTCCATGATCCGCTCGATCGCCAACGCCGCCGGCCCGACCAGAAACAGGGCGTAGAACGGCGCGTAGATGACTTCCTGCAGCCGCAGCAGGGCCTCGACGACGGCCACGGCCACGACGACGAGCGCCTGGCCACGCTTCGACCGGACGGAGACCTTCGGGTCGGTCACCATGAAGAAGATGAAGAGCTGATACATCGGCCCCGTGATGGGCGCGAGCACGGCCTGCCACGGGACGCCGGTGATCGCGCTCCGCACGAAGGCGAGCACGACGAACGACACGACGTACGTCGCGCTCACGTGCAGCCGGCCGACGCGCCAGACGATGGCGAAGCCGAGGAGCCAGATGACGGCCATCGGCCACACGTTGTTGCCCCACTGGATGCTGAGCAGCGTGACCGTGTGCGGCGCCAGGAACAGCACGGCGCTGACGCCGAGGTTCGACGGGTTCCACAGATGGCGCCCGTGCAGGCGCAGCACGTACTTCGAGACGATCGAGATGAAGCTCGCGAAAAAGAACGGCCAGATGAACGGCGACCGGACGAGGATGCCGACGCTGATGCCGGAGATGTACGCGCTGGCCGGATGCGGCCACTTGCCGTACGTCGTGCGGCCGAGGACGAGCTCCGTCGCGATCGCCGTGGCGATGGCGACGGCGGTTTGTCTGTACGCCTCGAGGATGCCGAACGAGAAGTGCGCGGCGATCAGGATGCACGTGATCAGCAGCGGCGGCAGGTAGCGGTTGTCGATCGAGAGGAACCCGCGCCGCGGCGCTGCCGACGGCGCCGCGATCGCCGTGTCCGGACGCGGCCCCGTGCTCATCGCGGCTCCGTCACGTGAAGCACGCGATCGATCTCCGGATGGTCGATCGTCTGCGTGCGGCCGGACGGCCAGCGAATCTCGACGGCGTCGACCGCCGACGACGCGCCGAGCCCGACGTGCAGCCGGCGATCGTTCTGCGCGCTGAAGCCGCTGCCGCCGCTGACCTCCTGCACCTGGCGCTGACCGTTCCAGCGCACCTCGACGCGCGCGCCGATCGCGCTCCGGTTGCTCGCCGTGCCCTCGAGGTCGAGGGCGAGCCAGTGCCGGCCCGGCGCGATCGTGTTCGTGTAGATCAGGAGCGGCCCGCGCTGATTGGCGACGAGCACGTCGAGCGCACCGTCGTTGTCGAGATCGGCGAGCGCGACGGCGCGGCCGTCGTACGTGTCCGTCGCGCCGACTTCCTGGGCCACGTCGGAGAAGTGCCCCGCGCCATCGTTGATCCACACGCGCTTGCGCTGATAGCCGGACAGGCTGCGGCCGCGCATCGCGGGCCAGTGGCTGGCGTCCTCGATGATCTGGCTGTGGCCGACGGCGATCTGCGCGAAGTCGTACCAGTAGCTCGTGCGATCGCCGGCCGAGATGTAGCCGTTGGTGAGATAGAGGTCCTGCCGGCCGTCGTTGTTCAGATCGCCGAACTGGGCGCCCCAGCTCCAGCCGCCGAGATCGACGCCGAGCGACGAGGCGAGGTTCTCGTACTCGACGCCGCCGTCGCCCGCACGCGCACGCGGCACCCATAGATCGTTGGCCTGCACCAGCACGCCCGGCTCGGAGATGTTCGTCTTGTAGATGGCGAGACGCCCGTCGTTGAAGACGTCGCCGAACGACGCGTTCATCCCGCTCTTCGGCGCGCGCGACACGCCCGCCTCGCGGCCGGCGTCGACGAGCCGCTTGCCGGCGTCGTTGCGATAGAGCTGCGGGATGCCGTAGTCGTTGGCGAAGAACAGATCCGGATAGCCGCTGCCGAACAGATCGGCGGCCGCGACCGCGAGCGTCCATCGCCGCGACGTCAGGCCCAGCGCCGCCGTCGTGTCTTCGAACGTGCCATCACCGCGATTGCGCAGCACGTACTTCCGCCCGCCGTTCTCCGCGTATTCGAAGCTCTCCGGCATGATCTTCGTCGTCTTCAGATGCCAGAGATCGATGTCCTCGGACCAGTAGCCGGCGAGCAGGAGATCGAGCCGGCCGTCGCGATCGTAGTCCCACCAGATCGCGCTGTTCGCGTTCACCCACGACGGCAGCCCCGCGCGATCGGTCACGCGCGTGAACGTCCGGCCCGCGTCGTTGTGGAACAGCTCGGGCCGGCCGTACTTGTAGAGGAACAGATCCTCGTAGCCGTCGTTGTCGTAGTCGCCCCAGACGGCGCCCATCGACACGCCCGTGCCGTCGCGATTGACGTCCGCGACGCCTGCCGCCGCTGCGACGTCGCTGAACGTGCCGTCGTGGTCGTTGCGGTAGAGCCGATTGAGGCTGCCGATCGCGCTGTTCGTGGTGTAGAAGTCCGGCCAGCCGTCGCGATCGAAATCCGCCACGGACACGGCCGCGCCCATCGACGCGACCTGCGGCATGATCGGATCGAGCTTTGCGTCGAACGTCGGCCCCTGGTGCACGAAGTCGACGCCGCGGCGATGCGCGCTCTCCTCCAGCCTGAATCCGTGCCGCATTGCCGCCGCGTTGCCGGTCGACGTGGCCGCGGCCGATCGATCGAGCGCAGCGACCGCGAACAGGGCGCCGGCGAAGATCACCGCGCAGACGATCCACGACACGCGCTGGCGCGTCGACAGCGGCGTCACGGTAGCCCTTTCACGAACGCATCCGGCGCCACGAATCGCGTCTGATACGTCGTCCAGTCGTCGCGGTGCCGTTGATAGACCGGATCGGCGGCGAGCGACGGCACGAGCACGGGCGCGTCGTAGTCCGGATGGCCGTGCGCCGGCAGCGGCAACACGGTCTTCGAGAACGTCGTGTTGTAGTCGCCGTCCTTGACCCAGCCGTCGCCGACGAGCACGAAGTCGCGCGTCCAGCCGGCCGGCGGCGCGGCCGGTGCGGGAAACGAGAATCGCAGCTCGTCGCCGGCGTTCATGATGACGTAGCGATCGTCGATCGACGCGAGCAGCGCGCGCACGTCGCCGAAGCGCGTGTAGAACCCGGTGAGATCGCGCCAGCGCGGCATGGTGTTGGCGACCCGATCGTATATCGGGACCTCGGGATCGCTGTGCGCGCGTGTCTGCGTGACCGAGTACCCGCGATAGCGCAGGTCCGCGATCGACGGCGCGAGACGCGTCGTCTTCACCGGCGCGTCCGCGACGCCGGCCGCCACCGCGATCGAATCCCAGTAGATCTCGAGGTTCGTCCGCAGGCGCAGCCGCTGCGCGCCCGTCACGCCTGCGCGCCGCTCGCGATCGAGATCGACGAGCACCGTCTTGTTCTTGCCCGATGGAAACCCGAGATCGGGCGCGACGGTGACCCAGCGTCCGCGGGCGTCCTGCGCCTCGAGCGAGAGCCCGCGCGGCTCCACGCGTCTCCCCTGCCCGATCGCCACGTTGATGCTGCTGTCGGTGGGATAGACCCAGCCGCGCGCGACGAGCCACGTGCGGCCGTCGCGTGGAATCGGCGCGCCGAGATCGATCTCGACCGAGTGATCGGTGGCGACGCCTTGATACGCCCCGCGCTCGAACGTATCCAGATACCGGCCGTCGTCGGCGCGGACGAGATCGGTGACGTCGCGGCCGGCCTGATCCCGGGCGCGCGCGATCGGCCGCGGCGGACGCATCGCCTGCACGGCGAGCGCCGGCGCCTCCCGCGCGAACCGCTCGTCGACGTAGACGTGCACGTCCGATGGATGATCGACGGCGATCAGCGAGACGTGATCGATGAAGTGCGTCTCCCACAGCTCTGCCGTGATGCGGACGTCATAGGCGCCGTCGCGTGCGACGAGCTGATCGCCGCGGATCCGAATCCAGTCCTCGGTCTGCGTGATGCCGGCCGTGTCCTGCGCGTTGAGGCGCAGGCCGAGCGGCGATCGCCACAGGAAGTCCGTCACGAACGCCATGCCGCGGCCGTTGTCCGCGAAGACCCACGGGCACGATCCCTTCAGGCGCTGCTGCGCGACGACGGTCTGGTCCACGCCGCTGTCGAAGTCGGCCTGGACGACGCCGTTCGGCCAGAGGATGCGCGTGACGTCGACGCTCGTGCGCGTGCCGAGCCCGATGTGCACGGCCGGGCTCGCGATGATCTGCTTCTGTGTCAGCAATCCGGACCGCGTCTCGATCTCGCCGCCGATGCCGAACGTGTTGATCCGCTGATCGCCCGCGGCCGCCTGCGCGTGCGGCCGGACGACCTGGTAGTGATAGCCGCGCGTGCCGTGGCCGAGGAGGCGTACCGGACGGCTGTCCGCGAGGCCGACGAGATCGAGCTGCCCGTCGCCGTCGAGATCGACGACCGCCGTCGCCTGCAGATCGAGCGCGCCGGACAGCGCGTGCCAGCGGCGATCCGGCCCCGCGAGCCAGACGGCCGTCGTGCCGCCGTTCGAGACGACGAGATCGAGCGCGCCGTTGTTGTCGACGTCACCGACGAGCAGGCGCGCGACGCCGAGCGAGTCGGCGTCCATCGGTCCCGTCCACGCCGCGAGATCCGCTTCCGTCCAGCCGCCGCCGTCGCGATCGAACGACGCGCGCCGGATCGCGCCGGTGCGATCGAGCGTGACGAGATCGAACACGCCGTCCGCGTCGACGTCGGCCATCGCCAGCGCGACGAGCTCCGATCGATGCGCCGGGCCGGCCATCTCCTGGAACCGGCCGGCCTGCATGTTCGCGAGCACGCGCAGCGCGCCGGTCGCGTCGACGAAGACGGCATCGGGATCGCCGTCGCGATCGACGTCGCCCCACGCGAACGCACGCGCGCCGACGACGCCGGAGAACGGGCGTACGGGCTGCCACGTGCCGTCGCCGTTGTTGCGCAGGACGACGGGCTCGGCGTTGCGGACGCCGGCGATGACGTCGAGGTCGCCGTCGAGATCGACGTCGGCAGCCCAGAGATCAGCGGCGTCGTATGCCGCGCCGCCGCTGGCCTCCGACGCCGCGGCCGTGCGATCGACGAACGCCCCGCCAGCGGACTGCAGCCAGAGGTGCAGGCCATTCGCATCGGCGACGAGCGCGTCGGTGTGAAAGTCGTTGTTCCAATCGAGCGCGAGCACGTCGGCGGTGTCAGTCGCGGCAATCGCCGGCGACGCGGCGTCGACACGTGAGATCTGATTCGCGCCCGCC
>CAZNMF010000224.1:0-5633 GCA_964573795.1 uncultured Solibacteraceae bacterium
GGCCGAGAAGATCATGAAGCGCTTCTCGCTCGACGCGGAGCAGACCGACGCGATCCTCGAGCTGAAGCTGTACCGCCTCGCGCG
The DNA here is from genome assembly GCA_964573795.1 of uncultured Solibacteraceae bacterium. Taxonomy (GTDB): domain Bacteria; phylum Acidobacteriota; class Vicinamibacteria; order Vicinamibacterales; family SCN-69-37; genus CAZNMF01. The sequence goes on from CAZNMF010000224.1 coordinate 85, forward strand.
GCTCGAGATCCTCGTCATCCAGCAGGAGCTCGCGGACAAGCGGAAGCGCGCGAAGGAGATCGCCGCGCTGCTCAAGAGCAAGGTCGATCGCTGGAAGATCATCCGCGACGAGATCGAGCAGATCCAGAAGACGTACGGCGATCAACGGCGGACGGAGATTGCCGGCGCCGTCGACGAGGAGGAGTACAGCGCCGACGACTTCATCATCGACGAGGACAACGTCGTCGTGCTGACGCGCGACGGGTGGGTGAAGCGGCAGAAGGAAGTGAAGGACATTGCGTCCACGCGCGTGCGCGAGGGCGACGCCGTGCTGGCGGTCCTGGCCGGCAGCACGCGCGCGAGCGTCGTCTTCTTCACGAACTTCGGCACGGCGTACACGGCGAAGATCACCGACGTCCCCGCGTCGACCGGCTACGGCGAGCCGATTCAGAGCCTGTTCAAGTTCAAGGACGGCGAGAAGGTCGTGGGCGCGCTGAGCCTCGATCCGCGCGTGGCGGGCGCCATCACGTCGAGCGATCCCGAGACGCCGCCGCCGGTGCACGCGGTCGCGGCGACGAGCGACGGCTACAGCCTGCGGTTCTCGCTGCAGCCGCTCGTCGAGCCCAGCACGCGCGCCGGCCGCCGGTTCGCGCGCGTGGCCGAAGGCGCCGAGGTCGTGGGCGTGGCGAAGATCACGGGCAAGGAGATCGTCATCGCCGCGACGCGTCAGGCGCGCGCGATGATCTGCAAGGTCGACGAGATCAACTTCCTCAGCGGGCCGGGCCGCGGCGTCATCCTGATCAAGCTGCAGCCGGACGATGACCGGCTGCTCGGGTTCGTGGCGTCGGAGGGCGATCGCGATCTGCTGACGGTCGAGACGTCGCGCGGCGCGGAGCAGACGATCAGCACGGCGAAGTACGAGGTCACCGGCCGCGGCGGCAAGGGTCGCGAGCTGCTGCAGCGTGGCCAGTTCACGCGCGTCGTGCCGGCCACGGTGGAAGTGCCGACACTCGGGGAGAGTTAGGCCGCGTCGATTTTGTGCATGAGCCTGACAAAAGCCGGACAAATTCCGGTAAGATACGCCGGCACCTGGCTCCGGAGGCGTGCATGCGGAAACCGATCAGTTTGTGTCTCGCAATGGGAATCGTGGCGGTTGCAGCGACGGCGCTCGTCGCGCAGACGCCGCCAGCCGGCCCGCCGGCGCCCGGCGGTCAGGCCCCCGGTCGCGGCGGCGCCGGTCCGAGCAATCTCAAAGTGCTGCCCAAGACGTGGAGCGGCCGCCAGGTCGGCGCGCTGATGTCGACGTTCACCGAGAGTCTCGGCGTGCAGTGCGACTACTGCCACGAAGTCGATCCGAACGCGCCGCCACCGCCGCCCGGGCGCGGCCCGCGGCTCGACTACGCGCTCGACACGAAGAAGGAAAAAGAGATCGCGCGCGAGATGATCAAGATGGTCATGTCGATCAACGACGGCACGAAGTCGATTGGCGACGCCGCGGTCACCGAGAAAGTCACCTGCTTCACCTGCCATCGCGGCGACAAGCAGCCGGCGCAGGCGCCGCCGAACGGCTGGGGCCGCGGCAGCTTCTCGCTGAGCGAGGCCGGTCCCGTCCTGCCGCAGCGCGGGGGCGGAGCGCCGCCGACGGGGGCGACGCCGCCGGCCGGCGGGCCAGCGGGCGGACGATAGGCGAAGAAGACAAAGACGGGAAAAGTTAGAAGTTGGAAGCCAAAAGCCAGCGCTAGACGTTGGCTCGGCGGATCGACAAAACCGGACCAGAGGTCAATCCTCGGTCCGGTTTTGTTTTGTGCGTGCGGCGACGCGACGTCGCTCCACACGATCGCGCGAGACGCAGTAGCATTACACGGTGACAGGAGCGGCGGAGATCGTGTCGAAGACCCGGATCGAAACGGACAGCATGGGGGAGATTGCGGTCGCCTCCGACCGCTACTGGGGCGCGCAGACGGAGCGGTCGCTCCATCATTTCAGCATCGGCCGCGAGCACTTTCCGCGGCCCATGATCCGCGCGCTGGGCATCCTGAAAAAGGCCGCCGCGCTCACCAACGGCGAGCTGGGCACGCTGCCGAAGGATCTCGTCGACCTGATCGTCGCCGCGGCCGACGAAGTCATCGCGGGCAAGCTCGACGATCACTTCCCCCTGTTCGTGTGGCAGACCGGCAGCGGCACGCAGACGAATATGAACGCCAACGAGGTCATCTCGAACCGCGCGATCGAGATGGCCGGCGGCGTCGTCGGCAGCAAGAAGCCGATCCATCCGAACGATCACGTCAATCGCGGACAGTCGTCGAACGACACGTTCCCGACGGCGATGCACATCGCAGCCGCCGAGCAGGTCGTGCACCATCTGCTGCCGGCGATCGACACGCTGCGCGCCACGCTACACGCGAAGGCCGTCGCGTTCGCGGACATCGTCAAAGTCGGCCGTACGCACTTGCAGGACGCGACGCCGATCACGCTGGGACAGGAAATCTCCGGCTGGGTCGCGCAGCTCGATCTGGCGCGCGCGGCGATCGAGGCCGCGATGCCCGCCGTCTATGAGCTCGCGCTCGGCGGCACGGCCGTCGGCACCGGCCTCAACACGCATCCGGAGTACGCGGAGCGCAGCGCGCGTCAGATTGCGCGGCTGACGGGCCTCCCGTTCAAGACCGCGCCGAACAAGTTCGCGGCGCTCGCGGGCCACGAAGCGCTCGTCGCGCTGCACGGCACGTTGAAGACGCTGGCCGCGTCGCTCATGAAGATCGCCAACGACGTGCGCTGGCTCGCGTCGGGACCGCGGTCGGGCCTCGGCGAGATCACGATTCCCGAGAACGAGCCCGGCAGCTCGATCATGCCGGGCAAGGTCAACCCGACCCAGTCCGAGGCGATGACGATGGTCGCGGCGCAGGTGATGGGGAACGACGTCGCGGTCGGCATCGGCGGCGCGTCGGGCAACTTCGAGCTGAACGTCTTCAAGCCGCTCATCATCCACAACGTCCTGCAGAGCGTGAAGCTGCTGGGCGACGCCTGCGTCAACTTCAACGAATTCTGCGCCGCCGGCATCGAGCCGAACCGCGAGCGGATTGCCGCGAACCTCCAGCAGAGCCTGATGCTGGTGACCGCGCTCAACCCGCACATCGGCTACGACAACGCGGCCAAGATCGCCAAGAAGGCGCACAAGGACGGGACGACGCTGAAGCAGGCGGCAACGACGTTGGGGTTGGTCTCCGCCGATGACTTCGACCGGTGGATCGATCCGAAGAAAATGACGGAGCCCGGAGAGTAGACCGGTCGCGGGCCTGTCGCCTGCGACCGGAACTTCGAACTGAGAATTTCGAACTTCGAAAAAGAGCGCTCGAACCGATAGACAATGAGAAGGAAGCGGTTCCGTGCGTCACGGTGTGCAGCGCCGTGCAGGCGCGCACGGTGCCAGACGCGCGGCCCGTCGGCCGCGTCAAGCGTGCGGTATGCCCTTGTCACAGGCAGATTTTCAAGGCGTCAATCTCGGTTACCTGCTGGAGCTGTACGAGAAGTTCCGGTCCGATCCGCAATCCGTCGACGACGAGACGCGCGAGCTCTTCCGGACGTGGACGCCGCCCGCCGACGCCGCGTCGCTCGACCGCGTGCGTGGCGCCGGCGCCGACGTGCCGGCCGGCCTCGATCCGCGCGTCGTCATGGGCGCGGTCAGCCTGGCGGATTCCATTCGCCGCTACGGCCACCTTGCTGCGGAGATCGATCCGCTCGGCAGCCGTCCGCTCGGCGATCCGGCGCTGCTGCCGGAGACCTACGGCGTCACCGAGGACGAGCTGCGGCAGGTGCCCGCGTCGCTCGTGCGGTTTCCGGTGCCCGAGGGCGCGAAGACCATGTGGGACGTGGTCCAGCGTCTGCGGGCCATCTACTGCAGCACGACCGGCTACGACTGCGCGCACATCTTCGCGCCGGAAGAGCGGCGCTGGCTGCGCGAAGCGATCGAGAGCGGCCGCTACCGCGCGCCCGCCGATCCGATCGATCCGCTGGCGTTGCTCGATCGCCTCACCGACGTCGAAGTCTTCGAGCGCTTCCTCCATCGCACGTTCCCGGGCAAGACGCGTTTTTCGATCGAAGGGCTCGACATGCTCGTGCCCATCCTCGACGAGGTCGTGTCCGAAGCGGCGGAGGCCGGTCTGCGCCAGGCGTTCGTCGGCATGGCGCATCGCGGCCGCTTGAACGTCATGGCCCACGTGATGGGCAAGCCGTACGAGCAGATCCTCGCCGAGTTCAAGGATCCCGTCCGCGCGGGCGTCGCGTTCGAAGGCGTGCAGTGGAGCGGCGACGTGAAGTACCACCTCGGCGCGTCGCGCGCGGTCAGCGGCGGCGAGGCGGTCGCGATGATCGTCTCGATGCCGCCGAACCCGAGCCATCTCGAAGCGATCAACCCCGTGCTCGAGGGCATGGCGCGCGCCGCCGGCACCACGGCGAGCCAGCCCGGCGCGCCAGTCTTCAATCCCGATGCCGTGCTGCCGATCCTCATCCACGGCGACGCGGCGTTCCCCGGTCAGGGCATCGTCGCCGAGACGTTGAACCTGCACCGCCTCGACGGGTACACGACCGGCGGGACGATTCACATCATCGCGAACAACCAGATCGGCTTCACGACCGAGCCCGGTGACTCGTACAGCACGCTCTACGCGAGCGGCCTCGCGCGCGGCTTCAAGATTCCGATCATCCACGTCAACGCCGATGATCCCGAAGCGTGCGTCGCCGCCGCGCGCCTCGCGTTCGGCTATCGCATGCGCTTCCGGCGCGACGTGCTGATCGATCTCGTCGGCTACCGGCGCTACGGCCACAACGAGGGCGACGAGCCGGCGTTCACGCAGCCGACGATGTACCGGAAGATCTCGGAGCATCCGACGGCGCGCGAGATGTGGGCGCGGACGCTCGAGTCGCGCGGGCTGATCGAGCCCGGCCGCGGCCAGGCGCTGGTCGCCGAGCGCATGGATCGCCTGCAGCGCAAGTACGACGCGCTCGATCCCGAGAAGAACCTGATCGAGCCCACGCCGGAGATTGCGGCGCCGGGCACCGCGGCGCAGACGCGCACGGCCGTGCCGCTCGGACGGCTGCAGAAGCTGAACGAGTCGCTGCTTACGCTGCCCGAGAGTTTTGCGATCAACAGGAAGCTCGAGCGCGCGCGCGAGCGCCGGCGGCAGGTGTTCGCGGCCGCGTCCGAGGATCGGACGATCGACTGGGCGGCGGCCGAGGAGCTCGCGTACGCGTCGATCCTCGAGGACGGCACGCCGATCCGGCTGACCGGCGAGGACGTCGGCCGGGGCACGTTCAGCCATCGGCACGCGGTGCTCGTCGATCAGCTTACCGGCCGGCCGTTCGTGCCGCTGCAGGCGCTGCCGCAGGCCGCCGCGTCGTTCGAGATCCACAACAGCCCGCTCAGCGAGGCCGCGGCCGTCGGCTTCGAGTACGGCTACAACGTGCAGGCGCCCGAGCGCCTCGTGATCTGGGAAGCGCAGTACGGCGACTTCATCAACGGCGCGCAGCTCACGCTCGACGAGTTCGTGCTGTCGGCGCGCGCGAAGTGGGGCCAG
>CAZNMF010000225.1:0-1867 GCA_964573795.1 uncultured Solibacteraceae bacterium
CGTCGATGCGCCCGACGTACAGCGCGAACGGCCGGCGGATGTTGAACTTCTTCTTGAAGCGCCACGGCTGCGTGCGCTCGGGAATCTCCGAGCCGACCCCGACGACGACGCCGGGGCCGCGGCGGTCGCTGACGTGGGTGATGAGCGCGCGCTCTTCAGGCGAGTTGAACATTACGGCGCGCGCGCCGCGGAAGATCGGCGCGAAGATCGACAGGCCGACCGCCGGATCACGCTCGGCCGTCGGCACGAGCACGGCCTTGGCCGGCACGGCGCGCACGCCGTGCCACGCGTGGTAGTAACGGAAGCTGAAGAACAGCACGAAGTCGAAGTCGCTCGCGTGCGATGCGAGGTGCCTGACGAGCGCCGGGCTCGTCGGCCCTTCGCTGTCGAGCCAGTGGAGCTCGTCCGCGATCGAATGCGTGTGATCGAAGACGTGGTGCGACAGCCTGCCGAAGCGCTTCGGATCGCGCGGATGCGAGACGGGAAAGCGCCGCACGGTGATCCCGCGGATCGTCTCGTCGCCGGCGGGCAGCTCGTTCTTCCACGTCACGTAATCGCGCGCGCACGTCGTCAGCACCTCGACCTTGGCGTGACGCGAGAGGCGCTCGGCGATGTAGCGCGCGTGGAGCTCGGCGCCGCCGCTGAAATCCGCGGCGTAGCGCTGCACGACGACGGCGAGCTTCACTGGTCCGTCGCGTCCGTGGGATCCGGCGTGTCGTCGATGTCGTCGGCGCCCGCGTCGGCATCGGCGTCCGCGCCTGCGTCGGCCCCGCCGGCGTCATCGCTGCCGGCGTCCGCCGCGTTCGGCGCCCAGGTCTGGCCTTGTGCGTTGGCGAGCGTCGAGCCCGGCCGGCGCCGCCTGCGGCGACGTCGCCGCCGCCGTTCGCCGTTGCCCGTCTGACCGCCGTCCTGTCCCTGCTGGCCACCGCCCGGCACCGCGGCCTGGGCGCCCGAGGCCTCGCCTGACGACGCGCTCGTCGTGCCCGACGTGTCCGCGCTCTGCGCGCCGGCGATCGGCACGACCGGTGCCGCCTGACGCTGCGGCTGCTGCTGCCCGCCCTGACGCGGCCCGCCGCCCTGGCCCTGCCGGCCCTGCGGCTGTCTGTACTCGACGACGGTCTCGAGCGAGCGGGCGCGGCGCTCGTCGAAGTCCATGCGGCTCGTGAGCGACTCGACCCGCATCTTCAGGTTGTGGACTTCGATCCCGAGGCGCGTGATCTCCAGCGTCAGGTTGTGCAGCAGCTCGTACGACAGCGGCTCGCGTTCCTCGAGCCGCCGCAGCCGCTCCTCGCTCTGCCGATTGATTTCCGACTGCAGGTGCAGCACGCTCGTGATCTTGTCGGGGTTGAAGAACAGCTTGAGCAGCGGCCGGAACAGACGACGCAGCGCGCTCAACGGGCCGCGGTGCGTCTCGTACAGCGTCGTCTCGCCGAACTCGTAGTTGGGCGGCGCGGGCGGCACCACGCGCTGCTTGCGGTACTGCGCGACGAGATCCGAGCGCAGGCCGCGCGGATCGAGGAACTTCTCGAGCTTGACGGTCGCCAGTTGCTGGATTTCGGCCTCGGTGTAGTCGGCGCCGCGCTTCTCGCGGATGCGCGCGCGGATCTGCCGCATGATCTGCTCGACGTCCACCGCGTCGGATCGGACGTTCATCTCGGACATATCGCAGCCTTCGACGCGTGACCTGCCGTCACGCCGGATGTGAGGCGCATCAGGGCGCCGCTACCGGAACAACGCCGCGGGTCCGTAGACGAGCAGGATCACCGTGACGCCCCAGAGCGCGACGCACGCGAGCAGGGGACGATCCGTCACGAGGATCTCGGACGGGTTGCCGCCGCCCTCCCGCTGGTGCACCAGGTACAAATAT
>CAZNMF010000226.1:0-2540 GCA_964573795.1 uncultured Solibacteraceae bacterium
GGCATCGTCGTGCGGAATTCGATCATCCTCGTGGACTTCATCGAGATGCGCCTGCGCGAGGGGATGCCGCTCGCGGAGGCCGTCGTCGACGCCGGCGCGGTTCGGTTCAGACCGATGGCGTTGACAGCCGCGGCGGTGATCGTCGGTTCTGCGGTCATCCTGTTCGATCCGATCTTTCAAGGACTGGCGATCTCGTTGATGGCGGGCGAGGTCGCATCGCTGCTGCTGTCGCGCGTCACGGTGCCTGTCCTGTATTTCGTGACCCACCGCGCACGCCGATCCGTCCATCCCGTCGTGTGCGTCCCGTCTTCCGACGGGATCGTCGAAAGGAGCCTGTCATGAACGTCGAACGTGCGTTGCGATTGATCGCGGGAGCCGTCGTCATCGCCAGCTCGGCGCTGGCGATTTACGTGAGCCCGAACTTCCTCTGGCTCGCGCTCGTCGTCGGCGTCAGCCTGTTCCAGTCCGGGTTCACGAACTGGTGTCCGATGATGACGATTCTGCGATGGGCAGGGCTGCGGGACGCCCGGTGATCGTCCCCCGATCGCACGTGCGCGATCGGAAAGCTAGACGCGCTCAGCCGCTCAGCAGATCCGGCAGCCGCATCAGAAACGTGCGGATGACGTCGAGTTGGGCTTTCGTGGCGATGAAGTCGAAGGCCTTGGCGTCGATGGCGCCCGTGCGTCCTTCGACCGTCGCCGTCAGCGCCTCGGGCAGGACAGGGCACTCGCCGAACAGGCCGATCAGGCTCGTCCACGCCGGCATGTCCAGAATCGCAATCACGTCGAGCGCGTCGCTCGCGAGCCACGGCGTATCGCGGTGTGCGTGCACCTGACGCGCGAGGGCGTGCAGCGCCAGCAGCACGTCGCGATCGGAGCAACGCAGCGCCTCGATCGTGGCGAGCAGCCGATCGACGACGGCCAGGCTGACCTCGTCGTGGAGGATCGACCAACCGATTTCGAACGCAGTCACGAGATCGTGACGTGCGAGGAAATCGTCCGGGATCGCCGTGATGACGGCGTGTCCGCTCGCGGGCGGCGGCCAGCGATCGGACCAGTGCTCGAGGCCAAGGTTGCACGTGCTCACGGCCGCCGCAGACGCGCGCCCGGCGGTCGACGGCCCTGGCGGCAGCGCGCAACCCGACATCAGCGCGTTCGTCAGAAACGCCAGTTCCCGCGCGCGTTCGTCGTACGCGGACGCGTCTGCGTGCTGCAGGTGCGCCATCAGCCGCTGGATGACCGCCAGATGCGACGGCGCCCCGGCGTCGCCGGTCAGCAGACCTCTGGAACGGCCCGATCCGAACGTGACGTCGACGACGAGGCCCTCGATGGCGCGTGCGTCCGCGTCGATGCCCGACTCGGCGGTCGCGTGCGGGTCGCGTGTCTGCCGCCGCGCCTCTTCCGACGCGGCGGCCTCCTGCCGGTAGGCCTCGGCGATGGGATTGGGGCCCGCCGCCTCCGTGCGCTGACGACGAGACGTCCGCGCCATGGCGAGGAACGCGCGTGCGTCGGCGGCGCTGAGGTAGCCATGCGCCGACCGGCGTCCGTCGCGCGCGATGGACAGATCGCGCATCCGCTGATCGGCGGCGGACAGGAGGTCGTCGAGGCCGTCGCGCTCGAATCCGCGGCTCGACAGCCGGCGGCATCCCTGCACGACGTCGCGAAACCGTTCGGGCTGGTGCGTTTCGAGCGCGGTCAAGACGGCGGCGACCGCGTCGAGGACGTCCGACTGCGCGGCGCGCAGCACGTAGCCGGCGACCTCGCGCTCCGCGGTGCGCGACGTGCTGGGTCGGCGATCCCACGGCTCGTCGTCACTCGGCGCGATGGGCGCGAACGACGCGAGGTCGAAGATGCGGACGTGCCGGGACAGGCCGCCGACGAACAGGTCGAGGTCCATCATCGCGACGGTCCGCGCGGCGTCGGCTTCGTCCATGTCGGCCAGCATGGCGAGCCAGTCCGCGAACCGCGCGGCGTCGAAACGATCGTCATGGCCGGCCGGCGCAGCGTGCCAGAGATCCAAATCGAGGATGGACGCCAATTGCTCCGGCGTCGCGCAGGTGACGAGCACGCCGCAGGAATCGAGACCGCGCGCGTGGATGATCGCCTGCAGCGTCTCTGCGGTCAGCTGCGGGACGAGGCGTGCGAGGTCGGATCGATCCAGCAGACGCGCGAGCCGATCGCGCGACGCAGACGCGGCGAGCGCCGAGCCGGTTGATGTGGGCATGGGCCGGCCATCATAGCGGCCTCGCGCGGATCGAAACAGTCTTGAAGTTCGCGCGCGTTCGGCGGATCCTGATAGTGGGGACACCCCGCCAGACCGCCCCGCGCGCCGCCGCGCATCCTCGAGCGCCCGACCGTATCCTCGTAGCCCGTAGCCCGCGGACCCGCCGCCCGCTACTGCTGTTGCTGTCGCTGCTGGACCTCGTCGTCGGGCACCGCGGCTGCGCGCGGCGGGACGATCCAGCTCACGCTCGGCGAGAGCTCGCGCACTGCAATCGGCGACGCGGCTGGCGCCACCGCCACCGCCACGCTGAGCTCGCT
>CAZNMF010000227.1:0-1735 GCA_964573795.1 uncultured Solibacteraceae bacterium
GTGCTCGAGGACTTTCGATCCGGACGTCGTGATCGTGCCGCGCACGACCATGTTGTCCTTGAGCGCGATCGGGACGCCATGCAGCGGGCCGCGCGCGCCAGACTGCCGATCGAGCGCGCGGGCGCGCTCGATCGCGCGGTCCTCTTCGACCGTGTGGAACGCGTGCAGCGTGTCGTTGGACGAGGCGATGCGCGTGAGCGCGTCGCGGCACGCCTCTTCAGCCGAGAGGCGGCCGGCGGCAATCGCGTCGCGCAGCGCGGTGGCAGTGAGCACGTCGGCGGCCACGCGTCAGAGCACCTTCGGCACTTTGAACAGGCCCGCGCGGATCGAGGCCTCGGGCGCCTGTTCCAGCACGAGATCGCGCGCGAGCGACGGCCGCGGCTCGTCCTCGCGCCACACCATCGCCCCGGCGAGCGGGTGCGACGTCGGCGGCACCCCCGTCGTGTCGATCTGCTGCACCTGCTCGGCGTAGGCCAGGATGTCGCGAAGCTGACGCGAGAACAGATCGACTTCCTCGTCGGTCAGCTCGAGGCGGGCGAGCGCGGCAATCTTGCGGACGTCGAGATCGGGCGGCGTCGGGGCCATGAACATCGGAATGCTAGCATGGCGATCGGGAATGGACGTCTACCTCGTGCCCGTCGGCGACGACCGCTACGAGCTCTATTGCGAGCGTGCGGAGCGCGCGGACGCCGACGCGTCGCCGCCGACCGGATGGCGGCGCGTGACGGCGATCTTCACCCGCGCGCTCGCGGAGGGCGAGCGCGCGCGGCACGCGCCCGCCCCCGACAACGAAGCGCCGCACGGCCGCGCGCGGCGCTGGTTCGCCCGCAAGCTCGCCGAAGCCGTGTCCGAGCAGCGTCTGCTGTGGCACCTGCGGCACGAGACGCACGTGCGTCTCGTGCACGCCGACGATCTCACGGCGCCGGCGGCCATCGATCTGAGCCGGAAGAGCCTGAGCGGCGATCGCGACAAACATCTTCGCTGGGCGATCGTCGACGGGACGCTGGCGCTGCTGTGCGCGCCCATCGCGCTGCTGCCCGGCCCCAACGTCTTCGCGTACTACTTTCTCTTTCGCAGCGGCGGACACTACCTGTCCTGGCGCGGCGCCGGGCAGGGCCTCACCGCCATCACGTGGGATCCGCAGTCGTCGCCGCATCTCACCGCGCTGCGTCAGGCGCTGCACCTCTCGCCGGACGTCCGCAGCCAGCGCCTCGACGAGATCGCCGCGGCGCTCGGGCTCGATCGGCTCGCGTCGTTCGTGGATGGAGGGTAGGACGGGGACGAAGGGACCAGGGGACCAGGGGACGAAGAGGCTGCCCGACGCGCTTTTCGGAGGGCCGAACCTTTCGCCTTCGCGCGAGGCTTCGGCGAACCACCATAGCCTTGGCGGAGGTGGTCAGGTTCGGCCAAGCGGGCGGACCTGAAGGTCCGCCCCTCCGAAGTCCCGCCGCCCGTAGCCCGTAGCCCGTAGCCCGAAGCCCGCTATACTCACGCCGCTGTGACGCTTGCGGAGCTCGCTCAACGAATCGGATGCACGGTCGAAGGTGACGGCGCGATCGAGGTACGGCGCGTCGCCAGCCTCGACGAGGCGAGGCCTGGCGACGTCACCTTCCTGCACAACCCGAGATACGCGTCGAAGATCGCGACCACGCGCGCGTCGGCGCTGATCGCCGACGCGCGCGTGACCGCCGCGCCGTGCGCCATCCTGCGCACGGCGCAGCCCTATCTCGCCTTC
>CAZNMF010000228.1:0-11817 GCA_964573795.1 uncultured Solibacteraceae bacterium
GCGATGCCGCACAAGCGCAATCCGATCGGCTGCGAGCAGATCGTCGGCCTCGCGCGGCTGATTCGCGCCAACGCGATGGCCGCGCTCGAGAACGTCGCGCTGTGGCACGAGCGCGACATCTCGCACTCGTCGGTCGAGCGCGTGATTCTGCCGGACAGCTTCATCGCTCTCGATCACATGCTCCGCCGCTTCACGCGCATCGTCACCGGCATGGTCGTGTATCCGGATCGGATGCTGGAGAATCTGCAGCGCTCGCGCGGCGTCGTGTTCTCGGGAACCGTTCTGCTGGAGCTGGCCAAGCGCGGCATCTCGCGCGAGCAGGCGTACGAGTGGGTGCAGCGCAACGCGATGCGCTCCTTCCACGAGCAGCGCGATTTCAAGGAGCTGCTGCTCGCCGATCCGGACGTCGCGGCGAAGGTGCCGCGCGCGGTCATCGACGAGGCGTTCGATCTCGAGGGACAGTTGAAGAACGTCGACGCGATCTTCGCGCGCGTGTTCGCGGGCAATGCCGCACCTGAAGGTCCGGCGCTCCGTACGCCGCGCGTCGCCGAGGTCGTTCGATAGACATCGCATGTTGACCCTGCCGGGCGCCGCGGCACTCTCTCCATTTCGCCTCGAGCGCCTGCTCGCCACGCTTCGCACGTCGGCCTCTGGCGTGCAGGTGCGCTCGATCGGCGCGAGGTATATCCACTTCGTCGATCTCGAGCGGCCATTGGACGCCGCCGGGCGCGCGGTGCTGGATCGTCTGCTCGAGTACGGCCCGCGCCGCGCCGCGGTCTCCGAGCGCGGCGATCTCCTGCTGGTCGTGCCGCGTCGCGGAACGCAGTCCCCCTGGTCCAGCAAAGCCACCGATATCGCGCACAACGCCGGTCTGACGTCGGTTCGGCGCGTCGAGCGCGGCATCGCGTACTACGTCGATGCCGGCCGGCCGCTCGCGGCCAACGAGCGCGTCGCCGCGGGCGCCGTGCTCCACGACCGCATGGTCGAGAGCGTGCTCGCGCACCTCGATGACGCAGCGACGTTGTTCGGACAGGGCGATCCGCGGCCGCTGCTGACGATTGACGTGATCGGCGGCGGACGGGCCGCACTGGAGCGCGCGAACACGGCGCAGGGCTTCGCACTGGCGCCGGACGAGATCGGCTATCTGTGCGACGCCTTCCGGGCGCTCGGCCGCAATCCCACCGACGTCGAGCTCATGATGTTCGCGCAAGCGAACAGCGAGCACTGCCGCCACAAGATCTTCAATGCGACGTGGACCGTCGACGGTGCCGACGCGCCGCGCAGTCTGTTCGGCATGATCCGCCACACGTACGAGCACGCGGCCAACGAGGACGTCCTCAGCGCGTATGCCGACAACGCAGCGGTGATTCGTGGTCCGCGCGTGCGCCGCTTCTTTCCCGAGCCCGGCACTGAGCGTTTCGTCGCGCATGATGAGCCCGCGCACATCATGATGAAGGTCGAGACGCACAACCACCCGACCGCGATCGCGCCGTATCCCGGTGCGTCGACGGGATCGGGCGGCGAGATCCGCGACGAAGGGGCGACCGGATGCGGCGCGCGGCCGAAGGCGGGCCTCATCGGGTTCAGCGTCTCGCACCTGCGCGTGCCCGGCCTCGTGCAGCCCTGGGAGCGCGACGACATCGGCAAGCCGCGCCGGATCGTGTCGCCGTTCCAGATCATGATCGATGGCCCGATCGGCGCCGCCGCGTTCAACAACGAGTTCGGCCGGCCGGCCATCTGCGGCTACTTCCGCACGCTCGAGCAACGCGATCGCGGCCGCGTGCGCGGTTATCACAAGCCGATCATGATCGCGGGCGGGCTCGGCACGATTCGCGACGCGCACGTCAGGAAGCGCGACATCCCGGTCGGATCGCTGCTCGTCGTGCTCGGCGGGCCCGCGATGCTCATCGGCCTCGGCGGTGGAGCGGCGTCCTCGATGACGTCCGGCGCGAGCGACGCGGAGCTGGATTTCGCGTCGGTCCAGCGCGACAACGCGGAGATGGAGCACCGCTGCCAGGAAGTGATCGATCGCTGCTGGCAGCTCGGCGATCGCAATCCGATTCGCTTCATCCACGACGTCGGCGCGGGCGGGCTGTCCAACGCGCTGCCCGAGCTCATCAAAGACGGCGGCCGCGGCGGACGGATCGCGCTGCGCCGCATCCCGAGCGCGGACGCCGCGCTGTCGCCGCTCGAGATCTGGTGCAACGAAGCGCAGGAGCGCTACGTGCTCGCGATCGCGCCGGACGATCTCGAGACGTTCACGGCGATCTGCACGCGCGAGCGCTGCCCGTTCGCCGTTGTCGGCGAGGCGCTGGCGGAGCCTCATCTGCAGGTGGACGACGATCGGTTGACGGGCACGCCCGTGGATCTGCCGCTGTCCGTGCTGTTCGGCAAGCCGCCGAAGATGCGTCGTGCGTTCGATCGCGTGCCGAGCGCGCACGCGCCGCTGGCGCTCGACGGCATCACGATCGCCGAAGCTGCGAGCCGCGTGCTGCGCGTGCCGGCGGTGGCCGGCAAGGGATTCCTCGTCACGATCGGCGATCGCAGCGTGACTGGCCTGGTCAGCCGCGATCAGATGGTCGGGCCGTGGCAGGTGCCGGCCGCCGACGCCGGCATCACGCTGGCGAGCTACGACGGCTACGAGGGCGAGGCGATGGCGATGGGCGAGCGCACGCCGCTCGCGCTCGTCGACGCGCCCGCTTCCGGCCGCATGGCCGTCGCCGAGGCCATCACGAACATCGCGAGCGCGCGCATTGCGAAGCTGCAGGACGTCAAGCTCTCCGCCAACTGGATGGCCGCGGCCGGACATCCGGGCGAAGACCAGGCGCTCTTCGACACGGTCCGCGCGGTCGCCATGGATCTCTGTCCTGCGCTCGGTCTCGTCATTCCTGTCGGCAAGGACTCGATGTCCATGCACACGGCGTGGACGGCCGAGGGCGCGGGCAACCACGAGCGATCAGTCACCGCGCCGCTCTCGCTGATCGTCTCCGCGTTCGCGCCGGTGCCCGACGTTCGCCTGGCGGTGACGCCGCAAGTGCGGCCGGAGATCGATGCGCGACTGCTGCTGATCGATCTCGGCGCGGGCCGGAATCGTCTCGGCGGATCGGCGCTGGCGCTCGCGTGGAACCAGGTTGGCGATGCCGTCCCGGATCTCGACGATCCGCGGCGGCTGGCGGCGTTCTTCGACGTCATCCAGTCGTGCCTTGCGGATGGATGGCTCGTCGCGTACCACGACCGATCGGATGGCGGCTTGTTCGCCACGCTCGCGGAGATGGCGTTTGCGGGGCACGCCGGGCTCGACGTCGACATCAGCGCGCTTGACGCGGATCCGCTCGCGGCGCTCTTCAGCGAAGAGCTCGGCGCCGTCGTTCAAGTGCGCACCACGGATCTGCCCGCGATCGTGCAGCGACTTCAACAAGCCGGACTCGGCGACGTCACGCACGTCATCGGCCGCGCGATTCCAGGCGACACGATTCGCATCACGCGAGATGGCACGGAAATCTATCGGGCGTCGCGCGTGGATCTGCACCGCGCGTGGGCCGAGCTGAGCTTCACCATGCAGAGCTTGCGCGACAATCCCGAGTGCGCGCGTCAGGAGTACGACGGATTGCTCGACGCGGACGCGCCGGGCTTGTCGGCGTCGCTCACCTACAAGGCGGACGAAGACGTCGCAGCGCCGTTCATCGCGACGGGCGTCAGGCCTCGCGTCGCGATCCTGCGCGAGCAGGGCGTCAACGGCCAGTACGAGATGGCGGCCGCATTCACGCGCGCGGGATTCGACGCCTTCGACGTCCACATGAGCGACGTGCTCGCCGGACGTGTCGATCTCGCCACGTTCAAAGGGCTGGCCGCGTGCGGCGGGTTCTCCTACGGCGACGTGCTCGGCGCCGGCGAGGGCTGGGCCAAGACCGTGCTCTTCAACGCTCGCGCGCGCGATCAGTTCGCGGCGTTCTTCGCGCGGCGCGACACCTTCGCGCTCGGCATCTGCAACGGCTGCCAGATGCTGTCGAGCCTGCACGAGATCATCCCGGGCACCTCACATTGGCCGCGATTCGTGCGCAACGTCTCCGAACAGTACGAGGCGCGCGTCGCCCTCGTGCGCGTCGAGAAGAGCCCGTCCGTGCTGCTGGCGGGCATGGAAGGCTCGCAGTTGCCCATCGTCGTCGCGCACGGCGAAGGCCAGGCGCAGTTCCGGAGCGAGGACGCGCTCGGCCGGCTGGAAGCGGATGGCGGCGTCGCGCTTCGATTCGTCGACACGCGCGGCCGCGTCACGCAGACGTTCCCGGCCAATCCCAACGGATCGCCGCGCGGCATCGCCGCCGTTTGTTCGGACGACGGCCGCGTCACGATCACCATGCCGCATCCGGAGCGCGTGTTCCGGACCGTGCAGAACTCGTGGCGGCCCGAAGGCTGGGGCGAAGACGGCGGCTGGATGCGTCTGTTTCGCAACGCGCGCGTGTGGCTGGGATGAGCCGGTGGCCGCGCCGCCGGCGGGCATGCTAAGATCGCTGTCTGGAGCTCAGTTCTAAGCTCAATCCAGCGAGTGACTTAGGGTCGATTTCGATCGGGCCTGGAGCCCTGACCTGACCATGGACGAGCTCAAAGAAGAGTGCGGTGTCTTCGGGATTTACGGCCACACCGAGGCCGCCAATCTCACCTATCTCGGGCTTTACGCCCTGCAGCATCGCGGTCAGGAGAGCGTCGGCATCGCGGCGTCGGACGGCGAACGGCTGCACATGCACAAAGCCGTCGGCTACGTCGCGGACAACTTCGACGAAGAGACGTTCGCGCGCCTCGCCGGCACGAGCGCCATCGGGCACGTGCGCTATTCGACGGCGGGCGAGAGCGGCATCAAGAACGCGCAGCCGATCCTGATTGATTGCGCGCACGGCGAGATCGCGATCGGGCACAACGGCAATCTCGTCAACGCGCAGGAGCTGCGCGACGTGCTCGTCTCGCAGGGGTCGATCTTCCAGACCACGAGCGACACGGAAGTGCTGCTGCACCTGTATGCGCGCTCGAGAGCGTCCGCGATCGAGCAGGCGCTGATCGAGTCGATCACGCAGGCGCAGGGCGCGTTCTCGCTCGTGCTGCTGACGAAGGATCGCCTGATCGCCGTGCGCGATCCGCACGGTTTCCGGCCGCTCACGCTCGGACGTCTCGGCGACGCGTACGTCGTCTCGTCGGAGACCTGCGCGCTCGATTTGATCGACGCGACGTGGGTGCGCGACATCGAGCCCGGCGAGATGCTGGTGATCGGGCCCGAGGGGCCGAAGTCGTTCCGGCCCTTCCCGCAGGCTCCGTCGGCGCATTGCATCTTCGAGCACGTCTACTTCGCGCGGCCGGACTCGTACGTCTTCGGCCAGAGCGTCAACGAGGTCCGCACGGAGTTCGGTCGCCGGCTCGCGCGCGAGCAGCCGGTGCTGGCCGACGTCGTCGTGCCGATCCCGGACTCGGGCGTGTGCGCGGCAACGGGATTCGCCGAAGAGTCGGGCTTGCCGCTGAAGATGGGTCTGATCCGCAACCACTATGTGGGTCGGACGTTCATCGAGCCGCATCAGAAGGTGCGGCACTTCGGCGTGCGTGTGAAGCTCAATCCCGTGCGCAGCATCCTGAGCGGCAAACGCGTCGTGCTCGTCGACGACTCGATCGTCCGCGGCACGACGAGCCGGAAGATCGTCAAGATGGTCCGCGCCGCCGGCGCGACCGAAGTGCACATGCGGATCAGTTGTCCGCCGACGATCTCGCCATGCTTCTACGGCGTCGACACGCCACGCCGGGCCGAGCTGATCGCGGCCACGCACACGCTCGACGAGATCCGCCGCTACATCGGCGCCGATTCGCTCGGCTACGTCAGCGTCGACGGCCTGCTCGCCTCGGTCGGCTCGAATCGTCACTCGTACTGCACGTCGTGCTACACGGGCCGCTATCCCGTCGCATTTCCGAGCAACGAAGCGGCGTATCTGCAGCTCGCGCTCAAACTGGCCGAGTAACACCCGCATGCTCGCCGCCTCGCTCGTGCTCGTGGCGATGCTCGCCGGCGCCGCTCCCGCGCAGCAGCCGGCGGATGCCGCCGCGATTCGCACGGCCATCTCGCAGTTGGGCTCCTTCGACTTCGCCACGCGTACCAACGCCGCGCGCGTCGTCCGCCGCGCGCCCGCGGCCATCGCCGTGCCGGCGCTGCGTGAGGCCGTCACGAGGACCGACAGGGACGAGTACGTCAGGTTCAAGGCGTTCGTGCTGCTCTCGCAGATCGATCCCGCGGTGACCGCGCAGATCGCGCAGCAGGTGCTGCCGGATCGCAATGATCGCGTCCGGACCGTCGCGTATCAGTGGTTCGAGCACCATCCCGATCCGGCGGTCGTCCCGGCGCTCGTGCGCGCGCTGGCCACCGAGCAGTCCGAGTTCGTGAGGCCTGCGCTGACGCGCGCGCTGGCCGCGGCCGGCACCGGCGCGTCCGTGCGCGACGCGCTCGCGCCGCTGGTCATGCGCGGCCAGGACCTGTTCCGCGGCGCGGTCATCGAGGCGCTCGGCGACTACGGCGGCCGCTACGCGCTTGCGGACATCACGGCCGTCGCGCAGCTCGACGGCCCGCTGCAGGACGATGCGGTCACCGCGCTCGGACGGCTGGGCGACGCGTCGTCGCGCGCGGTGCTCGCGAAGCTGCAGGACTCGGCGCCGCGCGAGCTGCAGCCGACGATCTCCGCGGCGTTGTGTCTGCAGGGCGTCGACTGCGACGCGCGCCTCGCCTATTTGAAATCGACACTCGAGTACGCGTCGGCCAATCCGTCGTATCAGCCGCTGCTGCGCGGCGTCGTGCACGCGCTCGCCGTGCTCGCCGTCTCCGGCCGTGAGCCCGCCCTCGCGATGCTGTTCGACGCGGGCGTGACGTCGAAGGATCCCGCGCGTGCCGCGATCACGCTCGGCGTGGGCTTCGTCGCGCTGCGCAATGCCGACGTCGTGCTGAAGGTGATGGCGCAGCGCGCCGACAGTCAGTCCACGGTCGCGCTCGTTGGCGACGCCTTCGACATGCTGTCCTCCGAGGATTTCGAAGAAGAGCGATTCGGCGCCGACGTGCGGCGCGCGCTCGCGTCCGCGCCGGCCGGAGCGCCGGAGCGCCGCGTTGCCGAGGCGCTCATCAAGGAACTGGAGTACTGACGCGTGAGCGGAGTGGACTATCGGCAGTCGGGCGTGGACATCGACGCCGGCAACGACACGGTGCGCCGCATCAAGGCGCTGGCGCGGGGCACCTATACGCCGGGCGTGCTCTCGGGCGTCGGATCGTTCGGCGGGCTGTTCGCGCTCGGCCAAGGCAGTGGCGACACGGTGCTCGTCGCGAGCGCCGACGGCGTCGGGACGAAGCTCAAGGTCGCATTCCTGGCCGGCGTGCACGACACCATCGGCGTCGATCTGGTGAACCACTGCGTCAACGACATCCTCGTGCAGGGTGCGCAGCCGCTGTTCTTTCTCGACTATCTGGCCACGGGACGACTCGCGCCCGAGGTCGCCGAACAGATCGTCTCGGGCATCGCGCGCGCGTGCCGCGAGAATCAGTGCGCGTTGCTCGGCGGCGAGACCGCCGAGATGCCCGGTTTCTATGCCGAAGGCGAATACGACGTCGCCGGCTTCATCGTCGGCGCTGTCGAGCGCGATCGCGTCATCGACGGACACGCGATTCGCGCCGGCGATCGGCTGATCGCCCTGCCCTCGTCGGGCCTGCACACGAACGGCTACTCGCTGGCGCGCAAGATCGTCTTCGACGTGCTCGGCCTGCGCGTCGACAGCGTCGTGCCCGAGCTCGGCGACACCGCCGGCGCGGCGCTCCTGCGTCCGCATCGATCGTATCTGCCCGTCATCAAGCCGCTGCTCGAGTCGCGCGCGATCAAGGGCATGGCGCACATCACCGGCGGCGGCATCACCGACAACCTGCCGCGCGTGCTCCCGGACGGACGGAGCTTTGCGCTCGATCGGTCGAGCTGGACGATCCCGCCGATCTTCCAGTGGCTACAACGAGCCGGCGGCGTGCCGGAGGCGGAGATGTTCCGCGCGTTCAACATGGGCGTCGGCCTGATCCTCGTGGCGGCGCCGACCGACGCGGATCGTCTCCTGGCCGCGCTGCGCGAGGCGGGCGAGGCGGCGTGGCATCTCGGCGAGATCACCTAGGCGCGGCACGCCAGCCGGGACCCGTGTGGCGGCCGCGGCGTCGTTGAGGTAGTCGAGCCAGGTCTGCGACGCGAGAAACGGCGTTGCCGCCAACGGCACGCGCTCCAGGGCGAACACGCGATCGGCGAGGCTCGACCACGGCCAGTCCTGCGCCCGTGGCACCAACCCGGCCTCGAGCGCCTGCCGCTCCACGTCGCCGCAGCGGCGGACGATGTCGACTGGCGCGAGGAGAGGTTCGACGTCGATGGGCGCGGCGTAGCGGCGGTGCGCGGCGCCTGCGGATGTGTCGACGGGTTCCCGCGTCAGATGGGTCTTGATTACCCGTGCGACGAGCTCGAAGAGCGGCACGGGGTCCGTCGGACCCGCGATCAGATGCCAGTGCTCCGGCAGGACCGTGTACGCGAGCACGCGGACCGGATGTCTCGTGAGGCCGTCGCGTAGCACCGCCAGAAATGCGCGGTAATCGGCGGTTCGCCGGAAGCGCGCACGGGGCTGGGCGGGATACACGGTGCAATGAAAGAAGCGGGCGCGGTCGGCAGCGATCATCGGGAATCCTCCTGAGGCGCTGTCTGCTTCGCAAGGCACGTGCCGCGCGCGTGGCATGATGGCGGGCGCGATGGGGGTGAAGGTGAGTGACGAGGCGCGGCCGAAGATCGGCGTGCTGATCTCCGGCCGGGGATCCAATCTGCAAGCGTTGATTGACGCCGTCTCGGCGGGCACGCTCGCGGCGGACATCCGCCTGGTCATCTCGAATTGCGCCGATGCCGCCGGGCTCGCACGCGCTGCTGCCGCGGGCATCGAGACCCTGGTGTTGCCGCACCGGTCGTATGCGAGCCGCGCCGCGTTCGATCGCGCCCTGGTCGACGCGCTGAAGGCGCGACGCGTCACGTTCGTGTGCCTGGCCGGCTTCATGCGCCTGCTCGGCCCGGAGTTCTGCGCCGCGTTTCCCGACGCCGTGCTCAATATCCACCCGTCGTTGTTGCCGGCGTTCCCCGGCGTCGACGCGCAGCGTCAGGCGCTCGAGCATGGGGTGAAGATCACCGGCGCCACAGTGCATTTCGTCACGCCGGAGCTCGATGCCGGACCGATCGTGATGCAGGCCGCGGTGTCCGTGCGCGATGACGACACCGCGGAATCGTTGTCCGCGCGCGTGCTCGAGGTCGAGCACGCGATCTATCCGGCGGCCCTGCAGCGCGTGTTGCACGAGGCGTGGCGGATCGACGGCCGGCGGGTGGTGTTCACCGCGTAGCCCGGACGTCGCAGCGCCCAATTCGGTCCGACTTCAGGGCCGGCAGGGATCAGCCACAGCGGCGCGCAGCGTCACGAATCACGGATCCATCTCGCCTACGCGCACGTCCAGGCCGCGCACGTGCGTTCCCAGGCTACGGGCTACAGGCTACGGCGTCGGGCGCAGATCGTCGCCTTGCGCCCCGCGCCCGTAGCCCGCAGCCTGCAGCCCGCAGTAAGCTCAAAGTCCCATGACGATGACCGTTGACGAGCAGCTGGCGTATCTCACGAAGGGCTGCGTGGACGTCGTCCGCGCGGGTGAGCTGCGGGCGAAGCTCGCGCGGTCGGCGGAAACGGGCGCGCCGCTCATCGTCAAGGTGGGATTCGATCCCACCGCCCCGGACCTGCACCTCGGCCACACGGTGCTCATCCGCAAGATGAAGCACTTCCAGGACCTCGGCCATCGCGTCGTGTTTCTCATCGGCGATTTCACGGGGCTCATTGGCGATCCGACGGGGCGATCGAAGACGCGGCCGCCTTTGACGCGCGAGGAGATCGCCGCCAATGCGGAAACCTACAAGTCGCAGGTGTTTCGCATGCTCGATCCGGCCAGGACCGTCGTGGATTTCAACTCGCGGTGGATGACGCCGCTCGGCGCCGAGGGGCTGATTCGCCTCGCCGCGCGCTACAACGTGGCGCAGATGCTCGAGCGACGCGACTTCAAGCAGCGGTTCGAGTCGGGCAAGCCGATTGCGGTGCACGAGTTCCTGTACCCGCTCGCGCAGGCGTACGACTCCGTTTTTCTGAAGGCCGACGTCGAGCTCGGCGGCACGGACCAGCTGTTCAACCTGAACGTCGGGCGCGACATCATGCCGGGCTACGGGCTCGAGGCGCAGGTCGTGATGACGACGCCGCTGTTGGAGGGGCTCGACGGCGTCGAGAAGATGTCGAAGAGCCTGGGGAACTACGTGGGCGTGACGGAAACGCCTGACGAGATGTTCGGCAAGCTGATGTCGATCAGCGACGAGCTGATGTGGCGCTACTACCTGCTGCTCACGGACGAATCGGTGGGCGCGATCGAGCGTCTGCGCGCCGAAGCGCAGTCCGGCGCGCGGCATCCGAAGCAGGTCAAGATCGATCTCGCCACGCGCATCGTCGCGGATTTCCATTCCGCGGAGGCGGCGCGCGGCGCGGCGGAGCGGTTCGAGGCGCGATTCGCGCGCGGCGAGCTGGCGGCCGAGGCGTTACCGGAAGTGGCGCTGGCGATTCCTGAGGCCGGCGTTGGGCTGGCGAAGCTGGTGGCGGATGCGGGGCTGGCGAGCTCGTCGAGCGAGGCGTCGCGGAAGATTCAGCAGGGCGGCGTGCGGATCGATCGCGAGCGGGTGACCGACGCGCGCGCGCGGATCGAGGCGGCGCGGCTGCCGCTGGTGCTCGAGGTCGGGCGCCGCGCGGTGCGCGTGGTCGTGGCCAATCCCGGGACGGGAGTTGACAAGCGGCAGCCGGATCTCTAGTATTGGGGGTTCCTGGACGTGACGGTCGGCCCGCAGGGGCGGTCAACGCGTCCGGTCTTCCAGCTCGGCCCGCGCGAAAGCCAAACGGTCGGGAACGTCCCAATGGGGCGTCGGCCGTGTTCGTCGCAAAATGGCGATGCGGGCGCAGGGCGCGGGCGGGAGATTTCAGTTGACAGCGGTTACGCGGCTGTCGTAAGTTTGGAAGGTTCGCCTTCGGACGGAATTCGCGCCGACGGCGGCACGCCCGAAAGGGTGTCCGGTTCTTTGAAAACTAGATAGAACGTGCAAGCACAGCCCGTCGAGTATCAGCGCCTCGCTGAAGCGGCCGCGTGAGCGGTCGCCGGAGCAGGCATACTTGAACGGCCTCGCCGGAGCCCGAACGCAAGTGAGGGCGAAGGCGGGGAATGAATCCGAGAGCCATCAATCAACAGGCGCTTGGGTTAAAACGGATTGTCTCTCGGTCGAGTCCTTCGGGGCGCGTCGAGGGGCGCCAACTTTAACTTGAGAGTTTGATCCTGGCTCAGAATCAACGCTGGCGGCGTGCCTAATACATGCAAGTCGTACGCGAAGACCCCGCAAGGGGTTGGTAGCGTGGCAAACGGGTGAGTAACGCGTGGGCGACCTGCCTTCGAGTGGGGGATAACCTTCCGAAAGGAGGGCTAATACCGCATGACATGCCCTGTTTAGATACGGGGACATCAAAGCCGGGGATCGCAAGACCTGGCGCTTGAAGAGGGGCCTACGTCCGATTAGCTAGTTGGTGAGGTAACGGCTCACCAAGGCGACGATCGGTATCCGGCCTGAGAGGGCGGACGGACACACTGGGACTGAGACACGGCCCAGACTCCTACGGGAGGCAGCAGTAGGGAATTGTTCGCAATGGGCGCAAGCCTGACGACGCAACGCCGCGTGGAGG
>CAZNMF010000229.1:0-1990 GCA_964573795.1 uncultured Solibacteraceae bacterium
AGGGACGTGGGGCGTGAGCGAGCGCAACAGGCGCGCGCGTTTCTACAGCATCACTGCTGCCGGCCGAAAGCAGCTCGCCGCGGCCACGAAGAGCTGGGCGCGCACGGTGGACGTGCTGTCGCGCATGCTCAGCCAGGAAGCGTAAGGCCATGACCGCCCTCCGCGTCTGGCTCACGCGTCTCGCCGGACTGTTCCGTCGCTCGGCGCGCGACCGCGCGCTCGACGCGGAGCTGCGCGCCCATCTCGACGATCTCACGGACGACCTGATCGAACGTGGATTGTCGCGCGCGGAGGCCGAGGCCGCCGCGCGTCGCACATTCGGCGGCGTCGATCAGATCAAAGAGGCCTATCGCGATCAACGCGGCTGGCCGTTGATCGACTCGCTCGGTCAGGACTTCCGGATGGCAAGACACGCCGTGACAGCCCGCCCGGGCTCGACGATGCTCATCGTCGCCGGCCTGGGCCTCGGCATCGGCGTGAGCATGGGCTTCTTCACGATGGTCAATGCGATTTGCCTGCGCGGACTGCCGATCCCTGATCCCGATCGCGTGCTGTTCCTGAGCACGCGCAATCACGATGGAAGCGCGTCCGGCATCTCGTATCAGGATTTCGTCGATCTGCATCAATCGATGCGTGCGTTCGAAGGACTGGCGGCGTACATGGCCGCCCCACTCGGTCTCGCCGACGAGGACGATGCGCCCGCGCGCGTGGCGGGCTGTTACGTGTCCGCGTCAGCGTTTCCGATGCTCGGCGCCGTATCGGTCGCCGGCCGTGCGCTGCAGCCAGACGACGACCGGCCCGGCGCACCGCTGACGGCACTGATCGGAAACGCCGTCTGGGCATCCCGTTACGATCGCGACCCGTCGATTCTCGGACGAACGGTACGGATCAACGGCGTGAACGCCACGATCGTCGGTGTAATGCCGGATGGCTTTCACTTCCCCGGCCAGGCCGATCTGTGGCTGCCGCTTTCGGCGATGCCGGGCCTGGCCGACGCGCCGCGAACGCAGCGTTCGCTCGCGGTGTTCGGCAGATTGCGGGACACCGCCGGCCCAGTCGATGCACAGGCGGAGTTGCAGGCGGCGCAGCGTCGACTCGAAGCGGCATTTCCAGCGAGCCACGGCGACATCCGTTTCGAGAGCGTGCTCATCAACGATCACTTCAACGGCAAGATCACCGAGCCAGAGTGGCTCGCGTTCCTCACGGCCGGCCTGCTCGTGCTCCTCGTGGCCTGCGCGAACGTCGCCAACGTGCTGCTCGCGCGATTGGCGGTGCGGTCGCGTGAAGTGGCCATCCGCCTCGCGCTTGGCGCCACCCGCGCACGCGTCGTGCGTCAGTTGTTGAGCGAGAGCGCGTGCCTCGCTGCGCTCGGCGGCGCCGCCGGGCTGGCGTTCGCGTTCGTCGCCGTTCGACTCCTGGCGTGGAGCTACCCCGCGTCCTCGCCTCTACCCTATTGGATCGACCTCACGATCGACGGCCGCGTGCTCATGGCGCTCGTCGCGACGTGCACCGCGAGCGTGTTGGTCTTCGGCCTCGTCCCGGCGCTTCAAAGCGCTCGCATCGGCGTGAACGGCGTCCTCAAAGACGGTGGACGGCAGACCACTGGCGCCCGCCGCACGCGATTCTGGACCGCGACGTTCCTGGCCATCGAATTCGCACTGACACTCGTCCTGCTCGCCAACGTGTCGATGGCCGTCCGGCAGGAGCTGGTGAACGATCAGCCAGGCATCGAGATCGATCCGCAGCCGCTGCTCGTCGCGCATCTCACGCTACCGCCGCAGCGGTACGGCACCGACGGCGATCGATCGCGCTTCTACGATCGTCTCCGCACGGAAATGGCCCGAGTGGGCAACGTCTCGTCGATGACCGCGTCCGCGCGAATGCCTCCAAGCCACGACGGACGACGTTTGGTCCTGCCGGGGCGCGAGCCGAGCGACACGGATGCGCTCGCCTACAGCACGTCGGTGGGACCACGCTTCTTCGAAACGCT
>CAZNMF010000230.1:0-4229 GCA_964573795.1 uncultured Solibacteraceae bacterium
CTTCGTGCGGTCCTCGGGATACTTCAGGCGCAGGCCGAGCTCTTCGGCGCGTCCGATCATGTCCTCGATCACGCGATCGATCGTGTACTGATACGCGCCCGTCCACTCCGCGACGAGGCGGCGGACGTCGCGGCGGATCGAGTGGATGAAGCGTGACGCCTTGCGGTTGCGACGAGATTCCTCGCCCGCCGAGAACAGCCGGCGCAGATCGCGATCGTAGAAGTTCGGGTGCTCGAGGCCGTAGTGCTCGCGCTTGCGCGCGTAGTGGCGCCGCAGTGTCGTGCGCAGGCGCTCGATCGGCTCGACGCGCCGGCGCGACGCGACGATCGGTGGCCGGCCCGCGATCTCGGCCATCAGCTCGTCCATGTACTCGAGCTTGCGCAGCGCCGGCCAGTCCGCGTACCGCACGCGCCAGTCGCTGTCCGGCGCGAGCCACACCGCGAACGTCTCCGCGAAGTCCTCGTCCGGATGGCTCTGCGCGTACCACGAGTCGAGGTGCAGCACGAAGCTCTTCGAGTACGGCTTCGGCAGATAGAAATCCGGATACTCGGTGGTCGGCCGGCCGAAGATCCGCACGCGCCGCCGGCGCCGCCGCAGCGCGTACGCGTTGTCGAACGCGTGTCCCGCTTCGTGCCGCAGGATCTGCAGACACCACTCGGGCGTGCCGCCTTCGACCTCGAGCATCTGCGCCCGCTCGAGCTTCATCAGCCGCGGGTGCGCGAGGTAGAAGGGAATCGCGATGCCCGGCACGCCGTCCGGCGTGAACCACTCGGCCGAGAGCCAGAAGTGCGGCCGGAACGACAGTCCGCGCGCGGCGAGGTCGCGGTAGAGCTCGTCGAGCCGCGGCTCGAGCCAGCTGCCTTCGATCGTCAGGCCGAGCTCGCTGAGGCGCAGATCCAGCAGCGCTTCGTCCGGCAGATCCGTCCAGCCTTCGCGGATCGTGGGCAGCGGAGCGGCGGTGGATTCCGGGCGCTCCGCCGCGGGCGGCTCCGGCGGCGAATCGGGCTCTGGCGTGGTCACGATGGCGGGCGCCTCGCGGGGAACTCCGACAGCATAGCCGAAGCCGGCGCGCGGCCTGCCCGAACGGGCGAGGCGGGCGGCCCGGCGGGCCGTGTATCCTTGAAGCGATTTGCGTACGCATCCCGGAGTCACTTCTCATCAAGCCGAGCGTTCGGGGCAGGCGCGCACGAGCGCCCCGGCGGCCGGATCGAAGGACGCGAAAAAGAAAATCCGCTGGTCTGCCGCGTGGCAGGAGGCGCGCGTGCTCATCTGGGCGCGGCGCGGACGCCTGTTGCTCGGTCTGCTGCTGATGCTCATCAGCCGCGCGGCCGGCATGGTTCTGCCCAGCCTGTCGAAGTTCTTCATCGACGACGTGCTGCAGAAGGGGCGGACGGATCTGCTGCCGTGGCTCGCGATCGCGACGGGCGCCGCGACGATCGTGCAGGCGGTCACCTCGTTCGGCCTGTCGCAGATTCTCGGCGTCGCCGCGCAGAAGGCCATCACCGACATGCGCCGGCGCATCGAGGAGCACGTGATGCGCCTGCCCGTGCGCTATTTCGACACGACGCAGACCGGCGTGCTGATCTCGCGCGTGATGAACGATCCCGAGGGCATCCGCAACCTCGTCGGGACCGGCCTCGTCCAGCTCGTGGGCAGCATGGTCACCGCCGGCTTCGCGCTGATCGCGCTGCTCTATCTCAACTGGCGGCTGACGATCGTCACGCTGCTCGTGCTGTTCGCGTTCGCCGGCGCGATGAGCTACGCGTTCCGCACGCTGCGGCCGCTGTTCCGCGAGCGCGGCAAGATCTACGCGGACCTGACGGGCCGCTTCAACCAGGCGCTCGGCGGCGTGCGCGTCATCAAGACGTACACCGCCGAGAAGCGCGAGGACCTCGTCTTCGCGAAGGGCGCGCACAAGCTCTTTCGCAACGTCGCGAAGTCGATGACCGGCGTCTCCGCCACGACGGCGTTCTCGAGCGTCGTCATCGGCGCGATCGGCATCGTCATCATCCTGCTCGGCGGACATGCGATCGTCGCGGGCACGATGACGCTGGGCGATCTGTTCGCGTATCTGCTGTTCACGGGCCTGATGGCCGCGCCGATCGTGCAGATCGCCTCGATCGGCACGCAGATCAGCGAGGCGTTCGCGGGCCTCGATCGCATCCGCGAGCTGCTCGACACGGCGCGCGAGGACGCGCAGGACGCCACACGCGCGTCGCTCGACGACGTCGCCGGCGACATCGCGTTCGAGGACGTGTCGTTCGAGTACAACCCCGGCGTTCCCGTGCTGAAGCACATCACGTTCACCGCGCCCGCGGGCACGACGACGGCGCTCGTCGGATCGTCGGGATCGGGCAAGAGCACGCTCATCAGCCTCGTGATGGCGTTCAACCGGCCGCTGTCGGGCATCGTGCGCGTGGACGGACACGATCTCAACACGCTGCGGCTCGCCGACTACCGCCGGCACCTCGGGGTCGTGCTGCAGGACAACTTCCTGTTCGACGGCACGATCGCCGAGAACATCGCGTACGGCACGCCGCACGCGTCGCGCGAGGAGATCGTGCGCGTCAGCCGCATCGCGCACGCCGACGAGTTCATCGACGAGTTCGAGAAGGGGTACGACACGGTCGTCGGCGAGCGCGGCGTGCGGCTGTCGGGCGGCCAGCGCCAGCGCGTGGCGATCGCGCGCGCGATCCTCGCGGATCCGCGCGTCCTGCTGCTCGACGAAGCGACGTCGAGCCTCGACAGCGAGAGCGAGGCGCTGATCCAGGACGGCCTGCGCTCCCTGCGGCACGGCCGGACGACGTTCGTCATCGCGCACCGGCTGTCGACGATTCGCAGCGCCGATCAGATCCTGGTGCTCGAGAACGGCGAGATCATCGAGCGCGGCACGCACGCGCAGCTCCTCGCGCTCGGCGGCCGGTACCGGCAGCTCTACGACAAGCAGTACGACTTCGAGCACGACCAGTTCGTCAATCCCGGCGAGGACTACGCGGCGGAAACGCCGACACCGGAGCCGGCGCTTCCGGTGCGGGGCCGTTCGTAGGGACGGCGCTCATGGCACCGGGGCAATCGCAGGGGCGGCCCTCTGTGGCCGCCCGCCGTCGTACCCTGTAGTCCGCAGCCCGCAGCCCGCAGCCTGTAAAATCTCCCGCGATGCCTCAATTCATCTACACCATGAAAGGTCTGGGCAAGATCTATCCGCCCGACTCGGTCGTCTTCAAAGACGTCTGGCTCTCGTTCTTCTACGGCGCGAAGATCGGCATCATCGGCGCGAACGGATCGGGCAAGTCGTCGCTGCTCCGGATCATGGCGGGCCTCGATCACGACTATCAGGGCGAAGCGACGCTGTCGGCCGGCTACACCGTCGGCTATCTGCCGCAGGAGCCGCAGCTCGATTCCACGAAGAACGTGCTCGGCAACGTCGAGGAAGGCGTGGCGCCGATTCGCGCGCTGCTCACGCGCTTCGACGAGATCAACGCGAAGTTCGCCGAAGAGCTGTCGCCCGAGGAGATGGACAAGGTCCTCGAGGAGCAGGCGAAGGTGCAGGACGCGATCGAGGCGGCCGGCGCGTGGGACCTCGACTCGAAGCTCGAGCACGCGATGGACGCGCTGCGCCTGCCGCCGCCGGACGCGGACGTGACGACGCTCTCGGGCGGCGAACGGCGCCGCGTCGCGCTGTGCCGGCTGCTGCTGCAGTCGCCGGACATGCTGCTGCTCGACGAGCCGACGAACCATCTCGACGCCGAGTCGGTCGCCTGGCTCGAGCACTTCCTGCACGAGTACAAAGGCACGATCGTCGCGATCACGCACGATCGCTATTTCCTCGACAACGCCGCGAACTGGATCCTCGAGCTCGATCGCACGCGCGCGTTTCCGTGGGAAGGCAACTACTCGGGTTGGCTCACACAGAAGCAGCAGCGGCTGGCGCAGGAGGAGAAGTCGGAGTCCAAGCGCCAGCGCACGCTTGCGCGCGAGCTCGAGTGGATTCAGATGTCGCCGCGCGCGCGGCAGGCCAAGGGCAAAGCGCGCCTGAACGCGTACGAGCAGCTGCTCAACGAGGACACGGTCGAGAAGATCGATCGCGTCGAGATCTACATCCCGCCCGGCCCGCGCCTCGGCAACGTCGTCGTCGAGGCGAACGGCCTTCGCAAGGGCTACGGCGATCAGCTGTTGATCGACGATCTCGACTTCACGCTGCCGCCCGGGGGCATCGTCGGCGTCATCGG